>NZ_BAAIFY010000029.1:0-52339 GCF_054653575.1 Nocardioides pyridinolyticus | reverse complement strand
GTGGGCCTCACCGTCGAGAACGGAACCTGGGCGCTGGCCTGACCCACCGAGAAGGGCCCCCTTGCGCAGCCCACCTCGGGCGCTCAGGACAGACCCTGGCGGGCGGAACCCCGTTGTCGCACCCAGAGTGCTGACCCAACTGCCGCTCGAGGGCCCATTGGTGGCGCTCCGCCCGCCGCCCCCGCCACCGCCTGCGCCCAAATGGTCATCGGCAACCAGGCCGGTGGCTGGACGCTCACCTGGCAGGGCGGCTCCACCAACGTCATCCCGGGCACGACGATCCTCGACGGCATCGAGAAGGCGGCCCGCGGCCACGTCGTGTTCAGCGAGACGGCCGCCAAACGGGTGCCGCGCGGGGCGGCCGGCGTCGTGGTCGTCGGCGAGACGCCGTACGCCGAGGGCTTCGGCGACGTCGGCGGCCCGCGGTGGGCCTACGACCCGGGCGACCAGGGCGTCCCGCGCCCGGAGAAGACCATGCTCCTCTCCGACGCGGACACCAAGGCGGTGGAGAAGGTCTGCGCCCGCGCCGCGTCCTGCACGGTGCTCGTCGTCTCCGGACGGCCGATGATCATCCCGCCGGCGCTGCTCCGGCGGGTCGACGCCCTGGTCGCCTCGTGGCTGCCGGGCAGCGAGGGCACCGGGGTGGCCGACGTGCTCTACGGGCGGCGTCCGTTCACCGGCAAGCTCCCGGTGACCTGGCCGCGCACGGTGGACCAGGAGCCGATCAACGTCGGTGACGAGGACTACGACCCGCTGTACCGGTACGGGTTCGGCCTGAAGACCCGACACAAGGCCCGGTAGGAGGCCCGGTAGCGTCCGGGGGCATGCCCGCCCTCCGCTTCTCCGGTCCGGTCCTGCCCGACGGCGAGGTGCGCGACCTCTACGTCGTCGACGGCACGGTCACCTACGAGCCGGCTCCCGGCTCCGACCGTGCCGTCGACGGCTGGATCGTGCCCGGCCTGGTCGACGCCCACTGCCACCTCGGGCTGGACGAGGACGGGGCGGTCTCCGACGAGGCGACCGAGCAGCAGGCGACCGCGGACCGCGACGCGGGCGCGCTGCTCATCCGAGACTGCGGCTCGGCGGCCGACACCGCCTGGATCCACGACCGGGACGACCTGCCGCGGCTCATCCGCGCCGGCCGGCACATCGCGCGGACCAAGCGCTACATCCGCAACTACGCCCACGAGGTCGAGCCGGCCGACCTCGCCGCGACGGTCGCGCAGGAGGCGCAGCGCGGCGACGGCTGGGTCAAGCTCGTCGGCGACTGGATCTCCCGCGAGGACGGCGACCTGCGGCCGTCGTTCCCGCCGGAGGCGTTCGCCGACGCGATCCGGGTCGCCCACGAGCACGGCGCGAAGGTGACCGCGCACTGCTTCGGCCACGAGGTCCTCCAGGGCCTGATCGAGGCCGGCATCGACTGCGTCGAGCACGGCACCGGGCTCCACCAGGACCAGGTCGAGACGATGGCCGCGCGCGGCATCGCGCTGGTGCCGACGGTGATGCAGACCGACAAGTTCCCCGAGCACGCCTCCGCGGCCGGGGTGAAGTTCCCCGACTACGGGCGCACGATGACCGACCTGTTCGTGCGCCGCCGGGCGACGATCATGGCGGCCTACGAGGCCGGGGTCGCGCTGTACGCGGGGTCCGACGGCGGCGGCGTCAGCCGCCACGGCAACATCGCCGGCGAGGTGATCGCGATGGCGGCGTTCGGCATGCCGGCGGAGTACGCCCTGGGTGCGGCGTCCTGGCGGGCCCGGGAGTGGCTCGGCTTCGACGCCGGGCTCGACGAGGGCGCGCCCGCCGACTTCGTCGTCTACGACGCCAACCCGCTCGAGGACCTCTCGGTGCTGCTGCGCCCCTCGGCGGTCGTGCTGCGCGGCACGGTGGTCGCCTAGCCACCCGCGGCCGATTTCGACCGACGGGCGGAGGTCTGGCAGACTTGGCCGCTGAGTCCTGCGCGCCCGGACCCTCTCACCCGGACGCCGCAGAGCCCATCGAAGGTCCTGACCGGTGCTTTCCCCACCTGGCGCGGGCCCTCAACCACACACGATTCCGAGGAGACACCACAAACGTGGCCGTCAAGATCCGTTTGAAGCGCCTGGGCAAGGTCCGGGTGCCGCAGTACCGCATCGTCGTCGTCGACTCGCGCAAGAAGCGCGACGGTCGCGTGATCGAGGAGATCGGCAAGTACCACCCCAAGGAGAACCCGTCGTACATCGACGTCGTCTCCGAGCGGGCGCAGTACTGGCTGGGCGTCGGCGCGCAGCCGTCGGACGCCGTCGCCAAGATCCTCAAGATCACCGGCGACTGGCAGACCTTCAAGGGCCACACCGGCACCGAGGGCACCCTCAAGGTGGCCGAGCCGAAGCCCGACAAGCTCGAGATCTTCAACCAGGCGCTCAAGGAGGCTCAGTCCGAGCCCCGGGGCGAGGCCGTCACCAAGAAGGCCGCCAAGAAGACCGAGAAGAAGGACGAGGCTCCGGCCGAGGCTCCGGCTGAGGCTCCGGCCGAGGAGACCCCGGCCGCCGAGACCGTGGTCACCGCCGGCCAGTCCCCGGAGGCCGCGGTCGAGGAGGCCGAGGCCGCCGAGACGGCCGAGAAGCCGGCGTCCGACCCGACCGAGGCGGACAACTGAGCGCCATGCTCGCCGAGGCGCTCGAGCACCTGGTGCGCGGCGTCGTCGACCACCCCGACGACGTGAGCGTGCGGGACAAGCAGCTGCGCCGCGGCTCGATCCTGGAGGTCCGGGTGCACCCCGAGGACCTCGGCAAGGTGATCGGCCGGGGCGGTCGCACGGCGACCGCCTTCCGCACCGTGGTCTCGGCCCTCGCGGGCCGGGGCGGTGCCCGGGTCGACTTCGTCGACACGGACCGGCGTCGCTGACCGCTGTAGTTCGCACTTGTTTGGGTGCCGCCCTCCGGGGCGGCACCCATTCGCATTCCCTGGGGAGTAGGTAGTGGAGACCATCGAGGTCCTGGTGGGCCGGATCGGCAAGCCGCACGGCATCCGCGGTGACGTGACGATCGACGTCCGCACCGACGAGCCGGAGCGTCGCTTCGCGCCGGGCACCGTGCTCCGCGTCGAGCCGCCGCGCGGCTCGCACACCTCCCACCGGGCGCTCACCGTGGCGACCAGCAAGTGGCACCAGTCGGTGCTGCTGGTCCGCTTCGAGGAGATCCCGGACCGCAACGCCGCCGAGGCCGCCCGCGGCATCCTGCTGCACGCCGACCTGCCGGCGGACGCGACGCCCGAGGACCCGGACGAGTACTACGACCACCAGCTGGTGGGCCTGGCGGCGTACGACGTCGACGGCACCGCCCTGGGCGAGGTGTCGGCGCTCGTGCACGGCGGCGCCCAGGACCTGCTGGTCATCCGCACCCCCGACCGCCGCGAGGCGCTCGTGCCGTTCGTGAAGGCCCTGGTGCCCGAGGTCGACCTCGCCGGCGGCCGCGTGGTCGTCGCCGACCGCCCGGGCCTGGTGACGCCGCTGCCCGAGGACGACTGATGCAGATCGACGTCGTCACGATCTTCCCCGACTACCTCGCCCCGCTCGAGCTCTCGCTCGCGGGCAAGGCCCGGGAGAAGGGCCTGATCGACGTCCGCGTGCACGACCTGCGGCAGTGGACCCACGACCGGCACCGCACCGTCGACGACACCCCGTACGGCGGTGGCGCCGGCATGGTGATGAAGCCCGAGCCGTGGGGCGAGGCCTTCGACGCCCTCGACGTGACCGGCGCGACCGTCGTGTTCACGACCCCGTCGGGTGAGCCCTTCACCCAGGCCGTCGCACGGGATCTCGCGACGCGCGAGCGGCTGGTCTTCGCGTGCGGCCGCTACGAGGGCATCGACCAGCGGGTCCTCGACGACGTCGCGGGTCGGGCCGAGGTCCGGGAGGTCTCGCTCGGCGACTACGTGCTCAACGGGGGAGAGGTCGCCGCGCTGGCGATCACCGAGGCCGTGGTGCGCCTGGTGCCCGGGTTCATGGGCAACGCCGCCTCCCTCGTCGAGGAGTCCCACGAGGACGGCCTCCTCGAGTACCCCGTCTACACCAAGCCCGCCTCCTGGCGCGGCCACGACGTGCCGCCGGTGCTCCTGTCGGGCGACCACGCGGCGATCGCGGCCTGGCGGCACGACCAGGCGGTCCGGCGTACCGCCCAGCGGCGGCCGGACCTGGTGCCGGCCTCGACCCTGCTCGACGACGTGGAGATCCGGCCGCTCGAGCCCGCCGACGCGGGGGAGCTCTACGTGCTCCAGCGGGCCTGCTGGGTCCAGGAGATGCACGACAACCCCGGCGTGCGGATCCCGGCGCTGCACGAGTCGTACGACGAGCTGCGCGCGTGGACCGCGCGCGACACCGTGCTGGTCGCCCGCTCGGCGGGCCGGCTGGTGGGCGCCGTCCGCGCCTCCCTGCGCGGCGAGGAGTGGGACATCGGCCGGCTGATGGTCGCGCCGGACCTCGCCGGCCGCGGGCTCGGCCGCACGCTGCTGGAGCGGATCGAGGCGCTGGCGCCCGAGGCGGCGACGACGTACGTGCTCTTCACCGGAGCGGGGAGCGCGCGCAACCAGCGGATGTACAAGAAGGCCGGCTACCGCCTGCGCGGGGAGATCGAGCCGGGCGTGGTGCGCATGACCAAGCGGATTTCCCGGGGCTGAACGCCCTGTGGCAGACTTGACCCTCGGTCCAGCCGGCCAAACAAGGATCGCCCTGAACGACTCGTCCGACGGGGGTCCGCACCGGTTCCTGCCACAGGGGGATCCCGGCGCCGCCGGCCACACCTGCTGGGCCACAACTGAACCTTTCGTTCCTGCACCGCGGCTGACCTGTGGCACTCGCGAGGAGAGACAATGAGCAACGTCATCGCCGAGCTCGGCAACGCCATCAAGCGCGACGACGTCCCGGACTTCCGCGCCGGTGACACCATCAAGGTCCACGTCAAGGTCGTCGAGGGCAACCGCTCCCGCGTCCAGGTCTTCCAGGGCGTCGTGATCCGCGTCCAGGGCTCCGGCATCGGTCGCAGCTTCACCGTCCGCAAGGTCTCCTTCGGCGTCGGTGTCGAGCGCACCTTCCCGCTGAACTCCCCGATCTTCGAGCAGATCGAGGTCGTCACCCGTGGTGACGTCCGCCGCGCGAAGCTGTACTACCTGCGCAACCTCCGCGGCAAGAAGGCCAAGATCAAGGAGCGCCGCGAGGCCTGAGGGCAACCCTCAGGCACGCCCGTTAGCCTTCCCGCGTGACTTCCGACGACCGCGACCCGACCTCCGTCGCTGACCCCGACGAGCCGGTGTCGCGGTCGTCGTCCATTTCAGAGGACGCGCCCAAGAAGAAGAAGCACCTGCCGATCTGGCAGGAGACGCTGCTGCTGCTCGGCATCGCCCTGGTGCTGGCGATCGTCATCAAGGCGCTGTTCGTCCAGGCGTTCTACATCCCGTCGCAGTCGATGGAGCCGGGCCTGGTCAAGAACGACCGGATCCTCGTGCAGAAGGTGTCCTACTGGTTCGGCGGCGCCCCCGAGCGCGGCGACGTCGTGGTCTTCGAGGACCCGGGCGGCTGGCTGTCCACCGCCGAGTCCGCCGGGCCGACGAACGGCGTCGCCGGCCTGCTGTCCACGGTCGGCCTCTACCCCTCGGGCGGGCACCTCGTGAAGCGCGTGATCGGCGTCGAGGGCGACGTGATCACCTGCTGCGACGAGAAGGGCCGGATCCTCGTCAACGGCCAGCCGCTGAACGAGAAGGACTACGCGCGGGTCGGCGGCGCGGAGTGCTACGGCCCGATGACCGGCAACTGCGACTGGGAGGTCGGTCCGGTCCCCGACGGCCACGTCTTCGTGATGGGCGACAACCGCAACAACTCCGCCGACTCCACCGTCCACATGTGCGTCCGGACCGACCGCGACTGCACCAAGAACCCGTACGTCGACGTCGACGACGTCGTCGGCAAGGTGTTCGTCCTGGTCTGGCCCAGCGACCGCTTCACGTTCGTCCACCGTCCGGACACCTTCGCGGACGTGCCGGACGCCTCCTGAGGTCTCGTCATGAGCGTGCTGCCCCGCGGTGCCACGGTCCGGAAGGACGCCGGGCTCTATGGCTACGAGCGCGCCCTGCGCCGCAACGGCATCGAGCCGATCGCCGGCGTCGACGAGGCCGGCCGGGGCGCCTGCGCCGGCCCGCTCGTCGCGGGCGCGGCGATCCTGCCGGCCGGGAAGGCCGGGATCGTCCCCGGGCTGGCCGACTCCAAGCTGCTCACCGAGAAGGCCCGCGAGCGCTGCTACGACCAGGTGGTCAAGCGCGCGCTCGCCTGGTCGGTCGTCGTGATCTCCCACGAGGAGTGCGACCGGCTCGGCATGCACGTGGCCAACGTCGAGGCGCTGCGGCGTGCGGTGGCGCTGCTGGACCTGCCGCCGGCGTACGTCCTCACCGACGGGTTCCCCGTCGACGGCCTCGGCGTGCCGGGCCTCGCGGTGTGGAAGGGCGACCGGGTCGCGGCGTGCATCGCGGCCGCCTCGGTGATCGCGAAGGTCACCCGCGACCGGATCATGACCGACCTCGACGCCGCCTGGCCGGCGTACGACTTCAAGACCCACAAGGGCTACATCACCGACGTCCACGCCGCCGCGCTGGCCGAGCACGGGCCCTCGCCGGTCCACCGGATGCGGTTCGTGAACGTTCGCCGGGCGGCCGGGCTGGAGCCGGATATAGAGTCGGCGTCGTGAACACCCCACGAAAGCGCGCGACGGGAGCGCTTCGCGCGGAGGCACGCTTCCGCGGGGACCCCGGAACCGCATGAGCGCCGAGGACCTCGAGAAGTACGAGACCGAGATGGAGCTGACGCTCTACCGGGAGTACCGCGACGTCGTCGGGATATTCAAGTACGTGGTGGAGACCGACCGACGTTTCTACCTGTGCAACCAGGTCGACGTGAAGGCCCGCACCGAGGCGGGCGACGTGTTCTTCGAGGTCTCCATGAGCGACGCCTGGGTCTGGGACATGTACCGGCCGGCGCGCTTCGCGAAGAACGTCAAGGTGCTCACGTTCAAGGACGTGAACGTCGAGGAGCTCAGCCCCTCCGAGATCGACCCGCCCAAGGCGTGAGCGCTGGACCAGACCAGCGGGTGACCGCGGTCACATCGTGGTACGACTGGCCCGTGGGGAGTGGGATGGCCGGGCGTCTCTGCCGCCGGAGGGTGCCCGGCGAGCGGGGCGCCGCGGCCGTCGAGTTCGCTCTGGTGGTGCCGCTGCTCCTGGCGATCCTGTTCGGGATCATCAGCTACGGCTTCATGCTCAGCTTCCGGCAGGGACTGAGCCAGGCCGCCGCCGAGAGCGCGCGGGCGGCGGCCGTCTCGGCCACCACGACCGACGCGGCCCGGACGACGGCGGCGACCTCGGCGCTCGACGACGCCCTCGACCTGTACGGCGTCAGCTGCAACGGGACCTCGCTCCTCAAGGGCGGGTCGGCCGTCGGGACCTGCTCGGTGACCCTGGCCGCCTGCGAGAACGACGCCGCCGCCCGGTGCGCGACGGTGGCCCTCGACTACGCCTACGCCGACCACCCGTGGGTGCCGGCCTTCCCGTTCGTGCCGCTCCCGGACGCGATGAGCTACTCGGCCGTCGCGCGGGTGAACTAGTGGCGCGGCGGGACGAGAGGGGGGCGGTCGTCCCGATCGTGGCGGTGATGCTGACCGTCCTCATCGCGATGACGGCGCTGACCGTCGACATCGGGATGCAGCGGGTCGCCCGGACCGACATGCAGACGGTGGCCGACATGGTCGCGCTGGACCTGTCCCGCGAGCTCGACGGGCGCACAGTGGACGCGATCTCGCCGACCCTCCGGGCCGCTGCCGACCGGTCGGTGGCCCGCAACCCGGACCCGGTCGGCGACGACGTCACGGTCCGGCCCGAGCTCGGCACGCTCAGCTCGGCCGGGGTCTTCACCGCGGCGAGCGGATCGACCGTGCCCACCGCCGTACGCGTGACGGCGGCGACGAGTGTGGCGTTCCGGTTCACCCCCGGCTGGGGCGGCGTCAGCCGCTCGGCGGTCGGCGTCGCGCGCGCCCAGGGCTGCTACAAGCTGGGCTCGTGGGGCGCCCGGCTCGCGACGTCGTCCGCGAGCTCGCAGCTGATCGCCCGGGTCCTGGCCGCCCACGGCATCGGCGCCTCGGTCAGCGCGGCGACCTACCAGGGCATGGTCGGCGCCACCGTCGACGCGGCCACCCTCGCGACGGAGCTGGGGCTGGCCTCGCCCGAGGCGCTTGGCTCGGCCTCGGTCACCCTCGCCGCACTGCTGGACGCCGCGGCCGACGTCCTCGGCACCAGCGGCGCCAGCGCCGGCCAGGTCGCCGCCCTCGACACCGTCCGCGCGAATCTCGGCGTCCTCGGCGGCCAGCAGGTCGGGCTGGCGAACCTGTTCACGATCGGGTCCGGAGCGGGCGCCGGCCTCTCCGCCGCCCTCGACCTCGCCGACCTGGTCATCGGGGGCGTGCTGGTCGCGGACGGCAGCTCGGCGGTGGAGATCGACCTCGGCGCCGGACTCCCCGGCGTCGGCTCGATGACGTCGTCGGTCGGCCTGGTGCAGGCGGCGCGCACGGCCTGCGGCTTCGCGGGGTCGACGCCCAACTCCAGCAACCAGGTGGCCGTCACCTCAAAGGCCTCGCTGATCGAGCAGGACCTCACGCTGGACATCCCGGGCGTGGCAGCCGTCGCGATCGAGTCATCGACGCCGCTGAGCCTCACCGTGACCACCGCCTCCGCGACGTCGACCCTCGACGCGGTCACGTGTGGTGCGTCCAGCCGGTCGGCCACCGTGAGCACCACGGGCGGGCTGCTCGGGGCCACGCTGGTCGTGCCGCTCTCCGTCACGATCACCCTCGTCGGCATCCCCGTGGACCTGAACGTGACGGCCCGGGCGACGCTGACGCCGAGCGGCACGCCGGGCGCGGTGACGATCACGGTCCCCCCGGATGCCTACAACACCCCGGAGTCGAACGGCGGCTCCCAGGTGCGGCTGCCCGCGGCGACGCTCGACCCGGTCGGCTCGGTCGCGGGCATCTCGAGCGCACTCCTCACCGAGGTCCTCGACGGGGTGATGTCCTCGGTCGTCACCCCGCTGGTCGCGGCGCTCAACACCGACGTGGTCGGCCCGCTCTCCGACCTCGCCGGCCTGCGGACCTCGGGTGCTGACGTGCTGCTGCTCGACCGGCCGAGCTGCACGACGCCCGCGCTGCGGGGCTGACGCGGGCTGCTCGCCGATCTCAGTCGAGGCGGCGCACGGGGTCGTCCACGGAGTAGGGGATGTCGACCCGATGCAGCGGCATCCTGAAGTGGTGGAGTCGAGCCGTGGCCGGGTCCAGGAGCGCATGTCGCCCCCGGTTGAGCTTGTGGATCGTGCTGTCGAGCCGGGCGAACCGGTAGCGGACCATCGACTTCACCCGCCGGGCCCACCGCTCGTCCTCGTAGGCCATGAGGTCCTCGAGGGACCAGCGCATGGTGTGCTGCTCCAGGACGGGCCGGGTCGGATCGTGGCCGGTCGTGTCGACGTTGAAGTTCAGGAAGCGCAACCGGGGAGCCGGGGCGGTGCTCGTCAGCTCGTCGATCGGAACCGTGCTCGCGCAGCACGATGAACTCGTCGACGTCGATCAGCGCGAGCCAGCCTCGTCCACGATCGTCCGCTGCGTAGGGCGCCAGGACCTCGGGCAGGTGGAGGTCGAAGAGGTGATCCGTGCGGTCGCCGACCAGCGGCTCTCGTATCTCAGCGCCGGCCATCTGCGCAACCTCGCCACGTGCGTCCGGCAGATCGAGGCCGACGGTGTGCCCGGAGTCGTCGTCGAAGCCGGCACGGCGCAGGGCGGCTCCGCCATCGTGCTGGCAGCTGCCAAGTCGCCGGATCGCCCGATCAAGGTGTACGACGTGTTCGACACCATCCCCGCGCCGAGCGCCAAGGACGGCGCGGACGTCCACGAGCGGTACGCCGTCATCGCCCAGGGCAGCGCCACCGGTCTCCGCGGCGACACCCACTACGGCTACCGGCCCGAGCTGTACGACGAGGTCCGAGGCTCCTTCGAGCGGCTCGGCGTGCCCGTCGAGCAGCACAGCGTCGAGCTCGTGAAGGGACTCTTCCAGGACACCATCGAGCTCGACGGGCCCGTCGCGTTCGCCCACCTCGACGGTGACTGGTACGAGTCCACGATGGTCTGCCTGGAGCGGATCGCCCCGAAGCTGTCGCCGGGCGGGCGCATGATCATCGATGACTACTACTCCTGGTCGGGCTGCCACCGGGCGGTGAACGACTACTTCAAGGGCCGCAGCGACTACCGCCTGCTCGAGCGGGCGAAGCTGCACGTCGTCCGATCCGACGAGAGGGGATCCGAGTGACGCCGTCCCCTCTCCACCGCCGTGGCGACGGCCCGCGCGACCGAGACGCTGGCGACCCGCGGCCTCGGGCCGCTCGCCGCTCGCTTCCTCGTCACCGGTCATCGAGAGATCGCGCGCGACCTGGTCGAGGAGGCGGACCACCGCGGCCCCGACCAGCTCCGTCCCCCCGCTCGGCGCCGCCTCGACCACGTCCGGGCCTGGACCCACCCTGCCGCCCAGCCCACGCCGCCGCCGGGCGCCGTACCTCTCGCCATCTTCTACTACAGCCAGCCGGACCGCGTGCGTGGCTCCAGGAACATCGGCGACTACGTGCAGACCCTCGCCATGCTCGGCAACCTCGTGCGCTTCAGCGACGTGGAGTTCAGCGGGCCCGGAGAGCTCGGTGACCTCGCGACGGAGGTGCAGTCGCGGGTCCGCGCCGACCTGCGACTCGCGGGCGAACCACGACGGGCGCACCTGGTGCCGGTCAGCCGCGACTTCAGCGCCGGCGACGAGATCCCCGAGGGCACGTGGCTCCTGGCCTTCGGCTGGCACCTGCACCCGTCGTTCGGACTGCGCTACGGGTTGCCCTACGACCCCAGGCTGCGCCCGCTCTTCGTGTCCTTCCACCTGCACGCCATCGACGTGCTCGACCAGCCCACGATCGAGTACCTCCGCGCCCACGGGCCGATCGGCTGCCGCGACTGGTCCACGGTCGACCTGCCGCTGAGCGCGGGTGTCGATGCGTTCTTCACCGGGTGCGTGACCTCGACCGTGGATGCGGTGTTCCCGTCGCTCGACTCGCTCGACTCGCTCGACCGCTCCGACGCGCTCGCGCTCGGCGTGATCGACACCCCGGACCCCGATGACCTTCCGTCTGACCGACCGGTCCTGCGGCTCGGGAACAGCGACGCGGCCCACCGCGACCTCGACATCGTGAGCGGCACGCGCGCGGCCATCGAGGTGCTCGAGGACTACCAGCGTCGCCTCGACCGGGTCGTCACCAGCCGCTTGCACGCGTACCTGCCGGCGGTCAGCCTGGGTCTGGAGGTCGACCTCCGCCCCACCAACCCCGGCAGCGCGCGCTTCACCGGGCTCAGCGGTCTGCGACCGGGCTCGGCGGAGCTCGACGACATGCGCGACGGCATGCGCGACCTCATCGCCGACGCGCTCGGCCGCATCCTCGCCGGCGCGCCCGCCGAGGAGGTGTACGACGCCTGGCGGACCCGCACGACGCCCCTCGTCGAGCAGGCGCGGGCTCGGCTCCACTCACCGCACCCGCCCTTCCCGGCGGTGAGCACGGCCGCGACGGTGGACCGCCTCTCGCGCGTGGGCGTGGCCGAGCTGGCCGCGGACGGCGCGACCGCCGTCCGGACCGGGGTCTGGACCGTCGACCCGGAGGCTCCGGCCGTCGACGTGCTGGCCCTCCCGTCGCTCCTGCCGGAGGTCGACCGGCTGGTCGTGGTCGACGCCGGAGACGAGCCCACCGACGCGGAGGTCGCCCGCCTCGCGGAGCTCGACCTGCGGGGCAACGCCGTGGGTGCGAACCTCTCCGGCGGGCCGGCGGCCAGGGTGTGGCGTCGCGCGGCCGAGCGACTGCCGGCCGGCCCGGCCGGCGAGCTACGCCGCCTGATGAGTGCGCGACACCCGTTCGCGACGCGCGCCCTGGGGCCGGGACCGCTCGTGCTCGACCTGGCGCTGATGCGCACCGACCCGGACCTGCGCGACTGTCTGGGCATGGCTGCCCACTTCGGGCTGAGCGCACGCGAGGCCGTCCTCGCCTACGCGGGATCGCACGTCACGCCGCTGGACTGACGACCCACCTCGCGTCCACAACGGACCGTTCCGGCCCAGGTCTCCACAGCACGATCGCCTGCGAGCGTCTGCTGTCTTCGCCCGCGGTGACGCTGTCGGCATGACGCGAACAGCTGCAGCTGCGATCAAGCAGGCCCTCGGGGCGTACGGCGAGACGCTCGCCGCCCGCCACCTGACCGGGCAGGGGATGGTCCTGCTCGAGCGCAACTGGCGCTGCGAGGCCGGGGAGATCGACCTGGTGCTCCGCGACGGCGACGTGCTCGTGGTGTGCGAGGTGAAGACGCGCAGCAGCGTCCGCTACGGCACCCCGCACGAGGCGGTCACCGACATCAAGGTCGCCCGGCTGCGGAGGCTGGCGGTGCGCTGGGTCGAGGAGCGCGGCGTGGCCGTCCGCGACATCCGCATCGACCTGGTCGGGATCGTCCGGCCCCGCCGCGGCGCGTCGCTGCTCGACCACGTGCGGGGGATCGGCTGATGCCCTTCGCGACCACCCACACCGTCTCGCTGCACGGCGCCGTGGGCCACCTGATCGACGTCCAGACCGACGTGTCTCCGGGACAGGTCGGCGTGACCATGGTCGGTCGGGCCGACACGACGATCAACGAGGCCCGCGACCGGTGCCGGATGGCCATCATCAACAGCCGGTTCGACTGGCCGGCGACCCGGCGCATCACGATCCTGCTCTCGCCCGCGGACCTCCTCAAGCGCGGCACCCACTTCGACCTCGCCATCGCGATCTCCGTGCTCGCGGCGGCCGGCACGGTGCCGCCGGGGTCCTTCGAGGGAGCCGCGTTCATCGGCGAGCTGACCCTCGACGGCAACCTGCGCTCGGTGCCCGGGGTGCTGCCCATGGTGCTCGCGGCCGCCGAGCGCGGCATCCGGGCCGTCTTCGTGCCCGAGCCGCAGGCGGCGGAGGCCGCGATGGTGCCCGACATGAGTGTGATCGGCGTCCGGTCGCTGGGCCAGGTCGTCGCCGTCCTGCGCGACGAGGAGGTTCCAGAAGCGCCGCCGGTCGCGCCCGACTCCGGCGCCACGCTGCTCGCCTGGCGCGGCCAGGAGCGGCTCGAGGAGCTCGACCTCGCCGACCTGGTCGGCGTCGCCGACGCGCGCTACGCCCTCGAGGTCGCGGCCGCCGGCGGCCACCACCTCCTGCTGTCCGGCCCGAAGGGCTCCGGCAAGACCAGCCTGGCCGAACGCCTCCCCGGCATCCTGCCCGACCTCGACCGCACCGAGTCGCTCGAGCTCAGCGCCATCCACTCGCTCGCCGGCACGCTCGACCCGGCCCGCGGCATGCTCACCCGGCCCCCGTTCTCCGCCCCGCACCACGACGCGAGCAAGGCCAGCCTGATCGGCGGCGGCTCCGGCGTCGTCCGGCCCGGAGAGGTCAGTCGCGCACACTCGGGTGTTCTCTTCTTGGACGAGTTCCCGCTCTTCAGGTCCGACGTCATCGAGGCGCTGCGCCAGCCCCTGGAGAGCGGCGAGGTGACCGTCGCCCGACGCGACGAGTCGGTGACGCTCCCCGCGCGCGGCATGGTCGTGCTCGCCTGCAACCCCTGCCCGTGCGGCGACTGGTCGGCCCGCAACGAGCACAACCGGTGCAGCTGTCGAGAAGTCCAGCGACGCGACTACCGCAACAAGGTCACCGGCCCGGTGGCCGACCGCGTCGACATCGTCCGGGTCCTGCCGCCGCTGAAGCAGCACGACCGGAAGCTCGACTTCGAGCGCCCGGAGTCCTCCGCCGAGGTGCGGGCACGCGTCGAGGCCGCCCGGGCCCGGCAGGCCGAGCGCTACGCCGCGGAGAGCTGGCGGCTCAACGGCCAGGCACCCGGGCCGGTGCTCCGCGACCGCTGGCCGCTGACCAAGGAGGGGCAGGCCGACGTGGACGACGAGCTCTACAAGGGGCGGCTCAGCCGCCGCGGAGCCACGCGGGTGCACCGGCTCGCGTGGACCGTCGCCGACCTGCGCGGGCTCGACCGGCCCGGGCTGGAGGAGGTGGCGACCGCCCTGCGCCTGCGCACCGGCGAGCCGCTGCTGCTCCGGATGCTGGAGAGCGCCGGATGAGCGCCGACCGCCTCGCCCGGGTAGCGCTCTCGCTCGTGGGAGAGCCCGGCGAGGAGCGCCTGCTCGCGCTGGTCGCCGACCTCGGGGCGCAGGTGGTGCTCGACCACCTGCGCGCCGAGCCGGCGATGGCGCCCCGGTTCCGCGGGCTCGCCCCCGAGCGGGTGCTGGCCGACGCGGAGCGCACCGGGCTGCGGTTCGTGACGCCCGCCGACGACGAGTGGCCGCGCCAGCTGGCCGACCTGGCCACGGCGCCGTCCCTCCAGCAGCGCGGCGGCGTCCCCGTGGGGCTCTGGGCGCGCGGGCCGGTGCGCCTCGACCAGCTCGCCGGGTCCGTCGCGGTCGTCGGGTCCCGCTCGGCGACCACCTACGGCGCCGACGTCGCGGCCGACATCGCCGCCGAGACCGCTCGCGCCGGCCGGCCGGTCGTGTCCGGCGGCGCCTTCGGCATCGACCAGGCCGCCCACCGCGGCGCTCTCGCCGGCGGCGGGCCGACCGTGACGGTGCTCGCCTGCGGCGCGGACCGCGTCTATCCCGCCGGCCACCGGCAGCTGATCGAGCACATCGCCGCCACGGGCGTCGTGGTCTCCGAGACCCCGCCGGGCGGCGCGCCGATGCGGATCCGCTTCCTCGCCCGCAACCGGCTCATCGCCGCCCTCACCACCGGCACCGTGGTCGTCGAGGCGGCGGTCCGCAGCGGCGCGCTCAACACCGCCAACTGGGCCGGTCGGCTCAACCGGGTCCTCATGGGCGTCCCCGGTCCGGTCACGAGCGCGTCGTCCCAGGGTGTGCACCAGCTGGTCCGCTCGGGCGCGGCCACGTTGGTGACCTCGGGCGCCGAGGTGCTCGAGGAGGTGGGTTCGGCCGGCCAGGACCTCGCCGCAGTGCCCCGTGGTCCCGAGCGCCGCCGCGACCGGCTGACCCGCCAGCAGTCGCGGGTGCTCGACGCGGTCCCGGTGGTGACCGGGGCCGGGGTCGAGTCGATCGCCCGCACCGCGGGGCTCGGGGTGCACGAGGTCGTCGGTGCGCTCGCCGCCCTGCTCGAGCTGGGCATGGTGCGCGAGGACGCAGACGGCTGGCGGCTCGCCGCGCCGGCTCACCGGGAGCAGGGGTGAGCGTTCCTAGACTCGGAGGGTGACCGAGGACGTGCAGGCGCAGGCGCCGGAGGAGGCGCTCCCGGAGCCGATGGCCCGAGTGCTCGGCGAGTACGAGCGCCACCTGGCCGCCGAGCGCGACCTCGCCGCCCACACCGTCCGCGCCTACGTCGCCGACGTCGGCAGCCTGCTCGACCACGGCGCCCGGCTCGGCCACACCGACGTCACGACGCTCGACCTGCGGTCGCTGCGCAGCTGGCTCGCCAAGCAGCAGACCCTCGGCCGGTCGCGGACCACGATCGCCCGGCGGGCCACGGCCGCGCGGGTGTTCACCGCGTGGCTGGCGCGGACCGGTCGCGCGACGCAGGACGTCGGCGCGAGCCTGGGCTCACCGAAGGCGCACAAGACGCTGCCGCCGGTGCTGCGCGCGGACGAGGCGAGCTCGCTGATCCAGGCCGCCACCGAGCACGCCGACGACGGCAGCCCCGTCGGGCTGCGCGACGTGGCGATGCTCGAGCTGCTCTACGCGACCGGCATCCGGGTGGGGGAGCTCGTCGGCCTCGACGTCGACGACGTCGACCGCGAGCGCAACGTCGTCCGCGTCTTCGGCAAGGGGCGCAAGGAGCGCACGGTGCCGTTCGGCCGCCCCGCCGGCCGGGCCCTCGACTTCTGGCTCCGGCAGGGGCGGCCGCAGCTGGCCGGCCCCGAGAGCGGGCCCGCGGTGTTCCTCGGCGCCCGCGGCAAGCGGATCGACCAACGCGCCGTCCGGACGATGGTGCACCGGCGGATCGCGGACGTGCCCGGCGCCCCCGACATCGGGCCGCACGGCCTGCGGCACACCGCCGCGACCCACCTGCTCGAGGGCGGGGCCGACCTGCGCTCGGTCCAGGAGCTGCTCGGTCACGCCTCGCTCGCGACCACCCAGCTCTACACCCACGTCACCACGGACCGACTGCGACGGGCGTACCAGCAAGCACACCCCCGGGCGTGAACAGCGGCCTGAACAGGGCCAGCGGCGGGACCCACGGCCTGGACATGACGACGGGCTCGTCGCGCCACAGCGGGAGCAGCCGCACGGGGCCGGCACCGACGAGGCGGAGCGGGTCGAGGTAGGTCTCGGCCTGGATCCAACCCCAGTGGAGGCAGGCGAGCGGCAGGCAATGGGAGCCGACCACGGAGAGTCGGCCGATCCGGTCGCCGGCAACGACGGTCGCGCCGACGTCGACCGAGGACTCGATCGGCTCGTAGGTCGTGCGCGTCCCGCCGTGGTCGACGACGACCACGCCTCGACCCGCGAGCGTGCCCGCCCACGTGACGCGTCCGGGCAGGGCGGCCCGGACCGGCTGGCCGGGGGAGCCACGCAGGTCGACGCCCCGGTGGCCGGCGCCCCACGGGTCGTCCGGCGGGTCGAAGCCGTGGACGACCTCCGGCTCCGGGACGAGCGGCCAGACGCCGACGGGATCGGCCTCGGCGGCGCGCGCTGGGAGGGGCACGAGGACGACCGCCAGGAGCGTCAGGAGAAGGGCGAGTCGGGTGGTCATGGGGCGAGCGTGCGCCGGGGCGGGGACATGGAGCGGCGTACGCTGCCTGACCTGGGGAGAAGCCGGTCGGAACGGCCCCCTGTGGACGGCTCCCGGCGATTCGCTCCGCGGCGTGACGTCGACTACGCTGGTCGGAGCAATCCGCATGGATTGACTTCGCGCGCTCGCAGACCGCGACGGGCCCTGGAACTCCGAGGACCCGAGCACCCGTGGGCGCGACCCTCAGTCCGGCTGGGCTCTTTCACGAGGCAGGCCGGTCGGGTCGCGCGCAGGCGCCAGGGTCGAGGGCACCCGCCCGAGGCAACGAACTGAAAACAACAGGATCACACCCCCGGTCGGACCTGCCTCAAGGCCGGCGGCAACGGGATGTGCTCCGCGAAATAGGAGAATCACATGGCAGTCGTGACCATGCGCCAGCTTCTCGAGAGCGGCGTGCACTTCGGACACCAGACCCGTCGCTGGAACCCGAAGATGAAGCGCTTCATCATGACCGAGCGCAACGGCATCTACATCATCGACCTGCAGCAGTCGCTGGCCTACATCGACCGCTCGTACGCCTTCATCAAGGAGACGGTCGCCAAGGGCGGCACGATCATGTTCGTGGGCACGAAGAAGCAGGCCCAGGAGGCGATCGCCGAGCAGGCGACCCGCGTCGGCATGCCCTACGTCAACCAGCGCTGGCTCGGCGGCATGCTCACCAACTTCTCGACGGTGCACCAGCGGATCAACCGCCTCAAGGAGCTCGACGAGATCGACTTCGACGACGTCGCCGGCAGCAGCCGCACCAAGAAGGAGCTGCTGCAGATGCGCCGCGAGCGCGACAAGCTCAACAAGTCGCTCGGCGGCATCCGCGAGATGACCCGGACCCCGTCCGCGGTCTGGATCGTCGACACCAACAAGGAGCACCTCGCCGTCGAGGAGGCGCGCAAGCTGCGCATCCCGATCGTGGGCATCCTGGACTCCAACTGCGACCCGGACGTCGTCGACTTCCCGATCCCGGGCAACGACGACGCGATCCGCGCCGTCGGCCTGCTGACCCGCGTCGTCGCCGACGCCGTCGCCGAGGGCCTGATCGCCCGCTCCGGCGCCAAGGCGAGCGAGGGTGCCGAGGCCGTGGGTGCCGAGGAGCCGCTGGCCGAGTGGGAGCGCGAGCTGCTGGGCGGCGACGCCGAGCAGGCCGCCGTCGAGGCGACCGGTGGCGACGCCACCGAGGAGACCCCGGCCGCCGAGGCGACCGGTGCGTCCACCGAGGCGGCCGAGGCCACCGAGGCCGCCGCCGAGGCGACCGAGGCCCCGGCCGAGCAGGCCTGAGCCCTCCACCCGACGTATCCGAGACGTATCCGAAGAGGAACACACATGGCTTACACCGCTGCCGACGTCAAGAAGCTCCGTGAGCTGACGCAGGCCGGAATGATGGACTGCAAGAAGGCGCTCGACGAGACCGACGGGGACTTCGACAAGGCCGTCGAGCTGCTCCGCGTCAAGGGTGCGGCCAAGGCCGCCGCCCGCGCCGCGGAGCGCGAGGCCTCCGCGGGCCTGGTCGCCGCCTCCGGCAGCGCCCTGATCAGCCTCAAGGCGGAGACCGACTTCGTCGCGAAGAACGAGGCGTTCATCGCCGCTGCGCAGCAGATCGCGGACGCCGCCGACGCCAACAAGGTCGGCGACGCCGAGGCGCTCAAGGCCGTCTCGCTCGGCGACAAGACCGTCGGCGAGACCGTCGAGGAGCTCGCCCGCACCATCGGCGAGAAGATCGAGCTGGGCGAGGTCGCCTACTTCGACGGCACCACCACGGTCTACCTGCACAAGAAGGCCTCCGACCTCCCCCCGACCCTCGGCGTCCTCGTCGAGTACGCCGGCGACGAGGCGGCCGCCAAGCAGGCTGCCCAGCAGGCCGCTGCCCTCAAGGCGCAGTACCTCACCAGCGACGAGGTCCCCGCGGACGTCGTCGCGGCCGAGAAGGACGTCCTGACCAAGAAGACGCTGGAGGAGGGCAAGCCCGAGGCTGCCGTCGCCAAGATCGTCGAGGGTCGCATCGGCGCGTTCTTCAAGGAGATCGTCCTGCTCGACCAGGAGTCGGTCTTCGAGGCCAAGAAGTCCGTGAAGCAGGTCCTGGACGCGGCCAACACCTCGGTGTCGCGGTTCGCGCGCTTCGAGGTCGGCGCCTGACCTGACGCTCCCCGGCGAGGCCGGGTCGGCGAGTGCGAACTGGTCGACCCGGCCTCGTCGCATTTCCCGGTCAGAGGGCCACTCCCACCGGTAGTGTCCGTCTGCGGTCCGGGCGACGGACCCTTCATCGTGGGGAGCTCACACATGGGATTCATGGACAAGGTCCGTGGACAGTTCATCGACATCATCGAGTTCCTCGATGACAGCAGGGACACCCTCGTCTGGCGCTTCCCGCGCCAGGGCAACGAGATCAAGATGGGTGCCCAGCTGATCGTCCGCGAGGGCCAGGTCGCGGTCTTCGAGAGCGAGGGTGAGATCGCCGACGTCTTCGGTCCGGGCACGTACGCGCTCGAGACGGAGAACATCCCGATCCTTTCGACCCTCAAGGGCTGGAAGTACGGCTTCAACTCGCCGTTCAAGGCCGAGGTCTACTTCGTCGGCACCCGCCTGTACACCGACATGAAGTGGGGCACCCAGAACCCCGTCACGCTGCGCGACGCCGAGTTCGGCATGGTCCGTCTCCGGGCGTTCGGCACCTACCAGCTCCAGGTCGTCGACCCGAGCATGCTGCTGCGCCAGCTGGTCGGCACCGACCCGCAGTTCCGCACCGACGAGGTCTCGGAGTACCTGCGCCAGCAGATCGTGTCCGAGGTCGGTACGGCGATCGCCGCGGCCCAGATCCCGATGCTCGACCTCGCGGCCAACCAGCAGGGGATCGCCACCACGCTGGCCCAGACGCTGACGACCAACCTGGCCGAGATGGGCATCGGCATCCCGCGCTTCATCATCGAGAACATCTCGCTCCCGCCGGAGGTGGAGGCGGCTCTCGACAAGCGCACCCAGATGGGGGTGCTCGGCAATCTGGACCAGTACACCAAGTTCCAGACCGCCGAGGCGATCGGCGACGCGGCCAACACCCCTGGCGGTGCCGGCGAGGGCATGGGGCTCGGCATGGGCATGGCGATGGGCCAGCAGATGGCCCAGGCGCTCAACCAGCAGAACCAGCAGCAGGCGCCCGCGGCGCCGGCGGCCGCCCCGCCGCCGATCCCCGGTGCGGCCCAGCCGTGGTTCCTCGCCGTCAACGGCCAGCAGGCCGGCCCCTTCCAGGTCGACCAACTGCAGGCCAAGGTCTCGTCGGGGGAGCTGACCCCGGCCACGCTCGTGTGGCAGCAGGGCATGGGTGCCTGGACGCCCGCGGGCGAGACGCCCGGCCTCCAGGGCCTCTTCGGAGCCACCCCGCCGCCGCTCCCGCCGCAGGCCTGACGTGGCGACCGCGACGTGCCCCTCCTGCGGGGCCCAGACGGAGTATGCCCCGGGGACCGCCGTGCTCAAGTGCGCCTCGTGCGGTGCGGAGCAGCAGATCGCCGAGACCGCGGCCGTGGTCCGCGAGCACTCCTACGACGCGTGGCTCGGTCTTGCCGGCACCAAGGACGTCGCGACCATCGGCGCGCACGTGCTGCGCTGTCAGGGGTGCGGCGCCACCACCGAGACCGTCGACCTGGCCGGCTCGTGCCAGTTCTGCAGCGGAGCGCTGATCGCCGTCGAGCAGCCCGAGGGGCTCGTGCAGGCCGAGGCCGTGGTGCCCTTCCAGGTCGACCGGCGTGGCGCCCAGGTCGCCTTCGGTGCCTGGGTCAAGTCGCGGTGGTTCGCCCCCAACGCCCTCAAGAGCGTGCGGTCGACCGAGGGCCTCCAGGGCACCTACCTGCCGCACTGGACCTACGACGCCCACACCGAGACCGACTACGTCGGCGAGCGCGGTGACTACTACTACGTCACCAAGACCCGGCAGGTCTCCGACGGCAAGGGCGGCACCCGCACCGAGACCTACCAGGAGCGGCACACCCGCTGGACGCGGGCGTCGGGCCACGTCTCGCGAACGTTCGACGACGTGCTGGTCGTCGGCAGCACCCGCATCGAGCCGGCCAAGGTCGAGAAGATGGGGCCGTGGCGCCTCGAGGACGCCCGGCCGTTCCAGGCCGACTACCTGACCGGCTACTCGGCGCTGCGCTACGACGTCGACCCCGACGACGGCTCGGCGACCGCCCGCCAGCGCATGGCGGACACCGTCGAGGACGACTGCCGCTCCGACATCGGCGGTGACGAGCAGCGGGTCTCCGACATGGACATCACCTACTCGCAGGCGATGTTCAAGCTGGTGCTGATGCCGCTGTGGATCGCGACGTACATGTACAACGGCAAGGCGTGGACCGTGCTGGTCAACGCCAACACCGGCGAGGTCGTGGGCGACCGCCCCTACAGTGCGTTGAAGATCACGGCGGCCGTCGTCGCTGCGGTGCTGGTGGTGGCGCTGGTCGTCGCCGCCTTCGCCTTGGCGTAGTCCCATCGGATAGGTTGCTCCAAGGCCCTCTCTCGGGCCGGCCGGACTCCGACGAGACGATCAGGGAGGCCCGCGTGACCGGGTACAAGCGTGTCCTGCTGAAGCTGTCCGGCGAGGTCTTCGGCGGCGGCAAGGTCGGCGTGGACCCCGACGTGGTCCAGGCGGTGGCGCGGGAGATCGCGTCCGTGGCCCAGGCCGGGGTGCAGATCGCGGTCGTGACCGGTGGCGGCAACTTCTTCCGGGGTGCCGAGCTCCAGCAGCGCGGCATGGACCGCGTGCGCGCGGACTACATGGGCATGCTGGGCATCGTCATGAACTGCCTGGCGCTCCAGGACTTCCTCGAGAAGATGGGCGTCGAGACGCGGGTGCAGACCGCGATCACCATGGGCCAGGTCGCCGAGCCCTACATCCCGCGCCGGGCGATCCGACACATGGAGAAGGGCCGCGTCGTGATCTTCGGCGCCGGCATGGGCATGCCGTTCTTCTCCACCGACACCGTGGCCGTGCAGCGTGCGCTGGAGAGCAAGTGCGACGTGGTCCTGGTCGCCAAGAGCGGCGTGGACGGCGTCTACAGCGCGGATCCGCACCTGGATCCGACCGCGACCAAGTTCGACGAGCTGACCTACGCCGAGGCGATCGCCCGCGGCCTGCGGATCATGGACCAGACGGCGTTCGCGCTGTGCGGGGAGAACAAGCTGCCGATGGTGGTCTTCGGCATGGAGCCCGAGGGCAACATCCTGCGCGTCGTGCAGGGTGAGAAGATTGGGACTCTCGTCAGCGCAGGCTGACCGGGGGAAGCAACGAGCACAGGAGACGCCGTGATCAACGACATCCTCAACGAGGCCGACAGCAAGATGGACAAGTCGGTCGAGTCGACGCGCGAGGAGTTCGCGGCGATCCGGGCCGGCCGGGCCCACCCGAGCATGTTCAACAAGATCGTCGTCGACTACTACGGCTCGCCGACGCCGCTCCAGCAGCTCGCCTCGTTCACGGCCCCGGAGGCGCGGGTCATCCTGATCTCGCCGTACGACCAGGGCGCGATGAAGAGCATCGAGAAGGCGATCCGCGACTCCGACCTCGGCGTGAACCCCGCGGACGACGGGAAGGTCATCCGCTGCGTGTTCCCCGAGCTCACCGAGGAGCGCCGCAAGGAGTACATCAAGGTCGCCAAGGCGAAGGCCGAGGACGGCCGCGTCGCGGTCCGCAACCTGCGCCGCACCGCCAAGCAGCAGCTCGAGAAGCTCGAGAAGGACGGCGAGGTAGGCAAGGACGACGTCACCGGTGCCGAGAAGCGGCTCGACGGCATGACCAAGAAGCACACCGACGCCATCGACGAGATGCTGAAGAACAAGGAGTCCGAGCTGCTCGAGGTCTGAGCAGCTCGACCACCTCATGACCGAGGTCAAGGACCACGGCCGCGCCGGCCGTGACCTGCGCGCTGCCGTCGCGAGCGCGATCGTTCTCCTGGGCGCCATCGCCCTGTCGCTGCTGTTCTGGAAGACGGCGTTCATGGTGATCGTCGCGGTCGCCGTGGTGGTCGCGATCTGGGAGTTGGGACGCGGGTTCTCGGCCAAGGGCATCGACCTGCCCGAGCAGCCGCTGATGGTCGGCGGCGTCGTGATGGTCGCGGTGGCGTACTTCTGGGGCGCCAACGCCCTGGTCACCGCCACCGCCGTCACCGCCCTGGTGACCATGCTGTGGCTGCTGCGGCGCGGCGTCGACGGCTACGTCCAGAACGCCACCGCGTCGGTCTTCAGCCTCATCTACGTCCCGTTCCTCGGGTCGTTCGTGGCGCTGCTGCTCGCGGAGGGCGAAGGCGTCACCGGCGCCGGCCTGGACGACCCGGGCGTGAAGGGCATCATCGCGTTCATCCTCGTCACGGTCGCCTCGGACACCGGCGGGTACGTCGCCGGCGTGCTGTTCGGCAAGCACCCGATGGCCCCGGTGATCTCCCCGAAGAAGTCCTGGGAGGGCTTCGCCGGGTCCCTCGTGGCCTGCCTGCTGGCCGGCTGGGTGCTCGTCGTCCACCTCCTCGACGGGGACTGGTGGGTCGGGCTGCTGCTCGGCCTGATCACCGTCGTGATGGCGACCCTGGGCGACCTGTGCGAGTCGGTCATCAAGCGCGACCTCGGCATCAAGGACATGAGCCAGGTGATCCCGGGCCACGGTGGCCTGATGGACCGCCTGGACTCGCTGCTCGCCACGATCGCGCCGATCTGGCTGCTGCTCCACTACCTGGTCTACTGACCTGGTTGAACTAGCCTGGGACGGTGACCACCGAGCAGGAGCGCGAGCCCGGGCAGACCGCTGCTGACAGCGGGGACGACGACCGCCAGCCCGACTGGTGGCACCGGGACCACCCGACGTTCACCGCCCTGGCCGGCTTCTTCGCCGGCCTGGTCTTCCTGGTGCTGGTGCCGGCGGCGTTCGGGGGGATCCTGCGGCTGTTCGTCGACTACGACACCGCGGAGCGGCTGTTCCCGTTCGTCCTGGTCACGCTGCTGGTGCCGATCGGGCTGGTGATCGTCCCGCGCACCCGGCGCTTCGGGCTCTACATGCTGATCGGCCTGGTGACCACCGCCGTGGTGGTCGGCGGCGTCGCCGCGGTCGTCCTCTGGTACCTCGTCACCCACCAGGGCTAGGGCCAGGGCGAGCGCCGGAGTTAGGGCGCACGCCCACCCGAATGGGACACTGGGGCAGATGTCCGAGCGCACCAGCCTTCCCCTCGTGTTCGACGAGCCGCGCGGCCGCAAGAAGCCGCCGCGGCACCTCGCCGACCTCACCCCCGACGAGCGCAAGGCGCGCCTGGAGGAGCTCGGCCTGCCGGGCTTCCGCGCCAAGCAGCTCTCGACCCACTACTTCGCGCGCCTGGTCGACGACCCGGCGCAGATGACCGACCTGCCCGCCGCCCAGCGCGACGAGCTGGTGGCGGGCCTGCTGCCCGAGCTGATGACGCCGCTGCGCGTGATGGAGGCCGACCGCGGCACCACGCGCAAGACGCTCTGGAAGCTCTTCGACGGCGCGCTGGTCGAGTCGGTCCTCATGCGCTATCCCGACCGGGCCACCGTCTGCGTCTCCAGCCAGGCCGGCTGCGGCATGGCGTGCCCGTTCTGCGCCACCGGCCAGGGCGGCCTCCAGCGCAACATGTCGACCGCGGAGATCGTCGAGCAGGTCGTCGCCGCCGCGCGGGCGCTCGCCCGCGGCGACGTGCCCGGGGGACCGGGCCGGGTCTCGAACGTCGTCTTCATGGGCATGGGCGAGCCGATGGCCAACTACAAGGCCGTGATGGGGACGGTACGCCGCCTGACGGACCCCACCCCGGACGGCCTGGGCATGAGCGCCCGTGGCATCACCGTGTCCACGGTCGGCCTCGTGCCGCGGATGCTCCAGCTGGCCGAGGAGGGGATCCCGGTCACGCTCGCGCTCAGCCTGCACGCGCCCGACGACGAGCTGCGCAACGAGCTCGTCCCGATCAACACCCGCTTCTCGGTGGCGGAGACCGTCGACGCCGCGTGGAACTACGCGAAGGTGACCAAGCGTCGGGTCTCGATCGAGTACGCCATGATGCGCGGCATCAACGACCAGGCCTGGCGGGCCGACCTGCTCGCCGACGTGCTGCTCGCGCGCGGCGACTGGGGCTGGGTGCACGTCAACCTGATCCCGCTCAACCCCACGCCGGGGTCGAAGTGGACCGCCTCCGACCCGGCCGACGAGCGTGAGTTCGTCCGCCGGCTTGAAGCGAAGGGAATCCCGACCACGGTGCGGGACACCCGTGGCCGGGAGATCGACGGCGCCTGCGGTCAGCTCGCCGCCGCCGAGTAGCCCTACTTCCTCTTCCGCAGGAACGACGGGGCCAGCAGCAGGAGCTCGACGTTGCGGGCGTTGCGCTTGCCCGCGCGGCCGTCGCCCCGCTCCTGCCAGTCGTTCGCGCCGAGCTCGCGCGACAGCCCGGCCAGCGGGGTCGGGTGGGTCAGGTCGCCGTTGAAGGACAGCGAGCCGCCGTGGTCGATCATCACCCGAGGCCGAGCACCCTCCGGGTGGTCAGGGCCCGGCTGACCTGGCCGGCACCGGTGCTAGTGCCGGCGACGGCCGACTCGGCGAACCGAGGCCGCCCAGGGTCAGGCCGCCGGCGACGGCGGCGGTGGATCGGAAGAGGTCACGACGGGAGATCTGCACCGCGTCAATCTAGGGTTCGGAGGTTGTTCACGCCCCCGAAACAAGCAGCTTCGCGGCCTCGTCGATGGTCTCGACCAGGTGGACGTGCGGCTCCATCGCCGTGCCCTGTGCCAGGCGCTCCAGGAGCGGCCACGCGGGCAGCTCGTCGGTCCAGTACGAGACGCCGACGAGGACCATCGGCGCGACCACCGACACGTCCGCGTAGTAGTTCTCGCAGGCGTCCTGGAAGATCTCCTGGACGGTGCCCGCGCGCCCCGGCAGGAACACGATCCCGGCGTCGCAGACCTCGAGCAGGATCGCCTCGCGGGTGGAGTTGCGGAAGTACTTCGCGATCGCCGTCGCGAAGGGGTTGGGCGGCTCGTGCCCGTAGCGCCACGTCGGGATGTCGAGCGTGTCCGCGCCGCCCGGGTGCCGGGCCATGACCTCGAACGCCCGGTGCACCCATGCGTCGACCGAGGGGTGATAGGACGGCACGTCCGCCAGCATCGCGAGCGCGTCGGCGCGGGCGTCGAACGAGTCGGAGTACCGCTCGGTGTCGTAGAGCTCGCCGGCGGAGTAGAGCGACGAGCGGACCGGTTCGGTGGCCGAGGGGACCGCGCGTGGCTTCACCCCGCCGACTCTAGGGTGCCGTCCTAGAAGGCATGCGCCATCAGCTCGCCGAAGAGCTCGTGCTCGTCGGCCTCCAGCCCCCGCGCCCGGAACCACGCGCACACGTTCGTGCAGTCGCGGAGCAGGAAGTCCATCCCTGCCGGGTTGCCGACCAGGTCGACCATCTGCGGCAGGTCGATCACCACGAGTCGCTCACCCGCCGCGAGGACGTTGTACGGCGACAGGTCGCCGTGCACCATCCCGTGCCGGGCCAGCTCGGCGAGGAACTCCCGCAGCTGGTCGAGGTACGACGCCAGCAGCGCGCGGTCCGGCCGCGTCTGTGCCAGCCGGGGCGCGGTCTCGACCCCCTCGTCGGTCTCGCGGGTGATCCACTCCATGAGCAGCTCGGTGCCGTCGATCTGCACGGGGTAGGGGACCGCGAGCCGCCTGGGAGGTGACGACCCAGTCGGGCCGGGGCTGCGGCCCGCGGCAGAGCGGCTCGACGCTCAGCCAGGTCGACCAGCGTTGGTCGTCCTCGACGTCGTCGTAGGTCTGGAAGTCGAGGACGAAGGACGGGTCTACATCAGAGAAGTCGTGCGTGTGGGACATCGGTGTGGGTGCTCCAGATGATCGGGAGGAGGTGGTCTGCGGACAGGCCAAGGACAGTCGTGGACATGTCACGCTCCTCTCGCTGGGGCACCCGGCCGGCCCGGGTCGCTGGAGCACACTCTGAACGAGCGGAGGGCCGGCTGCCACTGAATTAGAGTGACGGAGTGATCCGCCGCAGCGTGCTCGCCCTCGCCCTCGTCCTCGGTGTCGCCGCCGCTCCCGTCGCGACCCCGGTCGCCGCCCAGACCCCCGACCGGACCCCGGACCAGACCCCCGACCAGACCGCCGACCAGGCGCCCCATCACGGCGCCGCGGGCATCGGCGACCCGTACTTCCCGCTCGACGGCAACGGCGGCATCGACGTGCTGCGCTACGACGTGCACGACCGGTACTCCTTCGCCCGGGCCCGGCTCTCCGGCTGGACCCGGGTCACGCTGAGGGCGACCGAGACGCTGTCAGGCTTCAACCTCGACTTCCTGCTGCCGGTGCGGTCGGTCAAGGTGGCCGGCAAGCACGTGCGCTTCGACCAGCGCCGCTTCCACGAGCTGTCGATCCACCGCCGCGTCACCGCGGGCGAGCGCCTCGAGCTGGTCGTCCGGTACGCCGGCAAGCCCGGTCGCTACACCTACGCAGGCGAGGAGAACTGGCTGGCGGGCGACGAGGAGGTCGTCGCGATGAACCAGCCCCACATGGCGCCCTGGTGGTTCCCGGCCAACGACCACCCGCGCGATCGCGCCCGCATCTCGATCAGCATCACCGTGCCCAAGGACAAGACCGTCGTCGCGAACGGCGAGCAGACCGGGCGCGTGGTGGACGGCCGCCTCGCCACCACGACCTGGCGGCCCCAGGAGCCGATGGTGCCCTACCTCGCGTTCTTCGCCGCTGGCGACTTCAAGATCGCGAAGGGCACGAGCGACGCAGGCCTGCCGTGGCTGGTCGCGGTCTCGCGGCACCTGCCTGCCGACAGGCAGCAGCACGCGATGACGCTGCTCAGGCGGTCGGCGGAGCTCACCGAGTGGATCCAGGACGTGCTGGGGGCGCCGTACCCCTTCTCGACGACCGGCGGCCTCGCCACCAGCCTGGACCCCGGGTTCGCGCTGGAGAACCAGACCCGTCCGACGTACTCGCCCAACAGCCTCGACACCGCGACGGTCGTGCACGAGCTCGCGCACCAGTGGTTCGGCGACCACGTCGCGGTCGAGGGCTGGAAGGACATCTGGCTCAACGAGGGCTCGGCGACGTTCTTCGAGTCGTACTACACGGAGAGCCAGGGCGGCGAGACCGGTGACGACTGGCTGCACCGGATGTACGAGTTCTACGGCGCCGGCAACGGCTTCTGGGACCACGAGCCCGCGGACCCGTGCCCCGGCCACGAGAAGTGCATCAACAGCATCTTCGCGTCGTTCGTGTACTACCGCGGCGCGATGACCCTCCAGGCGCTTCGCAACGTCGTCGAGGACGACGCCGTCTTCTTCGAGCTGCTGCGCCGCTGGGTCACCGACCGGGCCGGCACGATCGGCAACACCGCGCAGTTCGAGGCGCTGGCCGAGGAGGTCACCGGCCTCGACCTCGACGCCTTCTTCGACGCCTGGCTCCACACGCCGGCGAAGCCGGCCGAGACGGCGGCCAACGGCCTGGCCTGATCACCGGCCTGATCACCGGCCTGATCACCGGCCTGATCACCGGCCTGATCACCGGCCCGATCAGTCGCGCAGGCGGACCGACAGGCAGGTCACGCAGCCCTCGAGCTTCTCGTACTCGGAGATGTCGACGGCCACGACCCGCAGGCCGCGCCGCTCGAAGAGCGCCCGGGTCTCGGGCGCACTGGTCGCCATCAGCACGGTCCGCCCGTCGAGCAGCACGACGTGGGAGCCCGGCTCCTCGGGCACGCCGAGGAAGCTCGGCCACACCGACGGGTCGTCGACCAGCGGCTCGTAGCCGACGACCGTGCCGTCGGGGAGCGCGGTGACCGCGGACTTCAGGTGCAGCACCTTCGTGAGGGGTACGCCGACGACGCGGGCGCCCAGCGGCTCGAGGTGCGCGGTCAGCTGCTCGAGCCCCGCCGCGTTGGTCCGTCCGCCGAGCCCGACCCACACGGTCGCTCCCTCTGCGGTCACGTGCTTGAGGACGTCGCCGCCGTCGAGCGTGCCGGGTGCCTCGATGCGGGCGACCCGGTAGCCCAGCTCGCGCAGCGTCGCCTCGGTCGCCGCCGTCTCCGGCTTGCGCTCGTCGGCGCCGGGGCGCGTGAGGACCGCCAGGTCGCCGTACATGACGACGGTGTCCTCGACGAAGACCGCATCCGGGCAGTCGTCGGCAGGGGCGACCTCGACGGTCTCCCAGCCCTCGGCGTGCAGCGCGGCGACGTACCCCTCCCACTGGCGCAGCGCCAGGTCGAGGTCGACCGGCGTGCGGTCGATGTGGGTGACGAGGCCGTCGGCCAGGCGGGGGCCGGGACGTCGGACGAGGGCGCGCTTGCTCATCCCGTCATCCCAGCAGAGGGGAGACGGCCTTGGCCACCACGCTGGGCAGCCGGGTGACCGACTCCTCGGCGTCGGCGAGGGTCATCGCGCGCAGGCCGGTGTTGACGCCGAGCCAGCGCCACGGCTCGGGCTCCCAGCGCGGCGACCGGTGGCCGACCCAGGGGAGCGCCGTCAGCTCGGTCTCGTGGCCGAGCACCAGGTCGCGCAGGGTGCGGCCGGCGAGGTTGGTCGTGCTGACGCCGTCGCCGACGTAGCCACCGGCCCACGCCAGGCCGGTCTCGCGGTCGAGGCCGACCGACGCGCACCAGTCGCGCGGGATGCCCAGCGCGCCGCCCCACGCATGGGTCACGCGGGTGCCCTCGAGGACGGGGAAGAGGTCGGTGAGCGTGGCGTAGAGCCGGGCGAAGACCAACTGGTCGCGGTCGAACTCCGGCCGGATCCGCGAGCCGAAGTGGTACGGCGCACCGCGGCCGCCGAAGACGAGCCGGTCGTCGGCGGTGCGCTGCCCGTAGACGATGAGGTGCCGGTGGTCGCTGAACGTCTCGCGGCGGGCGAGGCCGATCTCGTCCCAGGTCTCCGCGGGCAGCGGCTCGGTCGCGATGATCAGCGAGTAGACCGGGATGAGCGTGCGGTCCTCGCCGCGCAGCGTCGCGGTGTAGCCCTCGGTCGCGCGGACCACCACGCCCGCGCGGACGTCGCCGTCGCCGGTGTGCGCCCGGCCGGGCTGGATCGCCCGCACGCGGGTCTGCTCGTGGACGGTGACGCCGCGCCGTTCGACCGCGTCGGCCAGGCCACGCACCAGCCGCGCGGGGTGGATCGCCGCGCAGTCGGGTGTGTAGGTCGCGCCGACGGTCCGGCTGCCGTTGAGGACCGCGGTCGCCTCGGCCTTGCCGAGCAGGCGCAGGTCGTCCTCGCCGCGGCCCCACGACCGCGCGTCGGCGACCTCGGCCCGGGCCCGGCGCAGCTGCGCCCGGCTGCGGGCGAGGGAGATGGTGCCGCCCTTGGCGATGTCAGCGTCGATGCCCTCGGCGGCCGCGACCCGCACCACCTCGTCGACGGTCTCACGCATCGCCCGGTGCTGGGCCAGCGCGGCGTCGCGACCGCCCATGGCGGCGAGCGTCGGCAGCGACGCCGGGAAGAGCGCCGAGCACCAGCCGCCGTTGCGACCGCTGGCGCCGTACCCCGCCGTCTCGGCCTCGAGCACCACGATCTTCAGCGACGGGTCGGCCTCGGCGAGGTAGTACGCCGTCCAGAGGCCCGTGAAGCCGGCGCCGACGATCGCGACGTCGGCCTCGTCGTCGCCGGACAGGGCCGGACGCGGCGTCCAACTGGTGTCGACGGTGTCGTGCCAGAGGGAGAGCCGCTCCCAGTGCGGGTCCTTGCTCCCCAGGCTCCCGACGCTCAGCGGACACCCCACGAGTAGGTCTGCTTGCGCAGGCTGAGGTACATGAACGTCTCGGTGGCGGCCACGCCCTCGATCGCGCGGATCTGGCCGGAGATCAGCTCGAGCAGGTGCTCGTCGCTCTCGCAGACCACCTCCGCCAGCAGGTCGTAGGACCCGGCCGTGATCACGACGTAGTCGACCTCCTCGAGCTCGGCGAGCCGGTCGGCCACGTGCTCGAGCGGGCCGGTGACCCGGATGCCGACCATGGCCTGGCGGGCGAAGCCCATCTCCAGCGGGTCCGTGACCGCCACGACCTGCATGACCCCGCCCTCGATCAGCCGCTGCACCCGCTGCCGGACCGCGGCCTCCGAGAGCCCGACGACCTTGCCGATGGCGGCGTACGAGCGGCGGCCGTCCTGCTGGAGCTGCTCGATGATCGCCTTGGACACGTCGTCGAGCTGGAATGCGGCCCGACCCGAGTTCCTCGTCATGGGACGGCATGGTTCCGCACCTGGACCCCGGGGTCAAAGGGCTCGGAGGGCGCGTCGACAAGCGATTTCGTTGCAGGAATGTTTCTTGTCGACGGTTTCGCTTGTCGGCGGCCCCCTCCCGTGGCACGATCCGATGGTCGTTGCCGACCTGTCCGTAAGGAGTCGCATGCCCCCGGACTCGCCCGTTCACCGCTCGGGGCTCTCGCGCCGGAGCCTGCTCAAGGGCGGGGGAGCCGTGGCGTTCGCGGGGGTCAGCCTATACGCGCTCCAGCTGCCGTTCTTCGAGGTCGTCGGGGCCGAGCAGGACCCCGCGAAGTGCACCGCACCGGACGTCTCGGCCGAGCAGATGCAGCTGATCATCTCGAACTGGCCGGCCTACATCGATCCGCGGAAGAACCCGAACGGCACCTTCCAGACCTTCCAGAACCAGACCGGCATCACCGTCGACTACACCGACGACGTCAACGACAACGCCGAGTTCTACGCGAAGGTCCGCAACCAGCTCGGCGCCTGCGAGCCGATCAACCGCGACATGATGATGCTGACCGACTGGATGGCGGCGCGGATGATCGGCCTGGGCTGGATCCAGCCCCTCGACAAGGCCAAGGTCCCCAACCTCCACGCGAACCTGATCGAGCCGCTGCGCGGCAAGCAGTGGGACCCCGACCTCGAGTTCCACGCCCCGTGGCAGAGCGGCCTGACCGGCATCGCCTACAACGCCGCCAAGACCGGCGAGGTCAAGAGCTTCGAGGAGCTGCTGAGCCGCGAGGACCTCAAGGGCCGGATCACGCTGCTCTCGGAGATGCGCGACACGATGGGCTTCATGCTCAAGCTGGTGGGGGCGGAGCCGCAGAACTTCACCGACACCGAGTGGCAGAACGCCATCGACCGGCTGCGGCAGGCGGTCACCGACGGCCACGTCCGCCAGTTCACCGGCAACGAGTACATCCAGGACCTCGCGGCCGGCAACATCGTCGCCTGCGAGGCGTGGTCGGGCGACGTGATCCAGGCCCAGTTCGACAACCCGGACATCAAGTTCGTCGCGCCCGAGGAGGGCCTGTCGCTCTGGAGCGACAACATGATCATCCCGAACCTCGCGACCCACCGGGCCAACGCCGAGAAGTGGATCGACTACTACTACGACCCGGTCGTCGCGGCGAAGCTCGCCGCCTGGGTGAACTACATCTGCCCGGTCGAGGGTGCCCGCGAGGAGATGGAGAAGATCGATCCGTCGCTGGTCGAGAACCAGCTGATCTTCCCCGACGCGGAGACCCTCGCCAACACGTTCGACTTCATGCCGCTGGACGACCAGCAGCAGGTTCAGTACGAAGGAGACTGGTCCGATGTCACAGGTGGCTGAGCGTCCCGACAGCAACCAGGGAGCCACGGCCGGCGACGCGTACGACGGCCTGCGGATGCGGAACCTCACCAAGTCGTTCGGTGGGTTCACCGCGGTCGACGGCCTCGACCTCGACGTGCCCCGCGGGTCGTTCTTCGCGCTGCTCGGTCCGTCGGGCTGCGGCAAGACGACCACGCTGCGGATGGTCGCCGGGCTCGAGACACCGACCTCGGGCAGCATCACCCTGGCCGGGCAGGACATCACCTACGCCAAGCCCTACCGGCGCCCGGTGAACACCGTCTTCCAGAGCTACGCGCTCTTCCCGCACCTCGACATCCACGAGAACGTCGCGTTCGGGCTCAAGCGGCGCAAGTCCAAGGACGTGGACCGGCAGGTCAAGGACATGCTCGACCTCGTCGAGCTCACCCCGCAGGCCCGCAAGCGGCCGGCCCAGCTGTCCGGTGGCCAGCAGCAGCGGGTCGCGCTCGCACGGGCGTTGATCAACAAGCCCGAGGTGCTGCTGCTCGACGAGCCGCTGGGCGCGCTCGACCTCAAGCTGCGGCGTTCGATGCAGATCGAGATCAAGCGGATCCAGGTCGACGTCGGGCTCACGTTCATCCACGTCACCCACGACCAGGAGGAGGCCATGACCATGGCCGACACGGTCGCGGTGATGAACGCCGGCGTGATCGAGCAGATGGGCGCCCCGGCCGACCTCTACGAGAACCCGCAGAGCACGTTCGTCGCGAACTTCCTCGGCCAGTCCAACCTCATCGAGGGCCGGATCACCGGTCGGGCGGCCGACGTGGTCAGCGTCGACATGCACGGCATCGGGGTCTCGATCCCGACCGCGCGCGCCCACACCGACGGCGAGATGGGCTGGGTCGGCATCCGGCCCGAGAAGGTGCTGATCGGCGAGCCGGGGGAGACCCTCGACGCGCCCGGGAACACCATTCCGGGAGGCGTGATCAGCGACGTCAGCTTCGTCGGCGTCAGCACCCAGTACCTCGTGAAGATGCCGTGGGGTCAGGAGATCCAGGTGTTCGCCCAGAACACCGGCCGCACCCGGCTGTTCCGCCACGGCGAGTCCGTGGAGCTGTCCTGGCGGCCCGAGTACGCCTTCCTCCTCGACCACGCGCAGGACGCCTCGGCCGGTGCGCAGAAGGAGGACGCGTGACCCGCCGCCGCGGCTACGTCGGGTACCTCCTGCTGCTGCCGGCCGCCCTGTGGCTGGGGCTGTTCTTCGTCGTCCCGTTCTACTCGCTGCTGGCGACCAGCCTGTTCGACCCGACGGGGTCGGACTTCCGTGGCTACGACATGACCTACCACTGGCAGAACTACACCGACGCCATCGCGGCCTACTGGCAGCCGATGCTGCGCTCGCTGGTGTACGGCGGGGTCGCGACCCTGTTCTGTCTGGCGCTGGGCTACGTCCTGGCCTACGCCATCGCGTTCAAGGCCGGACGCTGGAAGAACCTGCTGCTGGTGCTGGTGATCGCGCCGTTCTTCACCAGCTTCCTCGTCCGCACGCTCTCGTGGAAGCTGATCCTCGCCGACGACGGCTGGGTGGTCGGCACGCTGGACGCGCTGCGGATCCTCGACCTGCTCCAGCTGCTCAACATCATCGACGGCGACCGGCTACTGATCACGCCGGTGGCCGTGATCGCCGGCCTCACCTACAACTTCCTGCCGTTCATGGTGCTGCCGCTCTACGCCAGCCTCGACAAGATCGACCACCGCCTGATCGAGGCCAGCAGCGACCTGTACGCGAACCCGGTCGTCGGGTTCTTCAGGGTCACCTGGCCGCTGTCGCTCCCGGGCGTGATCTCCGGGACGCTGCTGACCTTCATCCCGGCCGCCGGCGACTACATCAACGCCGCGCTGCTGGGCGGCCCGAACCAGCGCATGGTCGGCGGCGTCATCCAGAGCCTGTTCACCGACGCCAACGACTACCCGGCGGCGGCCGCGCTCTCGATGATCCTCATGGTCGGCATCGTGGTGATGGTCCTGGTCTACGTCCGACGCGCCGGGACGGAGGAGCTCCTCTGATGCGGTGGCTGCGCGACAACCTCGTCCTCCTGCTCGGCCTGGCCGTGCTGGCCTACACGTTCGTCCCGATCGCGATCGTGGTCCTGATGAGCTTCAACGACCCCGACAGCCGGCTGATCTACAGCTTCGACGGCTTCACGCTGCACAACTGGCTGAACCCGTGCGAGGACCCGGCCATGTGCCAGGCGCTCGGCCGCTCGATCAAGATCGGGCTCCTGGCGACCATCGGGTCGACGATCCTGGGCACCATGGCGGCGTTCGCCCTGGTCCGCCACGACTTCCGCGGCCGGTCGTCGTCGAACCTGCTGATCTTCCTGCCGATGGCCGCACCCGAGATCGTGCTCGGCTCCTCGCTGCTGGCGCTGTTCGTCGCGGCCGGCTTCGCCGGCCAGCTGGGCTTCTGGACGATCCTCATCGCCCACATCATGTTCTGCCTGTCGTTCGTGGTGGTCACCGTCAGGGCCCGGCTCGCCGGCCTCGACGACAACCTCGAACAGGCGGCGAGGGACCTCTACGCGACCCCCAGCCAGACGTTCTGGCTGGTGACCTTCCCGCTGGTGTTCCCCGGCATCCTGGGCGCCGCGCTGCTGAGCTTCTCGCTGTCCTTCGACGACTTCATCATCACGAACCTCAACGCCGGCAACACCACCACGTTCCCCATGTACGTCTGGGGTGTCTCCCAACGCGGCGTCCCCATGCAGGTCAACGTCGTCGGCACCGTGATGTTCGTGATCTCGGTCCTCATCGTCGTCGGCGCCGAGGTCGTCTCCCGTCGCCGCAACGCCAAGCTCGCCGCCCGCTGACACGCGAGTCGGCGCCGTTTCATCTTCAGGCTTCGCCGAGTCGGTGCTGTTTCAGCTGAGACTGCGCCGACTCGGCGAGCCGGCGGAGCCGTCGGTCCGCGTCCTGGTGCTGGCCGAAGACGTGCTCCTTGCGGAACACCTCGATCGACCATCCCGCCACGTCGGTGAGGTACGCGCGCCGGATCGCGTCGCGCTCGCGCTGGGCGGACGTCGAGTGCCAGGCATCGCCGTCGTACTCGGCCGCTATGCCGGCGTCCTCGAGTCCCATGTCGAGGAAGTAGAGGACCCTGCCCTCGACCACGACCGGGATCTGCGTGCGCGGTCGGGGCAGGCCGGCGCCGTACCAGCGCAGGCGGAGGGCCGTCTCGCCGAACGACTGGGCGCCGCCGTCCGCGAGCGGCGCGAGGACGCGGAGGAGGACGACGCCGCGTCGCCGGTTGAAGCGCGGGACCTGCGCCAGCAGTTCGTCGTGGGTGAACTCGCTGAGGCCGAGCATGGTGTCCATGCCGTGCAGTCTCAGCTCCGGCGTCCGCTGGAGCCGTCCGAGATCGAGGGCAGTGCGCAGCGGCGTCGTGACCACGATGCCGCCGAGCTCCATCAGGTCCGACGCCCGGATCTCGCGCTCGCCGCTGTCGGTCAGCGCGTTGCGCAGGCGACCGCCGTCGCTGGGCCGGAAGCACGAGACCGGGGGTACGGCGAGGTGCTCGCCGGGCGCCAGCGCGTCGTCTCCGGCGTGCAGCCAGGACGCCGTGCGGTCGCAGACGAAGGCATCCGGCGGCAGCACCAGCCGAAGCACGGAGCACCGCAGCCTGAGCGAGTCCTCGAGGGCGGCCGGCACGTAGACGCCGGCGACCGGGTGTCGCAGCGCCCCGGTCGTGCTCAGGTGGTGGAGCGCCTGGTGGTGCAGTCCCACCGCAGCGGCGTCCGAGGTCGTGAAGGGCGCGTCGGCGGGCAGGTCGGCCAGGCGCTCGGTCCAGGTCTTGGGCATGTCCCAGGCCTGCCCGCGCGGGCGGCTCCGGCACCGGTCGCCGGCGGATCTGTGGACAACCAGGCTGAATCGGCGCCGACTCGGCCCCGGGTGAGGCTGAATCAGCGCCGACTCGGCTCAGAGGAGCGACCAGGCCTTGTCGAGCACCACGCGGAGGATCTGCTCCATCTCGTCGAAGTGCTGCTGGTCGCAGATGAGCGGGGGAGAGAGCTGGATGACCGGGTCGCCACGGTCGTCGGCACGGCAGTAGAGGCCCTCGGCGAAGAGCTGCTTGGAGACGAAGCCGAAGAGGATGCGCTCGCACTCGTCGTCGCTGAACGACTCGCGGGTGGCCTTGTCCTTGACGAGCTCGATGCCGTAGAAGTACCCGTCGCCGCGGACGTCGCCGACGATCGGGAGGTCGAGCAGCTTCTCGAGGGTCGCGCGGAAGGCGCCCTCGTTGCCACGCACGTGCTCGAGGACCTTCTCCTCCTCGAAGAGGTCGAGGTTCTTCATCGCGACCGCGGTGGAGACCGGGTGCCCGCCGAAGGTGTAGCCGTGGGCGAACATGGCGCCGTCCTCGAGGAACGGCTCCATCAGCCGGTCGCTGGCGATCATCGCGCCGAGCGGGGCGTAGCCGGAGGTGATGCCCTTGGCGCAGGTGATCATGTCGGGCTCGTAGCCGTAGCGCTCGGCGCCGAACATGTGGCCCAGCCGGCCGAACGCGCAGATGACCTCGTCGGAGACGAGCAGCACGTCGTACTCGTCGCAGATCTCGCGGACCCGCTGGAAGTAGCCCGGCGGGGGCGGGAAGCAGCCGCCGGAGTTCTGCACCGGCTCGAGGAAGACCGCGGCGACGGTGTCGGGGCCCTCGTTCTCGATCGCGACCGCGATCTGGTCGGCAGCCCAGCGGCCGAACGACTCGGGGTCGTCGCCGTGCAGCGGGGCCCGGTAGATGTTGGTGTTCGGCACCCGGAACGTCGACGGCACGAGCGGCTCGAACTGCTGCTTCAGCGGCGGCAGCCCGGTGATCGACAGCGCGCCCTGCGTCGTGCCGTGGTAGGCGATCGACCGCGACAGCACCTTGTGCTTCATCGGCTTGCCGGTGAGCTTGAAGTAGTTCTTCGCGAGCTTCCACGCGGTCTCGACGGACTCGCCGCCGCCACTGGCGAAGAAGACCCGGTTCAGCGAGCCAGGGGCGTACGACGCCAGCCGCTCGGCGAGCAGGATCGCGTTCGGGTGCGCGTAGGACCACAGCGGGTGGAAGGCCAGCTCCCTGGCCTGCGCCGCCGCGGCCTCGGCCAGCTCGGTGCGGCCGTGGCCCAGCTGGGAGACGAACAGCCCGGCGAGACCGTCGAGGTACTTCTTGCCCTGGGCGTCGTAGAGGTAGGCGCCCTCACCGCGGGTGATGATCGGGACGTCCGCCTCGTCGTAGGACGAGTGGCGGGTGAAGTGCATCCAGAGGTGGTCCTTGGCGGCACGCTGGAGATGGTCGTAGTCGGGCTGCTGCATGCCCCCATGGTGCGTGGTCGACGGTGCCAAAGGCAAGTGAATCCGTCGTCCATGTGGGCTATTTCGGCGGAATCCGAAGCATTCGCCGTGCCAAGATGAGCGCATGACACGGTACGGCGCCCGGGTGAGGCGCCTCTTCCGGGCCCGCGCCGCCTTCGACGGTCACCGGCGCGCCGGCCCGATGGACGTGCTGGTCGAGGGCGGGCGGATCGTCGCGGTCGGCCGGGGACTCGGCGGCGACGAGGTCGTCGAGGTCGCGTTCCTGTCGCCCGGCTTCACCGACGCCCACGTCCACCCGATCCAGGGCGGGCTGGAGCGGCTGCGCTGCGACCTGTCGGGGGAGTCCACGCGCGAGGGCTACCTCGCCGCGATCCGGGCGTACGCCGACGCGAACCCGGACGCGGAGTGGATCCTCGGCGGCGGCTGGGCGATGCCGGCGTTCCCGGGCGGCACCCCGACCGCGGCCGACCTGGACGCGGTGACGGGCGGCCGTCCGGCGTACCTCCCGAACCGTGACCACCACGGCGCCTGGGTCAACAGCCGCGCGCTGGAGATCGCGGGCGTCGACCGGCACACCACGGACCCGCCGGACGGGCGGGTCGAGCGCGACGCCGACGGCGACCCCGCCGGCACCCTGCACGAGGGCGCCACCTCCCTGGTGTCGCGCCACGTCCCGTCCACGACGGGCGCGGAGTACTACGCGGCGCTCCTGGCCGGGCAGTCCTACCTGCACTCGGTCGGCGTGACGTCGTGGCAGGACGCGATCGTCGGCGCCTACTCCGGCATGGACGACTCGGCGTCGACCTACGTGGCGGCCGCGGCCAACGGCGACCTCGTCTCGCACGTGGTCGGCGCGCTCTGGTGGGAGCGGCGGCTCGGGGGCGAGCAGGTCGCGGACCTGGTCGGCCGGCGCGAGCAGATGACCAGCGGCCGGTTCCGGGCGACGACGGTGAAGATCATGCAGGACGGCGTCGCCGAGAACGGCACGGCCGCGCTGCTGGCGCCGTACCTCGACCGGTGCGGGCACGCGACCACGAACAGCGGGCACTCGTTCCTCACCGCCCGGGCCGTGCGCGACGCCGTGCAGGCGCTCGACGCGGCCGGCTTCCAGGTCCACGTGCACGCGATCGGCGACCGGGGCGCCCGTGAGGCGCTCGACGCCTTCGAGGGGACCGACCCCGCGCGCCGCCACCACATCGCACACCTCCAGCTGGTCCACCCCGACGACGTGCCCCGGTTCGCGCGGCTCGGCGTCGCCGCGAACCTGCAGATGCTGTGGGCCTGCCTCGACGACCAGATGGTCGACCTGACGATCCCGGTCCTGGGCCGCGCAGCCGAGTATCAGTACCCCTTCGGCGACCTCCACCGCTCCGGCGCCCGCCTGGTCGCGGGCAGCGACTGGCCGGTGAGCACGCCGGACCCGCTCGAGGCGATCGAGGTCGGAGTGACCCGGCGCGACCCGGAGAGCGACCGGGCGGCGTTCCTCCCGGAGCAGGCGCTCGCGCGCGAGACGGCCTGGGCGGCGTACACCTCGGGGTCGGCGTGGGTGAACCACCGCGGCCCTGGTGACGAGCAGAAAGCAGGGGTGCTGCAGCCGGGGGCGGTCGCGGACCTGGTGGTCCTCGACCGGGACCCGTTCGCCGGACCGGACGCACGCGTGGTCTCCACCTGGATCGACGGAAGCTCCGTCTATGAGGCCTGAATCAACGAAATCCGCATGAGAACGCGGCAACCCCTACAGATTCCGTTGTCGGGCCTCTAGGCTCCGGGGCATGGCCGACCAGACCTTCAAGAACGTCATCAACGGCGAGCTCGTCGACAGCGCGTCGGGCGAGACCTACGACGTCATCGACCCGACCACCGGTGAGGTGTACGCGCAGGCCCCCAAGTCGGGCGAGGTCGACGTCGACCGGGCCTACGCCGCGGCCGACGCCGCGTTCGAGGGTTGGGGCTACGCGACTCCCCAGGACCGCTCGAACGCCCTGCTGAGGCTCGCGAGCGCGATCGAGGAGCGCGCGGAGGAGATCAACGCCGTCGAGTGCAGGGACACCGGCAAGCCGGTCCAGCTCACGATGGACGAGGAGATGCCGTACGCCTCCGACCACTTCAAGTTCTTCGCCGGCGCCGCCCGCCTGCTCGAGGGCAAGGCGGCCGGGGAGTACATGGCCGACCACACCTCCTGGGTGCGCCGCGAGCCGATCGGCGTCGTCGGCCAGGTGACGCCGTGGAACTACCCGCTGATGATGATGATCTGGAAGATCGCGCCGGCGCTGGCGGCCGGCAACACCGTGGTGCTCAAGCCGAGCGACACCACGCCGGCGAGCTCGACGCTGCTCGCCGAGATCGCCCAGGAGTTCCTGCCGCCGGGCGTGCTCAACGTGGTGTGCGGCGACCGCGACACCGGCCGCGCGCTGGTGTCGCACAAGACCCCGCAGATGGTGGCGATCACCGGCTCGGTCCGGGCCGGCATGCAGGTCGCCGAGGCGGCCTCGCACGACCTCAAGCGCGTCCACCTCGAGCTGGGCGGCAAGGCCCCGGTGGTCGTCTTCGACGACGCCGACGTCGCCAAGGCCGCCGAGGGCATCGCGGGCGCTGGCCTGTTCAACGCCGGCCAGGACTGCACCGCCGCCACCCGCGTGCTGGTGCAGGCGGGCATCCACGACGAGTTCGTCGCCGCTCTCGCCGAGGCCGCGAAGGGCATGCCCACCGGTGACCCGGCGGACGAGGACACCTACTACGGCCCTCTCAACAACGCCAACCAGCTGGCCCACGTCTCCGGCATGGTCGACCGGCTGCCGGACCACGCGACGGTCGTGACCGGCGGGACCCGTCAGGGCGAGCGCGGCTACTTCTACGAGCCGACCGTGCTCTCCGGCCTCCAGCAGACCGACGAGCAGATCCAGACCGAGATCTTCGGCCCGGTCATGACCGTGCAGAGGTTCACCGACGAGGCGCAGGCCCTCAGCTGGGCCAACGACGTGCAGTACGGCCTCGCGTCGAGCGTCTGGACCAAGGACCACGCCCGCGCCCTGCGGATGTCGCGCAAGCTCGACTTCGGCGCGGTGTGGATCAACACCCACATCCCGTTCGTCTCCGAGATGCCGCACGGCGGCTTCAAGCACTCCGGCTACGGCAAGGACCTGTCGATGTACGGCCTTGAGGACTACACCCGCATCAAGCACGTCATGTCCTACATCGGCGAGTAGACGCCGTGAAACGCGGCACCTGGCGGCGTTGTCGTCGCTCGACGGCCCGCTCCGCTCAAAGGCCGCCTTCGCTCCTCCGCCTTGCCATGCACCACGTTTGACGACGTCCAAGGAGACAACGTGAGGATCCTGCTCGTCGGCGCCGGGGGCGTCGGCTCGGCCTTCGCCGCGATCGCCGCGCGCCGCGACTTCTTCGAGACGATCGTCGTGGCCGACTACTCGCTGGAGCGCGCCGAGAAGGCCGCCGCCGCCGACGGCCGGTACGCCGCCGCGCAGATCGACGCCTCGTCGGCCGACGCCGTCGCGGACCTCTGCCGCGAGCACCGCATCACCCATGTGATGAACGCCGTCGACCCGGTGTTCAACATGCCGATCTTCGACGGCGCGTTCCACGCGGGCGCGGACTACCTCGACATGGCGATGTCCCTGTCGAAGCCGCACCCCACGGCGCCGTACGAGAAGACGGGCGTGAAGCTCGGCGACGAGCAGTTCGCCGTGGCGGGGGACTGGGAGTCCGCCGGCCGCCTGGCGCTCGTCGGCATCGGCGTCGAGCCCGGGCTGTCCGACGTGTTCGCGCGGTACGCCGCCGACCACCTGTTCAGCGAGATCGACGAGCTCGGCACCCGGGACGGCGCCAACCTGGTCGTCACCGACGACGACGGCAACGAGATCTTCGCGCCGTCGTTCTCGATGTGGACCACGATCGAGGAGTGCCTGAACCCGCCGGTGATCTGGGCTGGCGACGGATCCGGGGCGGGCGACTGGCACACGACGCCGCCGTTCTCGGAGCCGGAGGTCTTCGACTTCCCCGAGGGCATCGGGCCGGTCGAGTGCGTGAACGTCGAGCACGAGGAGGTGCTCCTCATGCCGCGCTGGATCGACTGCAAGCGCGCGACGTTCAAGTACGGCCTGGGCGACGAGTTCATCAACATCCTCAAGGTGCTGCACACGCTCGGTCTCGACTCGACCGAGAAGGTGCGCGTGAAGGGCGTCGAGGTCTCACCACGCGACGTGGTCGCCGCAGTGCTCCCGGACCCGGCCACGGTCGGCCCGCGGATGAAGGGCAAGACCTGCGCGGGCCTCTGGGTCACCGGCAAGGGCAAGGACGGCCAGGAGCGGTCGACGTACTTCTACCACGTGGTCGACAACGAGTGGACCATGCGCGAGTACGGCCACCAGTGCGTCGTCTGGCAGACGGCCATCAACCCCGTCGTCGCCCTCGAGCTCCTGTCGCGCGGCACGTGGGGAGGCGCCGGCGTTCTGGGCCCGGAGGCGTTCGACGCGGTGCCGTTCCTCGACCTGCTGACGGAGTACGGCAGCCCGTGGGGGATGCAGGAGGTCGGCTAGCTGGCGTAGGCGCCGAGGTTCGACTGCCGGCGCAGCTCGCGCAGCTCGGCCTCGATCGCCCCGATCAGCGTGCGGAACCGCTCGGCGTGGTCGGCCCGCTCGTCCGCGACGAGGTCGGTCTGGGAGAGCAGACCCTCGAGCTCCCGGGCCTGGCGGCTCAGCCGCGGCTGGTCGGTCCGCCGGTGGATCAGCTCGGTCAGCCGGGAGGCCTCCGCCGAGACGTCGCGGAGGCTGTCGGCCGACCCGGTCTCCCGCCAGGCCTCGACGACCACCCGCAGCCGGTTGAGCGTCGCCTGGGCGTCGAGGACCATCGGGTCCGTGGACCGGGACGACTCGGCGGCCGAGACGTAGGACACGAGCTGGTCGTCGTGGAGCAGGTCGGCGGCCGGGCCGCGGAGGTACGCCGCCAGCCGGGTCGGCATCGGCAGGGACCGCCCGGTCAGCCAGACCTGGTCCTGGGCCGCCTCGGACTCCACCGCGGTGCGGAGCGTCCGTTGGAACACGGTGGGATCGGCAGCGAGCTCGTCGTAGAAGTCGCGCCAGTCCGGGCGGAAGCTCATGATCTGGAGGGCGAGCACGACCCGCGGCGGTGAAGTCGTCGATCTGCCCGGCCGCCAGCGCCCCCGAGCCGACCACGGCCGAGCAGAAGTCGCGCAGCTGGTCGGTGCCGACGCGGGGGAGCGCGAACGGGACCTGGAAGATCTTCTTCAGGTAGTCGATGCCGGACACGGGCACCGCGTCGGTCGTCGGAGCACCGACGGCGTACTTCTGTGCGACGACCCTCTCGGCCACGGCCTGGTCGAGACCGACGACGAAGACGCAGCCCTGGACGTCGAAGAACAGCTTCATCGACTCCAGCACGTCGAGGGCGTTCGCCGGCAGGCACCGGTCCAGGTCGTCCACGAAGATCACCATGCGGCGCGTCCCACCCTCGCTGAAGTCCTCGATCGCCTCGCGCAGCATGAGGAACGCGGAGTGGTAGAAGGACAGCGCCTCCACGCCCGGGTCCTGGTCGCGCAGCTCCTGCATCACCTTGCCGGGGTCCAGCTGCACCTCGACACCCGGCACCTTCGCGGACAGCGTGAGGCCGGCGAGGAAGGCCCGCCCCGCCCGGCACAGCTTGCCCGCGGCCTGCCGCGCGGGACCGGTGCCCTGGCCCTGCGCGGCCCGGGCCTCGAGCGCCTCGCGCAGGACGTCGATCAGGGGCACGATCAGGTGCGGCTCCCGCTCGTAGCGCCAGGCCGTGAACCATGCGGTGACCACGGAGGGGTCCTGGGCGAGCAGCCGCTCGATCTGCCGCATGAGGGTCGTCTTGCCGGTGCCCCACGACCCGAAGATCCCGATCGCGAACTCCGGCGTGCTGTTGCGGACGATGTCGCTCAACGCGACGGCGTACTCCTGGAACCCGAGGTCGGGGGCCGCGGCCGGATCGTCGATGAGGACTCGGAAGCCCGAGAAGTCCGATGCCACGCAAACCTCCTCGATCGCGGCCCGACGAACACCGGTCTACTCCGAGTACCTGCCGCCGGCAACGGCAAAGTTGGGGGGTTCTGCGTGCCGCCAGGCGCCGGTGGTGAACGTCGTGGCCGCGGTGCTGATGACGCCGTTCCAGGCGGGTGGCTACCGGCTCACCGCGAGCCGCTGCATGACCGGCGCGGCCAGCACGCCGTGGACGAACACCGAGAGCACGATCGTGAACGACACCGTCGACCAGAGCCAGTCCGAGCCGAACTCGGGGGCGTGGCCCGCGGCGTAGGCGAGGTAGTAGACCGAGCCGACGCCGCGGACGCCGAAGAACGCGATCGCCCAGCGCTCGCGGCGCTCGAGGTCCGACCCCCAGGACAGGCCGAGGTAGCCGGCCAGCGGCCGGATCACCACCACCAGGGCGACCCCGAGAGCCACCCCGCGCCAGTCGAGGCTGGCCAGCAGGCCGCGGGTGACCGCGATGCCGAGCACGAGCAGCACGAAGAGCGTCAGCAACCGCTCGAGCCGCTCGGCGACCTCGTGCATGGCCGCGTGGTAGTTGTGCGCGCGCTCGGCGGAGCGGAAGGTCATCGCGCAGGCGAACACCGCGAGGAAGCCGTACCCGCCGACGATCTCGCCGACGCCGTACGCCGTGACGAGAGCCGCCAGCGCCATCAGCGACTCCCCGCGCTCGGCCACGCGGAGCGAGGGGCTGCTCGACCGGAACGCCGCATAGGCGAGCACCCGGCCCACGACGATGCCGGCGGCGACGCCCAGGAGGATCTTGCCGACGAGATACCAGCCGACCCACTCGAGCGCCCACCCGGAGACGGCACCCTCGGTCGCGAGCAGGATCGCGGCGTACACGAACGGGAAGGCCAGGCCGTCGTTGAGCCCGGCCTCGGAGGTCAGGGTGAACCGGACCTCGTCGTCCTCGTCGACCTCGTGGTCACCGGTCTGCGGGCCGGCGACCTGGACGTCGGAGGCGAGCACGGGGTCGGTCGGGGCGAGCGCGGCGCCGAGTAGCAGTGCGACGGCCGCACTCGCGCCGGCCCACCAGCCGAGCAGCGCGACCGCCGCGATGCACAGCGGCATCGAGACGCCGAGCAGCAGCCAGGTCGCGCGCCAGCGGGCCCACGAGCGACGGCGGCGCAGCTCGAGCGGCCGGTCGATCGCGAGCCCGACGCCCATGAGCGCCACGATCACGACCAGCTCGGTGACGTGCTCGATGGTCGCGCGGTTCTCCTGCGGGTCCAGCGGCAGGCCGTCGGGCAGGGGAGTGAGGCCGATGAGCAGGCCCACCACCACGAGCACCATCGGCGCCGAGACCGCCCACCGGTCGAGCAGCGCGGGCAGGACGACCGCCAGCAGGAGAGTCGCCCCGGCCACGAGGTAGACGAGGTCGGCGGTCACCGGGCAGCGGTACCCGGGTCAGTCGGAGGTCACGCCGTCGCGGCGAACCCCTCCGCGACCACGTCGAAGGCCTCCTCGAGCAGGTCGTCGCCGATCGACAGCGGCGGCAGGAAGCGGAAGACGTTGCCCCAGGTGCCGCAGGTGAGCGTGACGACGCCGTTCTGGTGGCAGTACGCCGACACGGCGGCCGTGCGCACCGGGTCGGGCTCGGTCGTGCCGGGCCGGCACAGCTCGATGGCCATCATCGCGCCGCGGCCGCGGATGTCCGCGACCACGTCGTGCTCGGCGGCGAGCTTCTCCAGGCGGGTGCGCATCCTCGCGCCGATCTCCCGGGCGCGGCCGGCCAGGTCGTGCTCCTTCATCTCCTCGATCGCCCCGAGCGCCGCGGCGCAGGCGATCGGGTTGCCGCCGTAGGTGCCGCCCAGGCCGCCGGAGTGGACGGTGTCCATCAGCTCGGCGCGGCCGGTGACGCCCGCGAGCGGGAGGCCGCCCGCGATGCCCTTGGCGGTGGTGATGAGGTCGGGGACCACGCCCTCGTGGTCGCTGGCGAACCAGTCGCCGGTGCGGCAGAAGCCGGACTGGATCTCGTCGGCGATGAAGACGACGCCGTTCTCCCGGGCCCAGGCGGCGATCGCCGGCAGGAAGCCCGGCGCCGGGACGATGAACCCGCCCTCGCCCAGGACCGGCTCGATCACGACGCAGGCGAGGTTCTGCACGCCGACCTGCTTGTCGAGCACGTCGATCGTCCGGGCCGCGGCCTCGGCGCCGGACAGGCCGTCGCGCAGCGGGTAGGACAGCGGCGCGCGGTAGACCTCGCCGGCGAACGGGCCGAAGCCGTTCTTGTACGGCATGTTCTTGGCCGTCATCGCCATCGTGAGGTTCGTGCGGCCGTGGTAGGCGTGGTCGAAGACCGCGACCGCGTCCTTGCCGGTCGCCACGCGGGCGATCTTCACCGCGTTCTCGACGGCCTCGGCGCCGGAGTTGAAGAGCGCGCTCTTCTTCGCGTGGTCACCGGGGGTGAGCTCGGCCAGCGCCGCGCACACGTCCACGTAGCCGTCGTACGGCGTGACCATGAAGCAGGTGTGCGTGAACGCGTCGACCTGTGCGTGCACGTTGCGGGCCACCGCGGGCGCCGAGTTGCCGACCGTCGTCACCGCGATGCCGGAGCCGAGGTCGATGAGGTGGTTGCCGTCGACGTCGACGAGCACGCCGCCACCCGCCTGCACGACGAACACCGGCAGGGTCGTGCCGACCCCGTCGGCGACGTGGGCCTTCTTGCGGTCCAGCCGCTCGAGCGAGCCCGGGCCGGGGATGGCGGTGACCAGACGGCGTTCCTGCGCGATGCTCATGAGTGGAGCGTAGTGCGGGAGGATGGGGAGCGTGAGAGGCCCGATCAGAGACATCGTCATCCTCGGCAGCACCGGCTCCATCGGCACCCAGGCGCTGGACATCGTCCGGGCCAACCCGGACCGGTTCCGGGTGGTCGCGCTGACCGCCGGCGGGTCGAACCCGGACCTGTTCCGGCGGCAGGTCGAGGAGTTCGCGCCGACGTACTCCGACCTGTTCTGGGGCCTCGGCGAGGACGCCTCGGTGGAGGCCGCGTCGCGGCCCTGCGATGTCGTCCTCAACGGCATCACCGGCGCCGTCGGCCTGCGCCCGACCCTCGCCGCGCTCGACGCCGGCAACACGCTCGCGCTGGCCAACAAGGAGTCGCTGATCATGGGCGGGCCGCTCGTGCTCGAGCGGTCCAAGCCGGGTCAGATCGTGCCGGTCGACTCCGAGCACAGTGCGCTGGCGCAGTGCCTGCGCGGCGGCTCGCCCGACGAGGTACGCCGGCTCGTGCTGACCGCGAGCGGCGGGCCGTTCCGCGGCCGCAGCCTTGAGGACCTCGCCGGCGTCACGGTCGAGGAGGCCCTGGCGCACCCGACCTGGGACATGGGCCCGGTCGTCACCATCAACTCCGCGACGCTGGTGAACAAGGGCCTGGAGGTGATCGAGGCGCACCTGCTGTTCGGCATCCCGTTCGACCGGATCGAGGTCGTGGTGCACCCGACGAGCGTCGTGCACTCGATGGTGGAGTTCGTGGACGGCTCGACGCTCGTGCAGGCGAGCCCGCCGACCATGCTCATCCCGATCGCGCTCGGCCTGGCCTGGCCGGAGCGGGTGCCCGACACCGCGCCGCCGGTCGACTGGACCCGCCCGGAGACGTGGGAGTTCTTCCCGCTCGACGACGAGGCGTTCCCGGCGGTCGCGCTGGCGCGGGCCGCCGGAGAGCGCGGCGGCACCGCCCCGGCGGTCTACAACGCGGCGAACGAGGAGTGCGTCGAGGCCTTCCGCGCCGGCCGGCTCGACTTCGTCGCGATCGTGCCCACGGTTCAGGCCGTTCTCAGCCGCCACGACGTACCCTCTGAGGTGACGGTCGAGGACATCCTCGGCGCCGACGCCTGGGCCCGCGAGGAGGCCCGCCGCCTGATCGAGGGAAGCAAGTGAGCGCTCTGTTCTACACGCTCGGCGTGGCGATCTTCGTGATCGCCATCCTGGCCTCGATCGGCCTGCACGAGCTCGGCCACATGATCCCGGCGAAGAAGTTCGGCGGGAAGGTCACCCAGTACTTCATCGGCTTCGGCCCCACGGTCTGGAGCAAGCAGAAGGGCGAGACCGAGTACGGCGTCAAGGCGATCCCGCTCGGGGGCTACGTCAAGATCGTCGGGATGCTGCCGCCGGGCGCGACCGACCTGGCCGACGAGGTCACCTACGACGCACAGGGCAACCAGGTCGTCCGGGTCCGCAAGTCCAACACCGGGCTCTTCACCCAGCTGATCTCCGACGCCCGCGCGGCGGAGTGGGAGACGATCCAGCCCGAGGACTCCGACCGCCTCTTCTACAAGATGGCGTGGTGGAAGAAGGTCATCGTGATGGCCGGCGGGCCCACGGTGAACGTGCTCATCGCGTTCTTCCTGTTCTGGACGATCTTCGCGACCTACGGCGAGCGCACCCTCGAGCCGGAGGCCGGGCAGCCGGTGATCGACGAGGTCTCGCAGTGCGTGATCCCCTACGTCGACGGCCGGACCGTCTGCCGCGACAGCGACCCGGTCAGCCCCGCCGCCGAGGCGGGGCTCGAGCCCGGCGACGTGATCACGTCGTTCAACGGCACCGCGATCTCGAGCTGGGACCAGCTGCGCTCGCTCATCCGCGGCAACGACGACGGCGCGGCCGTCATCGGCTACGAGCGCGACGGCCAGCAGCTCACCGGCACCACGAGCACCACCGTCGAGGCGCGGCCCGAGTCCGCCACCGACCAGACGCTGACGCAGGTCGGTTTCCTCGGCGTCACGCCGACCACGGTCGAGGTCGTGACGACCGGCGGCCCGATCTACACGCTCGAGCGGATGGGCACGATGACCGTCGACACGGTCCAGGCGCTCGCCACCCTGCCCGTGAAGGTCTGGGGTGTCGCGAAGGCGATCGTCGGCGTGGAGGAGCGCGCCCAGGACAGCCCGGTGAGCATCGTCGGCGGCAGCCGGATCGCCGGCGAGGCGGCCGCCCACGAGACGTTCCCGTTCCAGGAGAAGGTCGTCTTCCTGGTGCTGCTCATCGCGAGCTTCAACCTCTTCATCGGCCTGTTCAACTTCATCCCGCTGCTGCCGCTGGACGGCGGCCACATCGCGGGCGCGCTCTGGGAGGCGCTGCGCCGCGGGTTCGCCCGGCTGCGCGGGCGACCCGACCCCGGGTACGTCGACGTGGCCAAGCTGCTGCCGATCGCCTACTGCGTCGCCGGTGTGCTCCTCGTCATGGGCCTGGTGCTGATCGTCGGGGACCTCGTCGTACCCCTCCACCTCGACGCCTAGGATCGACGGCATGACCGAGATCAGCCTGGGCATGCCCGCGGCCCCGCCCCCGGTGCTCGCGCCACGCCGCAAGACCCGCCAGATCCAGGTGGGCAAGGTCGGCGTCGGCAGCGACCACCCGATCTCGGTGCAGTCGATGACGACCACGCTGACCGCGGACGTCAACAGGACGCTCCAGCAGATCGCCGAGCTGACGGCGTCCGGCTGCGACATCGTGCGCGTGGCCTGCCCGAGCCAGGACGACGCCGAGGCCCTGCCCGCGATCGCGCAGCACTCGCAGATCCCGGTGATCGCCGACATCCACTTCCAGCCGAAGTACGTCTTCGCCGCGATCGACGCCGGCTGCGCCGCCGTCCGCGTGAACCCCGGCAACATCCGGCAGTTCGACGACCAGGTCAAGGAGATCGCCGCGGCCGCGAAGGACCGCGGCACCTCGATCCGGATCGGCGTCAACGCCGGGTCCCTCGACAAGCGGCTGCTGGAGAAGTACGGCAAGGCCACCCCCGAGGCGCTCGTCGAGTCGGCCGTGTGGGAGGCCAGCCTCTTCGAGGAGCACGACTTCCACGACTTCAAGATCTCGGTGAAGCACAACGACCCGGTCGTGATGGTGCGCGCCTACGAGATGCTCGCCGAGCGCGGCGACTGGCCGCTGCACCTCGGCGTCACCGAGGCCGGCCCGGCGTTCCAGGGCACGATCAAGTCCGCGACCGCCTTCGGTGCGCTGCTCTCGCGGGGCATCGGCGACACCATCCGGGTCTCGCTCTCGGCGCCTCCGGTGGAGGAGGTCAAGGTCGGGCTCCAGATCCTGGAGTCCCTCAACCTCCGTCCCCGCCGGCTCGAGATCGTCTCCTGTCCCTCGTGCGGTCGCGCCCAGGTCGACGTCTACAAGCTCGCCGACGAGGTGACCGCCGGCCTCGAGGGCATGGAGGTCCCGCTGCGCGTCGCGGTCATGGGCTGCGTGGTCAACGGCCCGGGCGAGGCCCGCGAGGCCGACCTCGGCGTCGCCTCCGGCAACGGCAAGGGCCAGATCTTCGTCAAGGGCGAGGTCATCAAGACCGTGCCCGAGTCGCAGATCGTGGAGACCCTCATCGAGGAGGCCATGCGGATCGCCGAGGGCATGGAGTCCGTCGAGGGCGCGAGCGCCTCGGTCACGGTCTCCTGACCGACTTCCGGACCGCCGACGCCCGCTCGCAGTCGGCGACCACGCACCGCACCACCGCGACGCGCGACCTGGTGTGGGCCTCCGTCAGCAGGGCCTGCTCGGTCTCCCACGTGGTCGAGCTGAAGTAGTACGACGTGTAGGTCGCGATCTTCCGGCCGCCCTTCGTCCGGCGCGCGACGATCTCGCTGGGGCCGAGCCCGTCGGAGAGCAGGTAGACCGTGACCATCTTCTTGCCACTCGGGGAGAAGGCGATCGGCATGTCCTCGCAGGAGCGCCACAGCACGACGCGCGGCCGGCTCAGCCGCGACACCACCGTGCAGCCTCCCTCGTAGGGGTCGCCGGTGAGCGTCGCGAGGCGGTCGGCGCCGATGTCGGCGGTGCCACCACCACGCTTGACGATCGTCCTGGTGGCGCCGGACCGGTAGCTCCACCACAGCGTCCGCTCCGGCGCCGTGCCGGTCAGGACGGCCCGGCCGTCCTCGGCGTCGAGCACACCGACGTACCCGCTGAAGCGGCCGCGGCTGACGTCGTCTCCGGTCTCGGCGTCGACCACCCGGATCATCGTGCGCCGCTGGACGATGCGGCTGATCAGCAGGTCCTCGCCGTCGCCGGTCAGCTGCGGGTCGGCCGCGTTGCCGTACCGCGTGATCTGCTCGGTCGAGCCGTCCGTGCTGACGCGGAGGATGTGGGGGTACGACGCGACGACGTACTCGTCCCCGGACGGGCCGAGCAGGTACGCCGGCTCGTCCAGCTCGATCCGGGTGTCGCCGTCGACGATGGTGCGGTCGCCGGCCATCCGCGGCACGGTGCTGTCCTCACCCCGCTCGAGCTGGCCGGGCTTGACGTCGATGGTCGGGGCGGGTGCGGCGAGGGCGGGAGCGGCGACCAGCGCGGCGAGCGCGGCCCCGACAGCGAGAGCGGTCTTCATGTCTTCTCTGATGCCTTCCGGACCGGAATGGTTGTCACTTGCTGGGCGACGGGAGTGCCTCCCGCACGGTGTCAGCGGCGGCCCCGATGGGAACTGCGCGGACATGACGACGAGGGCGGACAAAGTACCGAGCCACTGTCGCGGTCCAGCGTAGGCTCGCCCCGTGCTCACGACCCGTCACGGCGTCCGCCCGCTCGGCGCGGCGGACCTCGACGCGTTCCTGGAGCTCGCCCGGCGCGATCCCGTCGTGAACGTCTTCGCCGACTACCGCGCCACCACGACCAACCTCGAGCCGCGCTGGCTCGGTGGCGAGATGTGGGGCCGGTTCGAGAACGGCGTGCTCGCCTCGGCATGCCACGTCGGCGCGAACCTGGTCCCGGTCGAGGCCTCGATCGACGACGCGGCGGCGTACGCCGAGCGCGCGCTCGCCCGGGGCCGCACGGTGTCGACGATCGTGGGGCCGCAGCACGCGGTCATCTCGTTCTGGAACGGCGTCGCCGACGCGTGGGGCGAGCCGCGCGAGACCCGGTGGCAGCAGCCCCACCTCGAGATCGCCGAGCGCCCGCTGGTCGCCGCCGACCAGGCCGTGCGGCGGTCGACCCGCGCGGACATGGACGCGCTCTACCCGGCCTGCGTGGCGATGTACACCGAGGAGGTCGGGATCTCGCCGGAGTACGGCGGGGGAGCGGACCTCTACCGCGCCCGGGTCACCCAGCTGGTCAGCCGGGGCTGGTCGTTCGCGCGATACGACGAGGGCCGGCTGGTCTTCAAGGCCGAGGTCGCCTGCGCGACGCCGTACGCCGCCCAGATCCAGGGGGTCTACGTGCCGCCCGAGGACCGCGGCCGCGGGCTCGCCACCGCGGGCATGGCCGCGGTGGTCAACATCGTGCGCCGCGAGATCGCTCCCGTGGTCTCGCTCTACGTCAACGACTGGAACACGCCCGCGCGCCTGGTCTACGAGAAGGTCGGCTTCCGCGAGACCGCCCGCTTCTCGACCGTGATGTTCTGACGCCCCGCGGCCAGCGGTGACCTGGCCACCGTCTGCGCGCGAGAAACGGTGGCTCAGTCACCGCCGGCCGGCGCCACTCGCCGCGCCGCCACCTTCGCCCGGCTTCAGCGTCGGGTCCCGATGATCGGCTGGGCCTCCGCGCGGGGCGTTCTCCACAGGGCTGGGGCGCCCGGTTTCGCTCGAACGCGTCGCGGGGAATGATCGG
>NZ_BAAIFY010000028.1:0-57456 GCF_054653575.1 Nocardioides pyridinolyticus | reverse complement strand
CAGTTTCTGGGTCGCCATGGTGGTGGCGATTCCTGAGAGGGCGGCGTGGGGAATCGCTGCTGCCCTGATGGCCTTGCTCGCAGGCGCGCTCTGGGCCTACGGCGCTGCTCGCGTCGAGGTGAAGGATGGGTGGCTCTACGTTCATCGAGCCAGTATCGAGGTGAAGTTCGTCGGGCAAGTTCGGGCTCTTGACGCCGATGCAACACGCCAGTGGTCGGGACCCCTTGCGGACGCCCGCGCGCTCCTCCTGCTCCGGCCCTACCGCTCTCGGTCGGTGCGCATTGAGATCGATGATCCAACTCCGTACTGGCTCGTCAGCTCTCGACGGCCGGCCGAACTAGCTGCCGCGCTCGACCTGAGCCGCCAGACCCCAGCCGGAGGGACCTCACACACCCCAGCTCCCAGCGCCGGCAGCGAGACTCAATCGACCAACCCGTGAGCATGCACGGATGCCCGCCTCTTCCGCCGACGACTCTCGCGCGCGGCCTGGTCGACCAGCCCACGTGGCCGGGTCCAGCGCCGACTCGCCGCCCACTTGCCCTACCTCAATGGTGCGCCCACTCCTCGCTCTGGGTGAGCCGCAGCAGGTAGACCAAGGGTGGGAGGACCAGCACCACGGCGAGACCCACTGCGACGAGCAGTCCCTGCAGCGTCGCCGGGGCACCGGCGGCCTCGTTGATGGTGACCCCGTCGACGAGCAGCCAGGGGTACTGGGCCACGCCCCACCCCGAGACCACGGCGGCGACCGCGACCACGGCCGGCCAGCGAGCCGCTGAATACCGCCGGCGCCACAGCAACGCCAGCGTCGCGACGCCGGCCACAGCTGAGAGCACCACGAGCGGAGCGGCGCGGCCCGTCAGGCCCTCCCCCAGGACCGGGGCGTCCTCGAGGATCGGCACCAGCGCTGCGAACACGACCACCCCCGTTGCCAGGCCCACGGCGAGCGCCCGGGACCGCAGATCCTCGGCGAGGCGGGTACGACGGCTGCGGTGGGCATCGGCGGCAAGGAAGACGCCGGCGAGGAACGCGCACGTGCCGACGGCGATCACTCCGCCGAACAGCGACGTCGGGTTGAGCCATGACGACCAGCGGTCGCCAAGCCCGTCCGCGGGCACCCGCCCGGAGGCGATGGCACCGGCGACGGTGCCCAGGAAGAACGGCGTGATGATCGAGGACACAGCGAAGACCACGCCGAACAACCGCGCCTGACCGAGCGTGGCGGAGAACTTGCGAAATGCGAAGCTCGCCCCTCGCAACACGATGCCCAACAGTGCGAGCAGCAGCGGTAGAACCAGCGTCGACATGGCCGCGGCGAACGACTCCGGGAATCCGGTCCACCAGATGACCAGCACGTAGATCAACCACACGTGGTTGGCCTCCCACACCGGTCCGATGCTGTGGTCCACCAAGGTCCGCAGCTCGGCACCGCGGCGGCTGTCCCCTGCCGTCAGGTCGAAGAAGCCCGACCCGAAGTCGGCGCCACCGAGCACGGCGTAGGCGATGACGCCGGCGAACATCGCGGCGGCGACCGCGACCTCAAGACTCATCGACTCGCCTCCCGGGTCTCCGGGGCGTACGGGCTGGGCAGGTCGGTCTCGCCGTCGCGCCACCGGCGCGCCATCGACCTCAGGACCACGACGGCACCGACCGTCATCGCGGCGTAGAGGACTGTCGAGATCCCGAGCAGCCACCAGAGGGCCGAGGTGTAGTCGCCGACCGCCTCGGGCGTGCGCATCACGCCGAACACGATCCACGGCTGTCGGCCCACCTCGGTGGCCACCCACCCGGCCTCGAGCGCGATCACGGCCAGCGGCCCGGCGACGGCCGCGGCCCGCAGGAACCACTTCCTCGTCAGGAGGTCGCGGCCTCGCCGCCGCTGGATCCAGAACCAGGCGACGCCGGCGGCGAGCAGCGTGCCGATCCCGACCATGGTCTGAAAGGCGAGATGGGTGATGTTGACCGGCGGCAGGTCCTCCTCGGGGATGGTGTCGAGGCCGGGTACCGGCTCGTCGAGCGAGTTCATCGCGATCAGCGAGCCCAGGACCGGAATGTCGATCGCACCGACGACCTCCCCGTCGACCAAGACGCCGCCGAGCCGTAGTGGTGAGGGGCTCTCTGTGGTCTCCGCGAGCTCGAACGCCGCCAGCTTCGCTGGTTGCCGCTCGTCGAGGCCGGCGCCGAGCACGTGCCCGACAAACGGCTGAGTGAGCGCGGCGACGGAGGCGAACACGAACGGCACCATGAATCCCAGCCGGTGGTGGGCGTCTCGACGCCCGCGCAGCATCCCGACGGCGTAGACACCGGCGATGGTGAACCCGGCCACCATGTAGGCGCCGACCCACATGTGGGCGAACTGCAGGAACGCGTGCTGGTTGAACAGCACCGTCCACGGCTGGACGTCGGTGACCTCGCCGCCGACGATGCGGAAGCCGGTCGGCACGTTCATCCAGGCGTTGACGGCGACGACGCAGTAGGTCCCGACGATGCCGGTGACGGCCATCGGCAGCACCATCAGGACGTGCCGCTTGGGTGGCATGCGACCCCAGCCGTAGAGGTAGATGCCCAGGAAGATCGCCTCGAGGAAGAAGGCCAGCCCTTCGAAGGCGAAGGGAAGGCCGAGCACGTCGCCGTAGGTCCCCATCAGGCCCGGCCACAGCACGCCCATCTCGAAGCTGAGGACGGTCCCCGAGACCGCGCCGATCGCGAACAGGACTGCCGACACCTTCGCCCACCTCTGGGCCAAGGTGAGCGCGACCGGATCCTGGCGCCGGATCCCCCGCAGGTGAATCACGAAGATCATCGCCGGGAAGGCGACGCCGAAGCACGCCAGCACGATGTGCCACCCCAGTGACAGCGCCATTTGCTGACGGGCCGGGAGCAGGCCCGCTGGTTCGGCTCCCAAAGTGGCCTGCACGACGGCATCGAGGACGATCTCCGGAGTCAGCACGTCACCAACGCTACGGACTGGCGTTTGCCGCACCAGACTTTGTGAATGATTTCACGAACGTCTGTCAGAGGTCTCTCGATCACGCGCCCCGAAGGTCACCAGGTCGCTTCGTGACACTCGCGGGCGGGGTCGACCTCGACCTGGAGGGTCGCGTGCTCGATGCCGTGTCCGTCGCGCAGAGCCGCCTGGGCGCCGCTCAGCACGGTCTGGGTGTCGGCGCCGTCCTTCACCACGAGGTGGGCCGTGGCGACGTTCATTCCCGAGGTGAGCGTCCAAGCGTGGAGGTCGTGAATCTCGGCCACGCCTGGCAGAGCCTCGAGGTCGCGCACGACGGCCGCGAGGTCGACATCGTGCGGCGCGTGCTGGCCGAGGACGGCCACGACCTCGCGTCCGAGGATCACGGCACGAACGGCGACGAACACGCCGATCGCCACGGCAACCAGGGTGTCCCACAGGCCGGCGCCAGTGAGGCCGACGAGCACGCCGGCCACGAGGACGCCCACGCTGCCGGCCGCGTCAGCCATGACTTCGAGGTAGGCGCCCTTGACGTTGATCGACTCCTGGGCGCCGCCCCGCAGCAGCACGAGGCAGACGAGATTGATCGCCAAGCCGGTAGCGCCGACGACCATCATCGGACCAAAGGCCGGCTCGACGGTCTCGCCGATACGAGTGATCGCCTCCACCACGACGTAGACGGAAACCCCCAGCATGATCAGGACGGTCAGACCGGACGCGAAGACCTCAGCCCTGTAGGAGCCGTAGGTACGACGTCCCGACGCATCCGGCCGAGTGGCGATCTTGGTCGCCACCAATGCCGCACCCAGCGCGACCACGTCCGCGGCCATGTGACCCGCGTCCGAGATCAGCGCCAGCGAGCCGCTGAGGAGTCCCACGACCAGCTCGACCACGAAGAAGCTCGCGACCAGACCGAAGGCCAGAGCAAGGCGCCACCGATGACGACCGCCCGCGTGCCCGTGACCATGACCGGCGCCCATCAGCGATGACCCCCGGCCGTCGGGCAGTCCGTGACGGCCGCACCGGTCGCCACGAGCACTCGTTCCGCCGCCGTCAGCACGTCTCGCACGGGGACCCCCAGGGTCAGCGAGAACACGGACGCGCGCCCCTGAGGCTGCGACTGCACCAGCCCGCAGTCGCGCAGACATGCCAGGTGCTTGGAAACCGTGGACTGCGCGAGCCCGAGATGGTCCACGAGGTCGCCCACCCGATGAGGGCCCAGGTGGAGGTGAGCCAGGATCGCCAGCCGCGACGGATCGCCGAGGGCGCGGAACAGGGCGGCTGACGCCTGCGCGCCCTGCTGTCCCGTGATTCGCGCATCATCATCGCCTACTGTCGACATCATCGTCATACTGCGATGCTAGCGGTCCTGCGTTGCCAACGTCCATCCACCCCGAGTCCATCCACCCCGACGCGATTGCTACTATCTCGCATAGTAGACGAGCGAGAGGTGGAGACCAGTGCGGAAGCAGACCAAAGGGGCCCTCGGGGCCGCCGCGATCGTCGTGGCGGTGCTGGCAACCCTGCTGCTCGTGGGCCAGGCCCGTGACGACGACGGCGGCGCAGCCGCGGTGGAGACGCCGGCCCAGGAGAGCGCCGTGGTCCGCACCGATAGCCGCATTCTCGGCGAGGAAGGATCCAGCGACGTCACCTTTGTGGAGTTCCTCGACTTCGAGTGCGAGGCGTGCCGTGCCGCGTACCCGATCGTCGAAGACCTCCGTGACAAGTACGCGGGCGAAGTGACCTTCGTGATCCGCTACTTCCCCCTGCCGGGCCACTTCAACTCCGAGCGGGCCGCGCGTGCCGTGGAGTCTGCTGCTCGGCAGGGCGAGCTCGAGGCGATGTACAGCAAGATGTACGAGACGCAGGAGAGCTGGGGTGAATCCCAGGAGCCGCAGGACGACCTCTTCCGGAGCTTCGCCGAAGAAATCGGTCTCGACATGGAGCAGTACGACGCTGACTACGCCTCGGACGAGGTAGCGGACCGGGTGGCGCGTGACCTCGAGGACGGCACCACCCTCGGCGTCCAGGGGACCCCGACGTTCTACGTCGACGGCGAGCTGTTCCAGCCCGAGACCGTGGACGACTTCTCGACCGCCCTCGACGAGGCGCTCGCGGAGTGAGGCAGGAGCGGAGGCTCGCCGCGGGTCTCGTCGTCGCCGGGCTGGTGGGTCTGGTGGCCTCCGCGGTGCTGTTGATCGAACGGATCCGGTTGGCCGAGGACAGCGAATACGTCCCCACCTGCAGCATCAATCCGATCATCAGCTGCGGTTCGATCATGGAGTCGGCGCAAGCCGCGCTGCTCGGCTTCCCGAACCCCTTGATCGGCGTGGCCGCCTTCCCGGTGGTGGTGGCCACCGGCGCTGCGCTGCTGGCCGGCGGACGACTTGCCCGCTGGTACTGGCTCGGCCTCCAGGCCGGCGTGACCGCGGCGCTCGGTCTGGTGGCGTGGCTGGTGTTCCAGAGCCTGTACCGGATCGGGGCATTGTGCCCCTACTGCATGGTCGTGTGGGTGGTGGTGATCCCGACGTTCTGGTACGTGACGCTGCGCAACCTCGCCAACGGAGCGTTCGGTCAGAAGGCAGCGTCAGCCCGGGCGACCACCATGGCCCGCGAGTGGCATGCGCCGGTCTTGCTGTCGGCGTACGTGCTGGTGATCGCCCTCGTCGCCGTCCGGTTCTGGACCTACTGGTCCACCCTGCTGTGACGGCTGAGGACTGATCATGATCGGCGATCTCCAAGGGACGGTCCTCGACGGCTCCCTGCTGGCCGCCCTGCCCATCGCACTCGCCGCGGGGCTCCTGTCCTTCTTCACTCCCTGCTCCCTGCCGCTGGTGCCGGGCTACCTCTCCTACGTCGCGGGGATGGCCGGCGTGGAGTCCGAGGTGACCCGCGAGCTGCGGGGGGGCCGTCCGGCGCGCCGTTCCCGGACGGTTCTGGGGGCGGCCCTGTTCGTGCTGGGGTTCGCCGTGGTGTTCACCGGCTACGGGGTGGCGTTCGGCTCACTCGGGTCGCTGCTCCTGATCCACCAGGAAACCATCTGGCGCGTCGCAGGAGGCTTCACCATCGTGTTGGGCCTGCTGTTCGCCGGCGCCGCGGATCGGCTCCCACTGCTCGGCCGCACCGTGCGGCCGCGACTGACCCCGCGGCTCGGCCTGGCCGGCGCGCCACTGCTGGGTGCGGTGTTCGCGGTCGGCTGGACGCCGTGCATCGGTCCCGCCCTGGCCGCCGTGCTGACCCTCTCCACGACATCGGCCACCGCCGAGAGGGGAGCCGTCCTGTCGCTCGCCTATGCCCTGGGTCTCGGGCTGCCCTTCCTGCTCGCCGCCGTCTCACTGACGCGGGCGATGAGCGTGTTCGCCTGGGTGCGGCACCGCTCCCTGTGGATCACCCGCGGCGGCGGTCTGCTGCTGGTCGCCGTCGGGCTGTTGCAGGTCTCCGGCGTCTGGTCTGAGATCGTGGCCGCCGCGCAGACCCTGGTTGCTGGTTGGCAGGCCCCGTTGTGAGGGCGGTAACGAGGTTCGCGGTCTTTCTGGCCGCCATCGGCCTGACTCTCGCCGCAGTGGCGTGGTGGACCTCAATGTCTCGGTCGGGCACGTCCACCCCCGGCTCCACCAGTGGGAGCTTCGACGGCACTGACGTGGTGCAGCAGTATGAGCCGGAGGACCGGCGCCCGCTAGCGCGCTTCACCGCGTCGCTGCTGGACGGGACCCAGCTCGACAGCGACGACCTGCGCGGTCGACCGGCGGTGGTCAACGTATGGGGCTCGTGGTGCGGGCCGTGTCGGGCCGAGGCGCCGGCCCTCGCCCGGGTCGCACGCGACTTCGAGGGCCAAGTCCGCTTCCTTGGGCTCAATGTCCGCGACAGTCCCGACGCAGCGCGTGCGTTCGAGCGGGCCTTCGAGGTCCCCTACCCGAGCGTGCACCCGGACGACAGCGCCCGCGCGATCCTCGCCTTCGGAGGCGCTCTCACCGCCACGGCCGTGCCGACGACCGTCGTGCTCGACAGCGACGGCCGAATCGCCGCCCGAGTGGTGGGCCAGGTGGACTTCTCCACCTTGAGCGGTCTCGTCACCGACGTGCTCCAGCAACCCACCGACCCTGCGGACGGGTCGAAGAACTGACGCCCCCGGCGACAGGCCAACGGGCTCCAGGTCTTTCCCGCACCACGTGACCCACGGTCGTCTGTATGCGCCGGTGGAGTCTGTCAGCTCCGAGCGGGAGGTGCCGCCAAGGAGCAGCAGTCCCTCGTGGCCGCTTCGATCGCCGGGGCCAGGGCGAGTCCCACAGGGAGAGAGAAAGCAGCGACCGCTGCCACACCCACCACAAGACCCATCCCGTGGCGCCGCGGCTCGGACGGGGCGGTCAACCGCTTGACACGCAATAGCGCGGCCGTGTCGCTGGCCGCCAGGGCGGCCTGCGGGCGCACGCCCGTGCTGAGTGCTACTAACGCCGTGGCCAGGGATCGGCGGTCGGCGACCCCGCACGCCGCATCGTCTGCTGTCATCTCCAGGAGCACGCTCACCTGCTCGTGGGCCTCGGCGAACAGCGGGACCCAACGGAACGTCCGCCGTAGGGCATCGGCGTAGGCGAGCGCGAGATGGTGCCGGGCACGCAGGTGCCGGTGCTCGTGGCCGAGCACCAGCTCGCGCTCACGATCGGTCAGGATCTCCAGGGCCCCCGTCGACAGCACGACGGTGCCCGATCCTCCGGGCAGGCAGTAGGCCACAGGAACGGCGTGGTCGACCACGGTGAAACCCTCGGGATGGCGGCTGCCCACCAGGCGCAACGCCGCGCGCTGCGATCGACGCAGACGGGCCGTCGTGCCGAAAGCACGCGTTGTCGTGACCGTCAGCAGTCCGGCCCAGACAGCGACCACGCCCAGGCCGGCGACCCCCGGCCAGATCCCGAGTGGGGTCTCGTAGTGCTCGACCACGGTGATCGTGTGTGCGTCGAGCAGGTAGGCCACCGAGAACCGCATCGGAAGGAATGGCAGGGCGAGCGCTACCGCGGCAAGCAGGATCGCCAGGAGCACGGAGCTGGACAATGCCTGCCACCCCACGATGGCGGCGCGGGGCGCACGGGAGGACCAAGGTCGTCGGAGAAGGCTCGCACCGATGGCACCGACGCTGGAGGCGTAGAAGAGCAGAAGCAGCGCCGCGATCACGAGGGTCCGTCCGCCCGTTCGGTCAGGGCCGCGAGCAGCTCGGCCGCTTCCTCGGACTCCATCCGACCGACCAGGTGCATGAGCGCTGCCGTGCGGTCCTGGCTGTCGGCCAGCACCTCTTGCAGCATCTCCGCGGTGTGCTCGGCACGCGAGGACACCGGCGCGTAGGCGTAGGCCTTGCCTACCTTCTCCCGCTGGACCAAGCCCTTGGAGTGAAGGTTGTCCAGGACCGTCATCACCGTGGTGTAGGCCAACGGTCGGTCGTGGCTGATCTTCTCGAGCACCTCGCGCACCAGGGCAGGGCGGTCCAGCCCCCACAGGTGCTGCATGACCGCTGCCTCGAGCTGGCCCAGCTGCTTCACGAGCGCCCTCCCGATTCTCCACTGTCTGCGTCACTGTTGGTGTGGCTATGAGGGACCATCGTAGGCGGCGTCGGTCGTCGCGCAGGATCGGCGCTGCCGAGGTCCCTGAGGTACGCGTTGTACGCCGTCAGCTGTCGATCATGCTCTCGATCCTCCCGACGGTCGAACCGACGCCGCTCCCGACGATCTGCCTGCACCCACGAGACCAGCAGGGCCGCTGCCATGACGGCCAGCGGGTACTCCCCCAGGGCCCAGCCCAGTGAGGCTCCGAGGTACTGGTCGTCGAGCAGGGAGGCCCCGTTCCTGTTCAGGAGTCCGAACCACTCCTCGGCCAGGACGGTGTCGCTGGCCATCAGGCTGACGGCGAAGAGGGCGTGGAACCCAAAGGTCACCATCAGGAGCAAGGCCCGCAATGGATAGGGCGGACGCGGCAGCCCGGGGTCGGCGCCCACGACGACTTCGGCGAAGAGGTAACCCGAGAACAGGAAGTGCATCGTCATCAGGACATGGGCGGTATGGGACTCCAGCGACGACTCGAACAGCGAGGAGTAGTAGAACGCCACCATGCTCACCACGAACATCCCCGCTGCCACGATCGGGTGACCGAGCAGCTGGACAGGCAGGGAGTGGACCAGCCGGAGCAACCACTCGCGGGGGCCGTCGGAGCCATCGACGCGCCGCCGGAGCGTGCGCAGCGCGAGGGTCACAGGAGTGCCCAGGACGAGGAAGACGGGCACGGCGGTGGCGATGGTCATGTGCTGGACCATGTGCATGCTGAACAGCACCCGGCCGTAAGCGCCCGGGGCGCCGTTGGTGGCCCACAGGAACAGGAGGCATCCGAGGACCCAGCACGCGGTGCGCAGCCACGGCCACGCCACCCCGCGCCGTCGCAACCGCCGGACCGACCAGAGGTACCACCCGAGACCAGCGAGCCCGAGCGGCAGGAACAGGGTGTCGATCTCGAGGGACGTGAACCAAGCGCTGGCGTCCAGTGGGCCTGGCAGCGGGCGTCCGAGCAACGACTCCGCCGTGGAAAGCGGACGAGGACTCCCCTGCGGAGCGGGAGTGGCCGTCCTGCTCAGCGCCACGCCCAACCCCGCCGCACCGAACAGCACGGCCAACTCGACGCCGACGAGCCGCCAGAAAGCGCCCGGCGCACCGGCCTCGAGGTTCCGCAGCGTCCTGCGGCGGTGCCACCACCCCGCCCCAGCGAGAGCGACCATGGCGGCGATCTTGAGCCCCAGGAGCAGTCCGTACGACGAGGCCACGGAGTTCAGTGAGGGCAACCGCAGCCAGGCGCCCACCAGACCCGAGGCAGCCACCACGACCAGGCACCATCCGGCCAGAGTCGAGTACCGCCCGACGGTGGACCCCAGTTGCTGGCCCACGTGCCGTCGTACGACGACCAGCGCCAGCAGCCCGCCTGCCCACACGGCGATGCCGAGCAGGTGGAACATCTGGAGGTTGACTGCCGCGTCGTGGTCGAGCGTGCCAGCCGCGTGACCTGTGAGAGCGATCGGCCACAGGGCAGCCACGGAGAGGAGAGTGGTGACCCCGAGTCCGAACGGGCGTCTGCTGAGGGCACCGCTGAGCGCCACCAGCGCGGCGAGACCGGCTCCCCAAAGCGAGTACCGGCCGATCTCGAAGCTGGTGCCGAAGTAGGTGGCCTGCTCGAGGAAGCCCGAGGAGCCCAGGGCAGCGCCGGAGGCGTCGGAGTAGACCAGGGCCACGAGCGCGCCGCTGGTGACGGCCCAGAGGGCGGCCGCGAGCTGAGCCACCGCCACGAGTCGCAGGCGAGCACCCGTGAGCCTCTTCTCGTCGCTGCCCGGCGACGGCGCGACGCAGGTCGCCGCAAGGACGAGAGCTCCGACGGTCGCCATGGCCGAGACGTCCCGCAGTGCCTGAACGAGCGGCAGCCCCACGCGAGTCGCGGTCCCGGGATCAGGCAGCCCGTCGACGCCCAGCGGCGCCAGGGCACCGGTCAGTCCGGCGGCGAGAAGCGCGACGCCGACGGCCCACGCCGGAGCGGCCAGCGCCACCAACGAGGTCGCTCGTGACCAACGGTCCGCTTCCGCGGTGCTCACGCCACCTCGTCCCGGCCGAGCAGCCGCATCACGGCCACCACGACGAGGGCGAGCACACCGAGCACGGCGACGGGGGTCGCGATCAGCAGCCAAGGGACGCCGTCCTCGTCCTTGTCCGGCTCCGGGCTCGACGTCGCCGTCTGGGTCTCTGGATCCTGCGGCGCTGGCCTGACTCCCTGCCCGTCGGGGTCGTCGGGCAAGCTCACGATGAACGACGTCTTCCCTGCCACCGGATGTCCGTCGGCAGAGACCACCCGAAACGCTGCGCGCCAGCGCGAGGTGTCCCCCGGCTCCGCTGCCGGGGGGGCCGGTACCGTCGCCACCAGCGTGCTGGGCGAGCGGCCCTGGTCCACCTCCAAGCGCGTGGAGTCGCCACCGTCGATAGTCAGCGTCACGGTGCTGAGCCCGGGGTTCATCTCCTCCGAGAACTCCAGGACGAGCTGGCCCGGCGCCCCGTCGAGCCGCGAGCCGTCGGCGGGGTCCACCGAGATCAGGTCGGTGTGGGCTGACGCGGGCGCACCGAGGAGGAGGACGCCCGTCACACCGCAGGCCATCGCCAGCCTCACGGGCCACGCCGTCCATTTGCGGCTCACCAGCGGGCCCTCGAGATCAGGTAGAGCGCCAGCAGAGTCGCAACCAAGGTGAAGAGCGCGATCACGATCGTCGAGAGACCCGAGAGATCCATCCGTCACACCCCTGCGTACGAGTGAAGGCCCGGGATCCACAGGTTGACCCCGAAGAAGTTGAACACGAAGGCCAGGAAACCGGCCACCGCGAGCAACGACGCCCCACGACGCCACCCGACCGTCGACAACGCATGGAGGTGGGCGGCGTAAAGGACCCAGGTGATGAAGGCCCACGTCTCCTTGGGATCCCACCCCCAGTAGCGTCCCCAAGCGTTCTCGGCCCACACCGCGCCCGCGATCACTGCGAAGGTCCAGATCGGGAAGGCGACCAAGTGCACCGTGTGGGCCAGGTCGGCGAACCGGTCATCGTCGCCGGCACCGCGCCGGCGGCGCACCAGATGGGCGACCGTGGCGACGGCCCCGACCGTGAAGAGGGCTCCGGAGACGATCGCCGCCGCCACGTGGACGACCAACCAGCGAGAGTTCAACACGGGCACCAGGTCGTCCACCGGGGTGTAGAGGGACGTGATCGACACACCCAGCAGCACCAGCACGACGGCGACCAGCCACGCCGCGATCCCGCCCACGTCGCGACCGCGAATGAAAAGGAGGAAGACGACGGCGACGGCCGCCGAGCCTGTTAGCCCGAACTCGTACATGTTGCCCCAAGGCGCCCGTCCCGCGGCGAGTCCGCGCGCCACGACCGCGAGACACACCAGGACGGTGCCGAGCACCACCAGGGCCGTACCCGCACGACCGATGCGGGCAGCGCGACCCGAGGGCATGCTGACCTGGTCCCCCACGTGATCGGCGCCGCTTGCCCAGCCGCCGACCGGAGCCAGGACACGTAACCCCGGGGCGCCGACAGTTCGTGCCAGGGCCGCCGCCGCGGCGTAGAGGACGAGCGCCAGGGAGAACACCGCCAGCGCGGAGGTGACCAGGACATCGGAAGCACCTGCCAGGTCGAGTTGCTGCGTCATCGCTCCTCTTCTCGTCGTCCGTGTGTGTCGCCTCGCAGGCCAACGGCGCTCGCCAGTGTGGTCAGGTCCTCGGGGGGAAGCGGCCGGCGAGACAGCGAGCGACCGGCCAGCTCGAGCGAACCGTCGTCGGCGCGCCGCACCCAGACCCGCCTTCGGCGTACCGCCAACGACGTCGTCAGGCCGAGGAGCAGCAGGACCGCCGCCGCCAGCGAGATCTCCTTGCCCGGATCGCGGGCGACCTGGAAGTTCGCGAACTGGGACACTCCGTCGAACGTCACCGAACCCAGTCCATCAGGCAGCCGGACGGTCTGCCCCGGCGCGAGCGACGCCCGCCACGGCTCGCCGTCGTCGCGCGCGACCCGGTCGAGATCGGTGAAATCGAGGGTGAAGACAGATTGTGGGCTGCCGTCGTCGAGACCCAGGTCGCCGGTGTAGGCGCTGAGCTGGACGATCGGGTTCGCCAGCCCCGGGTATGCCGAGACACCCATCCCCTCTGGTCCCTCGACGCCCGTGGGGAGGAACAGTCCCTGCAGGGCAAGCGACGTCGGCCGCGCGTCCGGAACCTTCACCACGCCGTCGGAGGTGAAGGTCTGGTCCACGGGAAGAAAAATCGTCGGTCCCGATGCCGCCACGTCGCCGTTGCCGTCACGCACGGTCAGCTCCGGGGCGTAGCCGTGGCCGGTCAGGAAGAACTTCGTCCCGTCGATGTCGAGCGGCCGGTTGGGGCGGACGGCGAGGGTGCCCTCACCTTCGTCATCGCTGCGGTAGGACACGGTCGCGTCGAAATCACGAGGCTCCCCGAACCTGGGGCCCTCGGTCTCGAACTCGGCGGTGAAGTCCTCGAGCGTCAGCTCCAGTGGTTCGAGTGCCGCCAGGTCGGCCCACGGCGCGGGGGTCAGCGCGTCGTACGACGAGGCGACGTTGGCGAAGGTGGACCCCTCGACCACCGCGACGCGCCCCTCGTAGCCGAAGAGCCGGCCGCCGGCGACGCCGACCAGGAGCACGAGCAGGGACAAGTGGAAGGCCAGGTTGCCCAGCTCGCGGACCTGCCCCTTCTCGGCCCGGACCTCGTCGCCGTGGCGCACCACTCGGAACCGCCGACGACGCAGGTGGCGGACCGCCGTCTCGAGGGCGTCCTCGACCTCGTCCACCTCTCCGCGCGCGTACTGGTCCTCCTTGCTGAGGCGGCGGGGCGCCGCCGGCGGGAGCGAGCGGGCTTCCCGCCAGAGTTGAGCGCACCGGGGGACAACGCAGCCGGTCATGGAGATCAGGAGCAGCACGTAGATGGCGGCGAACCACGGTGCGCTGTAGACGTCGAAGAGTGAGAGCCGATCCAGCCACGGCGCCACGTCGGGGTGCTCGCGATAGTAGGTGGGCACGGCGGAGGGATCGCTGGCGACTCCGCGCTGCGGCAGCAACGAACCGGGGATCGAGGCGGCGGCAAGCAGGATCAGCAGCACGACTGCCGTGCGCATGGCGGTGAGCCGGCGCCAAGCCCATCGGGCCCAGGCGGCCAGCTCGGACGGCCGCTTCGAGTGGGTATCGCGGTCGACGTCCGGCAGGGGACGCTGCGCGACCCCCTGAGCGCCCGGTGCGCGCGATTCTCGCGATTCCACTCCGACATACTATCCGGCATAGTAGATGTCGGGGTCAGGAGGTCGGATGGTCACGCGGGGCGAGGCGATGGCTGCAGCTGTGGTCGGTGGGCTCACCCTCGCAGCGGCCTTCCCACCCTGGTCGGTCCCCCTGGTGGCGCCGCTGGGAGTGGGCGCCTTCTTCCTGGCGGTGAGCCGACGCGGCGTTCGCAGTGGAGGGGTGACCGGGGCTGTCTTCGGCGTGGCGTTCTTCGGCCCGACCTTGTGGTGGTTGAGCCCGTCGATCGCACCTGCAGCGTGGGTCGCGCTCGTACTGCTGCAGGCGGGCTGGCTCGCCGCGTTGGGGGCCGTGACAGCGTTGGTTCGACGCTTGGCGTACTGGCCCGTGTGGGTAGCAGCGCTCTGGACCACGGTCGAAGGCGCCCGGTCGACCGTCCCCTGGGGTGGCCTGCCGTGGGGCCGCCTCGGCTACACGGCCGTGGACACCCCTTGGGCCATCCTGCTCGCCCTGGTGGGCGTGGCCGGGACCAGCGCCGTCGTGGCTCTGGCAGGCGCCGCAGTGGCGGGAACCGTCGAGGCCGTCCGTGCGCGACGTCCCGTCGTGGTTGCGACGCGGCCGGTGCTCGTCGGGTGCGCCGTCGGCGGGGTCCTGCTGCTGGTCCCGGTGGCCTGGCTCCCGGAGGAGCGCGCCGAGGCCGCTGCATCTCGGCTGAAGTCGGTCAACATCGCCGTCGTCCAGGCAGAGGTGCCCGGTGATGGCACCGACGTCGCCGCCCATCACCGGGAGGTCACCAGCACACTGCTCCTCGAGACGCGGCGGCTGGCTCGCACGTGGGGCGCCGCCGGTCCGGCCCCGGACCTGGTCGTGTGGCCAGAGAACGCCACAGCCGTGGACCCCGCCACGGACGGCACCGCGCGGGACACGCTCACGACCGCGGCCGCCGTCTCTGGCGCCCCGGTGCTGGCCGGCTCGATCCTCGACGGTCCGACGACCTCGACGGCGCTCAACCAGGCCGTCGCGTGGACCACCGAAGGTCCCGCAGGTCGCTACACCAAGCAGCACCTCGTGCCGTTCGGGGAGTACGTGCCGCTGCGTCCGCTCGCGGAGCGGATCTCTACCCGCGTTGCCGACATCGGGCGGGACATGGTGCCCGGCACTGCGCCCGCGCCGCTCCTGGTCGACGACCTGGCGCTGGCCATGGCCCTGTGCTTCGACGTCGCCTACGACGACGTCTTGCGCGAGCAGGTGGCCCAGGGCGCCCAGCTGGCCGTCGTCCAGACCAGCAACGCCATGTTCTTGGGAACCGCGCAGCAGGAGCAGCAGTGGATGCTCACCCGGGCCCGCGCCATCGAGTTGGGCCGTTCGGTCGTCGTGTCGTCGATGAACGGGATCTCCGGGGCGATCGCGCCCGACGGCAGTGTGATCGCTCGGCTTCCCGCGGCGCGGTCCGGGGCCACGGTCGTCTCCGTGTCCGCCGAGACGGGCACCACGCTCGCCGTCCGGCTGGGGGCGTGGCCCGCCCGCGCCGCCTACGCCCTCGCGGTCGCGGGCTTGCTCGCGGCCTGCTGGCGTACTCGCCGCGAGCGGGCTACCGGAGTGTGATCAGCCAGCGTGGCACCCGCGACGCATAGGCCTCGAAGTCGGCGCCGAACCGCGATCGCAACGCCGACTCCTCGCCTGGGATCTGGACCCGGTCGATCCACGCCACGAACCCGACCAGCGGAAGGACGGTACGAGCTCGCCCCAGCCACAGCGCGTGGGCGATCAGGACACCGGCCATCCCGAGGTACATCGGGTTGCGGGTGTGACCGTTCAGCCCGCCGGTGACCAGTGCGGAGGGTGCAGCCCCCGGGCGCGGGTCGACGGTCGTCCGCCGGGCGCGGAACCGCAGCACAGGTGCGACAAGCACGACTGCAGACGCTGCGGCGGTGGCGGCCGCCGCAACCGGTCGCCCCGCCTTGCGTCGCCTGCGGGACGGCCGTCCGAGCAGGTGTTGCGCCAGCGCCGCCGCCAGGCACAACCCCAGCGGTGGCACGCCCGCTCCGGCGTCAGTTCGGCTCATCGTCGCGGCGCACTGAGCGACGCGGGTTGCGGGACTCCGGGTGATGGCGTCGCCGGGTGGGTCTGAGCAGCGTCGCGACTCAACCGGGCCGCGCGCAGCCCGTTGAGGATGACGAGCACCTCCGCCAGCTCGTGGACCAGCACGACCTCCGCCAGCCCGAGGGTTCCCGTCAGCGCCAGCGGGACCAGGACGACGATGATCGCGACAGCGAGGCCGATGTTGCCGGTCATGATCCGGCGTCCGCGGCGGGCGTGGTCCAGGGCGAGTGGAATCTGTCGTAGGTCGTGACCGGTGAACGCCACGTCGGCCGACTCGACCGCCGCTGCGGAGCCGGTTGCGCCCATCGCGATACCCACGGTGGCAGCGGCGAGTGCGGGTGCGTCGTTGATGCCGTCGCCGATCATCGCGATCGGTGAACGGCTCGCGCGTGAGGCCACCTCGTCCGCCTTGTCCGCGGGAAGCTGCTCCGCGCGCACGTCGGTGATGCCGGCCTCGTGCGCGAGTGCCTCCGCGGTCCGCTGGTTGTCGCCGGTGAGCATGAGCACCTCGATGCCGCGCTCACGCAGCATGGAGACCGCCGCTGCGGCCTCCGGTCGCAGCTCGTCGCGGACGCCGATGACGCCCGCCACCTTCTCCTCGACCCCCACGACGACGATGCTCATTCCCTGCGCAGCCATGCCGTCCGCGTCTCGCTGTAGCACTCCAGGCGCGACCCAGCGGGGACTGCCCACGCGTACGACCCGGCCGTCAACGGTGCCGACCACCCCGCGCCCGGCGTGCTCCTCGACGCCGGTCGCTCGCACGGCTGCCCTGCTGGCAGCGCGGACCGCTTCGGCGAGCGGGTGGGTGCTGGTCGCCTCGAGCGCTGCGGCGTAGCCGAGCACCTGATCGCGCGAGAAGCCCTCTGCCGGGGCCACGGCGACGACCTCGGGCCGGTTGCGGGTCAGAGTGCCCGTCTTGTCGAGCGCCACCGTGGTGATGGTCCCCAGCTGCTCGAAGGCCTGTCCGGACTTGATGACCACACCCAGCTTGCTCGCCGAACCGATCGCCGAGATCACGGTGACCGGCACTGCGATGGCCATGGCGCACGGCGATGCCGCCACGAGGACGACCAGCGCCCGCTCCAACCACATGCCCGGGGCGTCTGTCAGCAGACCGAGGAACGCGACGCTCGCCGACAGGAGAAGCACACCGGGGACCAGCGGCCGGGCGATGCGGTCGGCGAGGCGCGCCCGGTCGCCCTTCCGGGCGTGGGCCTGCTCGACCAGCCGCACGATCTGCGTCAGCGAGTTGTCGGTACCGGCGGCGGTGGCGCGGATCCGGAGCGTGCCGGAGCCGTTGACGGATCCGGCGGACACCTCGTCCCGAGGCCCGACCGCGACCGGGATCGACTCGCCGGTGATGGCGGCAGTGTCCAGGCTCGATGCGCCCTCCTCGACGACACCGTCGGTGGACACTCGCTCGCCTGCACCGACGATGAGGACGTCGCCGATCTCGAGGTCGGCTGCCTTCACCAGGTGCTCGTGGCCCTGGCGCTCGACGCGGGCAGTGTCGGGGATGAGGGCGAGCAGCGCGCGGAGGCCGTGCTGGGCCTTGTCCATGGCGCGCTCCTCGAGCGCCTCGGCGATGGAGAACAGGAAGGCCAGGGCCGCCGCCTCCCCGAATCGTCCCAACGCCACCGCGCCGACGCCCGCGATCGTCATCAGGAGCCCGACACCGAGTCGGCCACGTCGCAGCCGGCGCAGGGCCCCGGGCACAAAGGTCCACGCCCCGGCCGCGAGGGACCCGACCTCGAGAGCCAGCTGCACCCGTTCGGCGTCGAGACGGCCAACCACGAGGCTGCCAGCGAGGAGCACGCCGGACAGGGCGGGAAGCAGGAGCGTCCGCTCACGCCACCACGGCGTGAGCTCCTCGTAGGTCAAGGGTGTGTCGGCCGAGACCGCCCGCGGTCCGCAGCAGTCGTCGTCCGGGTCATGCCCAGACGGGACGTCGTCGCCTCCTGCGCTCACCGGCGGCCCACCCAGCAGCGCGAACGTCGGTCGCCCGTCAGCAGACGGAGTCGGCTCGTCCGGGCCACAGCACTCGCGACTCACCGCTGGACCTCCGCGCCGCAGCAGCCCAGGGGGCATGCCTCGCCGAGACACCCGGAACCGTCGTCGACGGCGACCACCACGTCGAGCAGCAGCGAAATGGCCTCGCCCAGGTGGGGATCGGCGATGCGGTAGCTGGTGCGCCTGCCCTCCGGCTCGGCGACCACGAGTCCACAGCCCAGCAGGCAGGCGAGGTGATTGGACACGTTGGTCCTCGTCAGGTCCAGCTCCTGCGCCAGCAGCGCCGGGTAGCCGGGTTCCTCCACGAGCTTCATCAGTATCCGGGCACGCGTCGGGTCGGCCATGGCTCGCCCCAGACGAGTCATCACCTCAACCCGGGAAGTTATGGTCAGCACACACTGACCATAACTCCGGTCCGGACCGGTCAGCAAGCGCTGACCTGTTCGACGAGCGGCGCGCCAGCGGTGAAGGCTTCTTCCGCAGGCCGACTGTCGCACCGTCACACAGGCTGCGCGGGCGCTACTGCGTGACGAACTCGGTGAAGTAGATGTCCATGAGCTCCCCCTCGTACAGCTCCAGGATGCGCTCCTCCAGCTCTGACCTGAGGGCCTCTCGCGACTTGGTGTTGGCGACCTCGTCGACGGGCAATCCCGAGAAGACCTCGATGGCGGCGTCGAGGGCACGGCTGCCGTCGACCTCCTCCTCCACGTCCAAGGTCGCCTGAAGAGCGATCGCCACTCGCAGGTAGTGACCGTCGGCCAGATTGACCTGGATCGGTTCCAGGGCCACCACTTCGCCTGGCTCGGGGGCTGCTTCTGGAGTCGGCCTGAGCAGGAACCAGTAGGCCACTCCCCCGACGACGGCGATGAGGAGCACCGCGACGATCAGCTTCTTCCGGGAGGCGCCCTTGCGACCCTCGGTTGCGACCTGCGATGCGTCGACCATGTCTCCTACCTCCACCTCATGGATTCCTTGGGATGCGTCACCCCAACGTCATATCGGCCGAGAGTCGCCGAATCTGAGGCATCTACTATCTGGCATAGTTGACCGCCTCGGCCGGCCAGTGCTTCACTCGGTGACCTCTCGGGCGTCCACGGCCAAGCGCCTCGACGTCTACCCCCGTCAGCAACAGCGAAGGATCAGCGCTGTGGCCACAAGCGGGACGCCGATGCCCGCCGTTTCCGTCTGCCTAGGACGCCGTTCGTCTCCGGAGGACTGGCCGTCCTCACCACGCTCCTCTCCGTCGGCGTCGGCGTGGTGGCCGCGAACTCTGGGACACAAGACGTGCTCGTCGCCAGCGGCTCCAGCAGCGTGGCCCTTGGGGTCGACGCCGACGTCGGACCGGCAGCCGAACCCCTTGCGCGTCAGCCCGTCGTGTCCCGCTCCCAGGGCGCTTCACTCGCGAGGAGCCTTGGCTGGAGATGCTCGAGGAGCCGGCCGTCGCGAAGGCCGTTCGCGGCGCAGATGACCGACTCTTCACTACGGCTCCCCTCCGCCTGTGGACGGATCCCGGCGCCGATGCTGCGAAGGTTGGACTCCTTCGGGAGTCCAAGAAGGTTCTCGTCACCGGTCGCGTGGCAGCGGGGAGGATCGAGGTCGTCGTCGACGTTGAGGCTCGCTGGGTGACCGAGGGTTGCCTGACCGACGAGAAGCCCGACGCCCTCGACGATGCAGACGGCGCCCGTTCCTCCGGGCGACGCGACCGGTGCCACGTGCAGCAACGGCACGTCCGTGCCCAGTGGGGTGAGCCCGAAAATTGCGGCCGTGCATCAAGCCGTGTGTGCCAACTTTCCGGAGATCGCGACGTACGGCACCTTCCGGGATGATGGCGAGCACGCTCAGGGCATTGCCGTCGACATCATGGTCAGCGGGGCCCGTGGACAGGAAGTCGCCGACTTCGTACGGGCCAACTTCTCCGAGCTCGGTGTGAACTATGTGATCCACGCGCAGCAAATCTGGTCAGTGGACCGCTCCAGCGAGTGCTGGCGGTTCATGGAAGACTGCGGGTCGGTCACGGCCAACCACTACGACGACGTTCACGTCACCACCTAGTGTGCCCCCCCGTCGATTCGACTCCGCCTCGGCATCAATAGGCGTGGTCGTGTGTCCAGCGGGATGCACGGCCTGCTCGAAGTCCCCTCGAGCGTGAACGCCGTGGACGCGCCCGAATCCGACTTCCGCTGCCTCGGGCTCCGAGCAGTCACCTCCGTCTAACGCTCATCCTCGACCACACGGATGCGCCTCGTCTTCGCCCTCGTCGAGGTCGACGAGCTGCCCCCTACTCGACGTCTCCGAGGGCGCCGCCAACCACTAACTGCTAATCCCTGTCAGGACAGAGGGGCCGGTCCAACGGCAGCTGTCGGGGCGCGGTTCCCTACCGGCTCGCAGTTGGCGTCTCAGAGCCAGCTTCAGAACGGCCTGCCGCGTCTCGGCGAGATCGCTTCGACCTCGCACGAGTCCGGAACGAGATGGCTATCTCCTGGCCTCCAGCGGTCGCGCCGACAGTTACCACTGCCAATCCTCGAACCCTGCTACCGGCAGCTTCTTGACACAGAGGGGAGCCATGTCCGGACGCGCTCAGACGGTGGATCGGGGTGAGTACATGATGACGGCGACCCCTACCAGGCAGATCAGTGCGCCGGCGATGTCGTAGCGGTCGGGTCGGAAGCCGTCGGCGACCATGCCCCACGCCAGTGACCCGGCGACGAACACCCCACCGTAGGCAGCCAGGATGCGTCCGAAGTTGGCGTCCGGCTGCAAGGTGGCGACGAAGCCGTAGAGTCCGAGAGCGATGACGCCAGCGCCGATCCAGATCCAGCCTCTGTGTTCACGGACTCCCTGCCAGACGAGCCAGGCGCCGCCGATCTCGGCGACGGCGGCGAGGGCAAACAGCAGCAGGGATTTGGCGATGAGCATGCGGGCAGTGTGCCAGCGGAGACAGTCACAACGGTGGTTGCTGCAACGGCCGCACGTCCGTGGGAGCGAGCAGGTCGCGGCAGATCCCGATGGTGCGGCCAGAGCCGGCCTTTAGGATTCCTCGATAGGGAAGCCTGAACGATGCATCACGACGATCCCTGGGCCATGGGAGCACCCAGCGGAACACGCTGAGGACGGGGCGTCGGCACCAACAGTCATCGGCACAGTGACATCGCCTCGCGCCGGCGACCTCCGCGACTTTGTTCTCACAGCAAGCAGCAGGTAGCCGCCAAGCAGGAACAGAGTGACTCGCTTCAAGACAGTGCCTCTACCAATTGCGCCAGGCTGGGCGATCCAGCGAGACCCTGCGGTGTCGCGTAGACCCGGCAAGCCAGCCCCACTTGCTCATCACCTGTCGCGAATGGATCTCGTCCATCAACGAGAACTGTGGGTGAGCCGGTGAACCGCACGGCGATAGCGTTCTGCTCAGTCTCCACCTTGCGCCGGTGCACCGTGACGTCGTCGAGTGACACCACTCGTAAAGCCTCGGCGAGGCGCTCGTCGGCCACGGTCCAGTTCGGGCACCCATCGAAGTAGAGCAACTCAACCTTCATGACTCACCCTTCACGTTGCCGGGTCGGTGACCCATGTGTCAGAAGTATCCACCCAGTTCGTCGGCATCAAACGATGCCTGGATTTGCCCCGGTCTTGTTGGTGCCAACTCAACCGGGGGCAGACCCCCATCAGCTACAGGCTTTGCCAGAATCCGACGATGCTGGCAACGATCAAGGTGCTCGCCATCGTGACCGTTCACGTTCTGGGCGTCATCGCGGCGCACGACAAGACCATCGAGGTGCTCCCCCCTCGACACCAGGTCACCGGGCACCAGGGCGGCCTCCAACAACACCGCCCGGGACTCGGCCCTGGACTCCCTCGCCTCGACGTCCTCGGCGCGCTCCTGGTCACCGCCGCGACCGGCACCGCGATCTACGCCATGATCGACGCCGGCGAGTCCGGGTGGCTGGAGCCGAGCACCTGGGCCTGTTCGCGGTCGCGATCGTGGGCTACCTGCTGTTCGGCCTGCGTCAACGCACCGCCCCCCCTGATGGACCTCTCACTGCTGTTCCGTCGTCCCGCCTTCGCCGGGGTGTTCACGATCGGCATCGCGACCGCGCTCATGGTCGCGGTCTTCTTCTTGGGCTCCTTCTACCTGCAGCAGGTCGCCGACCTCGGCCCGCTGGCTACCGGGCTGCTGTTCCTCCCGGTCGCACTGTTCACGATGGCCGACGCGAACCTCGGCGGCCGGTTGATTGGCCGCACTGGCGGCCGCAGCCTCGGCGTGGCCGGCTTGGCGGTCGCCGCGATCGGGCTCGCGGTCCCGGCCCTGTGGCCGACCACCGTCGGTGTGGTCGTCGGCATCAGCCTCGGCGCGGCCGGCATCGGCGGCCTGTTCGTCGTGGCCGCGGCCACCGCCCTGGGCAACGTGGCGCCGCACGAGGCCGGCATCGCCTCCGGGGTGCTGTCAACGTTCCACGAGTTCGATGCCGCGTCACCGCGTCGAGCCCCCCAGGGGTGGCGGCTCGTCGCGCTCATGGGCGGCTCGCACGGGCGGTTTGCGTCACCGGTCGACCCCGGGCTCAGGCGAGCTGGTAGCCCGCCTCCTCCACGGCCGACCTGGCGTCGGAGTCGCCCACTCCCTGCTCGCTGGTGATCGTCACGAAACCGGACTCCAGGACCACGGACACCTCATCGACGCCCGGGATCTCCTGCACCTCCTCGGCCACGGAGGCGACAGAATGGCCACAGGTCATACCGGTCACGGTGTAAGTCTGGATCTGACTCATCAGCTGCTCCTCGTTGTCGGGCTGGATGGGCTCTCGAATCCACGCACGGGGCCTACTCCCTCAGGAGCGGACCAGGCGGGCGATGGCGTCCGAGGCCTCCTTCAGCTTGAGGTCGGCCTCGGACCCGCCCTCCTTCACGGCGTCGGCGACGCAATGCGCGATGTGCTCGTCCAGCAGCCCAAGTGGCACCGACTGCAGGGCCTTGGTCATCGCCGAGACCTGGGTGAGGATGTCGATGCAGACTGCTCCTCCTCGACCATCCGCTGCAGTCCGCGGGCCTGACCCTCGATCGACGCAGGCGCTTCAGGTAGGCGTCCTTCGCGTGGAGGTAGCCGTGCTGGTTCTCCGATTCCATGACCTCGGAGCGTACCCCCTGCGGGTATCGCCTCCTGGCCGCCACTCTCAGCCCGCGGGGGTGACCTCGTGGCGGGCGCGCGTGGACCCCGCCCCTAGCATGGCTGGTGATGGCCACACGAACGCCGCGACGCGAGAAGCGTGAGAGGGCCCGTCCCCACGGCCCTGCTCCGCGGTCGCAACGCGCGCGCAAGGCGTTGCGTCACCGTGCGGTATCGCTCGGGCCCGGTTGGTGGCTGGCCGTCGCTGTAGTCGCGGGCCTGTTCGCGATGCACGGACTCGGCATGCACGGCCTCCACTCCGCTGAGGGAGCCTCGTCGATGCACTCGGCGTCGACCTCGGGCGCCGTGATGTCCAAACTAGACACCGCCACGGCGGAGGTGTCGACCGCGCAGATGAGAGTGACCGGGCACGATGCGGGTGCCGCCGCACAAGCCGAAACCTCGCCCGCCTACCTCGACGCCACATCCCTCGAGTCAGCGACAGGCTCGTCACACAAGCCATCTGGTGGTGCTGCGCTTCTGGGGATGTGCCTGGCGTTGCTGGCATTCGGCGTCCTGTGGCTCCGCCGGTGGACCAGGGGTCGCCGTGCGTGGACGATCCCGCGCCGCGCCTTCACCTCCCGCGTCGCCCAACTGCCGGTGACCGCGCGAGACCTGAGCCCTCCGCTGAGGGCGGAACTTTCCATCTGGCGGTGCTGAGGGGCACGCCGCTCGGACGCCACCGCGGGTGTCCGGGCACTCGTGCCTGCCCAAAGCACAGACCCGAAGGAGAGAGAAGCATGATCAAAACCAAGCACAAGACCGTGAAACTCGTCGCCCCGTTGGTGGCCCTGGGGTTGGCGTTGACCGCCTGCGGTGGTGACGACAGCGGCAGCGGAGCCGCCTCCGAAGACCACAACGACCAAGACGTCAGCTTCGCGACCGACATGATCCCCCACCACGCCCAGGCCGTGCAGATGGCGGAGATGGCCGTCGAGAACGCCGAAAGCCAAGAGGTCAAGGACCTCGCCGAGGACATCAGCGCCGCGCAAGGACCCGAGATCGAGACGATGAGCTCGTGGCTCGAGGCCTGGGGTGAAGACGTCCCCGACACCGGCGCTGACGTGGGCGACATGGACCACGGCGGCATGGACGGCATGGAGGACATGCCGGGCAGGATGTCGTCCGACGAGATGGACGAGCTGGAGTCGGCCTCCGGACCGGCCTTCGACGGGATGTTCCTATCCATGATGATCGAGCACCACGAAGGCGCGATCGAGATGGCGCAGACCGAACAGGCCGACGGCGAGAACCCCGACGCCATCGACCTCGCCGAGACCATCGAGGAGACGCAGACCTCCGAGATCGAGACCATGAAGGAGCTCATCGGGTCGTAGCACGTCTCGGCAGACGCGCACACGGACTGCGCTTGGGTCCCGGCAGACGCGCCGGGACCCAAGCCGGTTCAGCTTCCTAGATGCGGTTGTGCATCGATCAGAGGTTGCCCAAGGTCGCGGCGCAGGACCTCGATGGCGCGCATTCGCCGGCACTTGCCGCGCGTGGGCCTGAGCCTGATCACCCGATCGGCGACGATGCTTGGCCGTCGGACAGGGTCTGGCCAACCTCACCTCGGCCGCGCTGGCCCTCGTCCTCCGGGTCGGGGCGCCGACCGCCGCCACCCACCGCAATAAGGACTGACCCGCACCGGGTTCCTACTGCTTCAACTCTTGCGCTCCGCAGGAGTTCAGGGCGAACCGCGATCATTGACCGGTGTCCACAACGTTCACGCACTCAACGTAGGATGCCCACTCGTTACAAGCGTGGTACAAATGGTCGAATATCTTCGACGTTTGCGCAGGTCAGCATGGGTCAGTCAGTCAGTACTACGACCTGTAGTCACTTCTCACGTAGAGCTCGAACTCGCTGTTCGAACTCAGAACTCGGCCACGAGGGCTCCAGCTTGTGCTGGGGCCCTCGTCGTTCTCGCGAGTGACGGTAGGCGAGCTACGACGTTCGGGGGGAGTACATGATCACGCCGACGCCGGCGAGGCAGACGAGAGCGCCGATGACGTCGTACCGGTCGGGTTTGAAGCCGTCCATCGCCATCCCCCAGGCGAGTGAGCCGGCGACGAAGACGCCGCCGTAGGCGGCGAGGATGCGGCCGAAGTGTGCGTCCTCCTGAAGGGTCGCGACGAAGCCGTAGGCGCCAAGCGCCACGATGCCGGCGCCGATCCAGATCCAGCCGCGGTGCTCTCGGACGCCTTGCCAGACAAGCCAAGCGCCGCCGATCTCGGCGACGGCCGCGAGCACGAACAAGCCCACGCTACGAAGGACTTCCATGATGGGCACTTTATGGTGAACGTCAGGCCGCGGTCGCCGCGGGGCGATCGCCTGAAGTCCGGGTGATGGCGAGTACGGCGACTGCCGTCGCCGCGAGATGGGGCGCCAACGTGAGACTGGCAAGCGCCGCCACACCGCTCGCGTTTTCGTCGAGCTGGTGCGCGACCTCACGGACGTCGAGGGCCGCGAACCCGAGCAGGAACGCAGTGGCGACTGCGAACACCTCGCGTCGCGGCCACCGCAGAGCGGCTCCCGCCAGCGCCAACGACAGCAGGGCACCGAGAACTATCAGTGGGGTGCCCTCGACGTCGATGCCCGCGATCGTCTCCGAGTTCTCCGAGGTTTCCGAGTGCGGTTTGGCCCCTTCGGTCTCCTCGCTGGCGCCTTCGTGGTGTGTCTCGGATCCTTCGTCGGTGTGGGTCTCGGACACTGCGGCCTCGGAGTGCCCTTGGCTTCGCTCCACGGTTGTGCCGACCACGAAGGCCGCGGCCGAGAGCACCATCAGCATTGCGAACAGCGCTGCAAGTCGTCGGGGCGTGTTCATGCGTCGCCTCCGAGCCGCTTGACCGTGAGCTCGACGTCGACCGGGCCCACCACCTCCGGTGCACACGCATCACGTCGGCGTTGGCGTCGCTGATTCCAGACCGCGAGCAACGCACCAGCCGCCACGACCAGTCCGAACACGATCCCGGCGAAGACGAACGTCGCCACCGTGGCCGCAGCGCCCGCGACTCCAAGGAGGGTCAGCAGAGGAGCGGCGCAGCACACCGCGCAGGCTGCGGCACCCGCCCCAAACAGGTGGCGATCCTTCAGGGACGGGTTCACGCGTTGCTCTCTTCTGGGCGGAGGCCGATCTGGACGAACGGGATGGGGCAGCAGTCCGACTGCGCGCACTGGATCAGGTCGTCACAACCCGCGTCGCGGGCCCGCGATCAGGCTGGCGCGGATCACCTGGAGGTCGGCGATCTTCTGCTCGACCTCGGCGAGCTTGGCCTCGGTTCGTGACTGCAACCCTCCGCCCGCACCGTGGTGGTGGCGTCCGGCCTCGAGTAGCTCGGCGACCTCGTCGAGGCTGAAGCCGAGGTTCTGGGCCGCCTTGATCACCCGCAGGGTGGTGACGGTTTCCTCGGGGTAGAGGCGGTGGCCGCCCAGGCTCCGGTCGGGTTCGGGGATGATGCCGCGGCGTTCGTAGTAGCGCAGGGTCTCGACGTTCACCCCGACTGCCTCGGCGACCTGTCCGGATCGCAGCGCAGCACTCACGAACGGGACCCGACCTTTGCCTGCGCGCGCTCGGCCAGCGCCGCAAGGACGGCCCCATGTGCTGGTTCTGTCGACACGGTCATCGAGACCGTGCCGTCGGTGATGGTGAGGCCGAAGGTGAAGAACGAGCAGCAGCCGGTCTCCTTTGCAGCCAGGCCGGCGGCCCGGGCGGCCACCTCGGCGTCGGGGCGCAGTTCGAACCGGACCTCCAACGGTGAGGCCTGATTGATGCTGAGGACGTCCTCGGCGAAGATGTCATCGAACTCCGCCCGTCGCAGCGGTTGCTCGGCCGTGGGCAGGGTGCACGCGGCGGGGACCCAGTCGTCGTCCACCAGGAGGTTGTCGGTCATGACTCGACTGTAAACCCGTACCTAGGTACAGGATGCAAGCGTCGCCTCATCACGGCTCACAACGCTCGCGATTTAGACTCGCCACTGTGAGCCGCACGGTGATGCAGCGCCACAACCCACGCAACCGCGAGTGTGGATGCGACGCCGACTGCTGGTGCCGCCGTACCGCTGTCGGCCGGGCGGTCAAGTGGTGGTTCCCCGCCCGACTGTTCGGGATGCAGCACAAGAGTTCCGCCACCGAGCAGTGGAAGCGCGACCAAGACCTGTCCTGACGGCCGGCTGCCGGGATTGATCGCCACGGGTTGACTCCGTAGTCGGGTACAGGGTTCACGATGGGGGCATGCGGACAAGAGAGCTGGCGGATCGAGCTGGCGTGAACAGCGAGACCCTGCGCTACTACGAACGCCGCGGCCTGCTCGCTGAACCACCGCGCACCGCGAGCGGCTATCGCGACTACCCGGCGTCAACGGTTGACCTGCTCGTGTTCATCAAGCGTGCCCAGGAGCTCGGGTTCACCCTGCAGGAGGTCGATGAGCTCCTGCACCTGGATGCCGGCGGCCCGGACAGCTGTGACGCAGCTCGCGGCCTGGCCGAGCAGCGCCGGGCCGACCTCAGCCGGAGGATCTCGGATCTCCAGCGGATGCGCGACTCGCTGACCGCCTTGGTCGACCCGTGCGAGCTCCCCCGGGCCGACCGAAGCTGCGCCCTGCTCGACGCCCTCGCAGCCACGAAGGAGGCGGTCGTATGAAGCTCGAGGTGCTGCACGTCACCGACTGCCCGAACCTGGAGCCGATGCTGGACCGGTTGGCCCAGGCCACAGACCTCCCGATCGACATCCGGGAGGTCACCACGGACGCAGAGGCCGCCATGCTCGGGATGAACGGATCGCCGACGCTTCTCATCGGTGGGATCGATCCGTTCGCGTCACCCGATGCATCTGTCAGCGGAGTGTCCTGCCGCCTTCATCGCGATGAGGACGGCAGGCTCGTGCCCGCCCCGTCGGTGGACCAGTTGCGCGTGGCGTTGGCGCAGGGGGATGCAATCGATCTTGGAGCGGTTGGCGGTAGAGCCCAGCGAGGGCCCGAGCGCCTGGCATAGCCGAGCCGAGTCCCTCGGCCCTGTCGATAAGGCGGTGCATCGACGGATCCCACGCTCCTTTGCCGCATCGGGATCACCCCTGATCCCAGCAGAAGCACCGCATCGTGGGGGCTGCCCAGCTGCCCTACGGGACCGCGTGGAACCACTCGATCCCGAGCAGTCGGCGGGCCAGTGGTCGAGGCAGGGCGAGGATCAGGCCGATCGTGCGGACGCCGCCCCCGGTTTGCGAGGTGTGGGCCGCCAGAGCGGCGCGCTTGGCGTCGACGTGGCTGCGGGTGTCGACCCTGAGGGTCAGGTCGGTGCGAGGGGTGTAGATGTCGTCGCCGGGGAGGGTCAGGCCTGGGCCCCACCGTCCGAGGGGTCGGAGAATACGAAGGATGCGCAACAGCCACGTCTGGTCGAGGGTGGCCTCGAGCAGCAGCGGGCGACGCGAAGCGAGCTGCTGTGCCTTACGGGCAACCCGGTGCACATGGATATGGTCGGGGTGTCCGTAGCCGCCGTTGGCGTCGTAGCCGGTGAGAATGTCGGCGTCCTCCTCGTCGAGGATCACCGCAACTGCGCGGGCTGCGTCCTCGATCGGTGCGTCAACCAGTCGGCCACTCCTGGTCGTGGGCGCATCGGCCATGCCGGAGTCCGCGTAGCCGAGCCAGGCGATGCGTGCGGTTCCGAGTGCTCTCGCGGAGGCTGCGGCCTCGCGGCGCCGTGTCTGCCCAAGCGCCCCTACGGAGTACTTGGGGGCCGCGAGCCCGGCGTCGCCATCGGTGGCGAACACCAGCACGACGCGGTCACCGGCGGCGGCACGCTGGGCCAGCCAGCCGCCCGTCAACAATGCCTCGTCGTCGGGGTGCGCATGCACGGACACGATGGTGGACATGGCGAGTTCAGGCTTCCGCCGCGAGCGCATACGGGGCGTCAATCGTGGGGGCTGCGGCGCCGACGTGGTCGGCGGCCTTCTGGTAGAGCGCATCAGTGCGTCGAAGGACATCGCTCCAGTCGAGCTTGGGGGCGCTGCGCCGGTTGTGCGCCGCGATTCGAGTGCGCAGGCGGTCGTCGCGCACCAGGTCGGCGATCGCGAAGACCATCTCGGTGTCGTTGGCAACCAGCATCCCGTCGGTCCGGTCGCCGATGAACTCGCTGACGCCGCTGCGGCTGTTCGCGACGACGGGTAGGCCGGCGCACCGCGCCTCAAGTGCGGCGATTCCGAACGACTCCTTGGGTGACGGGGCGATGTAGATCGCCGCGGCGCGCAGTTCGTCGAGCACCCTTGTTCGTGGAATCCGGCCGGTGATCCGCACAACCTGGTCGAGTCCGTGGCGTTGAACGTAGCGTTCGGCACGCCGGCGCAGGGGCCCGTCGCCGACTACGACGAGCTTCAAGTCGCGGTCGGGAAGGAGCCGGCGAACCTCGGCGAACATCTTGAGCAGCGCTAGCGGGCGTTTGCGCGGCATGAGGCGCATGACGCTCACCAAGATGATCGGTCCGTTCTCGGGCGTCCCTGCCGCCTCACCCCGCCGGTCTCGGTAGTCGGGCCGCCAGTTGCCGATGTCGATCGCGTTGGGCAACACGGCGACGTCGGCGTTGCCCAGCGACCGGCGGAAGGCCTCGGCCGCGGCCGTGCTGACCGCGGACCAGGCGACGGGCCACCGGCGGAGGCTGGTGAGGGAGACCAGGCGGAGGAGTCCGCCGGCGCCTGCCCACATCGAGTGCACCGTGATCAGGGTGGGGATGCCGGCGGCCATCGCGGCGCGGGCAACGCTCACGCCGTAGGGAGACCACATCGAGATGTGGACGTGGACGGCGTCGTAGTCGGTGACAAGGCTGCGCACTCGAGCGGCGGGTAGGCGATGTACCCAGGCCGGGTTGGGGCCGGTGCTGGCGGTAGGGGTGAGCACGTGGGCGTCGAGGCCGGATGCGCGCTGGTGTCGGACGAGGTCGTCGACGTGGGTCTCAATGCCGCCCAGGCGCGGCAGAAAGACATCGGTGACGTGCGCGACCCGGCGGATCGAGCCGATCGACCGCACCGAATCAACCGTTGGCCTGCGAGTAGAGCGCTGCGCGAGGAACCAGAGTCCCAGGACCCCACCGCCGACGGGGATCTCGATGGCGAAGATGAACAGGCGGTACAGCAGGGCCGCAGCGCTGACGCCTGCCGGGTCGCCGCCCAGCGTCAGCAGCACACCGACCAGGCCCAGATCCGCGATACCGACGCCGCCCGGGGTGAGTGGGACGATCGTGAACAGTCGCTCGACGGCGAACCCGGCGAGCACTTCGGGCCAGGTGGTTCCCGCCCCGGTCAACTGCAGGCAGAACCCGAGCAGGAGCCACTGCAGCGCGACGTACCCGCAGATGCCGGTCGTCATCCGAACCCATCCGCTGGCGACCAGGCCCGCGCACTCCCGCCGGACGTCGTTGAGCAGGTCCGGGAATCCCGGGGTGTGGTCGCGACCGATCAACCGCAGCCCGAAGCGCAGCGTCTGTTCGATGGCGCGCCCGAGCAGACCGGTCCCTCGTGGGCTAAGGAGGAGCACCAGTGCGAAGGTCGCGAGGGCGGCGAAGGCGGCACCGGCGAGCAGCGACATCGTCGTGAGCTGCGGCGTGACGGTCTCACCCGCGCGAGCGAGCACGATGACGCCGATGATGGGCAGGAGCAGCTTGGAGCCGACGTCCCACAGGTTGGTCAGGAAGGTGTAGCCGGTGAAGGAGCGGGTGTCGATGCCCCAGGCCTTCATCATCCGACGGTTGAGCTCGACTCCGGCGGCTCCGCCAAGGGGGACCACGTTGGCGAGCGCGCTGCCGGTCACGTTGAGAGTCATGGCACGCCGGTGTGTGAGGGCGGGTGCCGCCGCCGTCAGAACGAAGGAGTGGACGAAGAGCCCGAGCAGCCACAAGACGACGAGTGCGAGGAAGGCGGGCCAATGCACGGATCGCAGCACCGGGAAAACGCCCGCCCAGGACTCATCGACGGTCTGTGGGAGGACAACCGCCACCAAGGCGAGGGCGAGGAGCCAGGATGCAAGGAACCTCAAGCGCCCCCACGCCGGCGGACGGCGCACGGGCGAACTCGCGGCTGCGGCGAGCGTGTCGCCCCGTTGGCCGGGCAAGTCCGTCAGGGTCATCGCGACGCCACATTGCTCGATTGGGCGCATGGGGCAGGCGGCGCGTCCTTGGTGCGGTGCGTGATCTCGCCAAGCCGCCACTGCAGCACGAGGGTGGCGGCCTCGCGGGCGACCTCGGGGCTCATCTTGGAAGCGCCGGCGGTGCGCTCGGTGAAGGTGATCGGATGCTCGGCGACCCGCAGGCCGAGCCGTTCGCTGCGCCAGGTGTTCTCCACCTGGAACCCATAGCCGTTGGACGTGGTCTGCAGGACTCCGGCCGCGACCAGTGCGTCGGAACGCCAGGCCCGGAAACCTGAGGTGGTGTCTCGCGTTGACAGGCCGAGCAGGTGGCGCGCGTAGAAGTTGGCGCACCATGACAGGACCCGGCGGCGAAGCGGCCAGTTCTCCGTCGCGCCCCCGGTGACATACCGGGAGCCGAGCACGACGTCGTGTGTGCGCAGCAGCGCGAGCATGGCCGGAACGGCGGTGGCCGGGTGGGAGCCGTCGGCGTCCATCTGGATGATCGCGTCGTAGCGGTCGGTGATGGCTGCGGCGAAACCGGCACGATACGCGGCACCGAGGCCCTCTTTGGACGTGCGGGTGAGCAGGGTTAGCCAGTCTCCGAAGGCCCGGTGAGAGCGCACCAGCGCCCCGGTGCCGTCGGGGCTGTTGTCATCGACGACCAGGACGTCGAGCGACGTGTGCTGGGTGGTGGCCCTGACCGCATCGAGGGCACCCAGAAGCGCTGGGAGGGTCGCTGCCTCGTTGTAGGTCGGAATGACGATCGCGCAACGCATAGCCGGACCGTAGGCGGGGGCCCATGAAGCGAACATGAAGCCACCACCCACCAGGGCGGTCAGGCCTCCAGCCGTTGGGCCGCGGACGGTGGACGACGTACACCGATAGTCCGCGGAGCCAGCCACCAGGCCAGTGAGGCGATCGCGAGGCCGGCGGGGATGTCGACGGCGAAGTGCCAGCCGAGGTAGACCGTGGCCACCATTGTCCCGGCCAGAAACACTCCGAGCGCGATGGTCGTGCGCCGCAAGCGATGCCACCACGCGAGCCCCAGGATCGTGGCCGTCACGCCGACGTGCAGGCTGGCGAACGCAGAGACCTGCGCGAACGCGTCACCGGCGTGCGGGTGCGCGAGCAGGTAGTCACGCTGGGCCAGGTAGCGGGCCTGGGTGTCCTGGATCATCATGTGCGGCAGTCCGGCGAAGTCACCCGGCTCGGCCTGGAACGGCCCCAGCGAGGGGATCAAGTAGTACGTCGCGGTGCCGAGGATCCACACCCACACGAACGCCGCGATCCCGACGTACGCGTCACGCATTCGCCTGGCCATCACGACAGCGGCTGGGAACGCGACCACTACGAGACTCGGGAACGACTCGTACCAACCCATCAGCACCCACGCCGCGGCATGGTTGCCCAACACGTCGTGGAGCAGGACCGCGGGACTGTGACCGAAGAACAGCCACCGGTCCCACTGGGTGAGCATCGCGTCGCGCGAGGCGTTGAAGACGTCCCAGCTCTTGAGGTTGTGATAAGTGAAGTAGGTCAGGTGGTAGGCCAGGAGCGCGGTCCACGCGAGTGCCAGCCGGCTCGGAGTCCACCGCAGGTGGATGGTCGCCCACACCCGCCGTGCTGTCCGGGGGCGACCGGTGCGGATGAGTCCGTCCAGGGCGAGGAGCCCAAGGAAGATCCCGAGGGTCAGGAGCACGCGGCTGACCAGGAACGCACCGTGCGGGTCGCGGAACGGGATACCGACCTGGACTGACCGCGCGATCCCGGCCCCGAGGAAGCAGGCGACGACGGCCCACAGCCGCGCCGCTCGAAACCACGATGAGCGCGGTGCCTCGCGGACCCTGCTGACCGGTTTGGCGCTCGACTGCTGGAGGGCGCTCATGGACTCAACTCCTTCACGCCGGGAACCTAGACGCCCAGGCATGAAGACCGGATGAACCGCCACCGACAGGTGCGCCACTACCCCTCTGGCTGTGTCCCGGATGCGTCGGTCAGTACGGGTGCCGTCGGCAGGAGCACCGTGACTGTCATCGCCGGCCCGTGCGTGCACGGCACCGAGGCGACGCGCCCGTGCGAGGAGTGCCGACCCTCGTGGCAGAGCCGTAGTTCGCCGCTCGCTCCGGTGACCAGCGCCGCGACCAGGGAGAGCCCGAGCCCCGAACCGGGTCGAGGCCGCGCCTCATCGGCTCGTACGAAGCGCTGGGTCGCCGTGGCTAGCAGTGCGGGCGACATGCCGTCGCCGGAGTCTGCGACCATCAGTCGCGCCCACCCCGGCGCCGGTTCGTCGACGCTCACCTCGACCGGCGGCGCCCCGTGGACACCGGCGTTGTCGAGGAGGTTGGTGACCACCCGCTCCAGCTCGAAGTCGGCCAGCGGCACCATCAGGTGGTGCTCGGGGAGGGTGACGGTGAGGGTGCCCGCGTGCTCTGGATCGGCCAGTCGTCGCTGGTTGATCGTCCGGCTGGCGACGGTCACGAGGTCGCTGTGACCGGCGGTGTTACTTGCGTCTACTCGGCCGAGCTTCAGGAGCTGGTCTGAGAGCGCGGCGAGCCGATCGAGGTCGACCTTGAGCTCGGTGAGGATGCGTTCGTGCTCGGCCGGGGTGCGGGGCCGCCGGAGCGCGAGCTGGATCCGGCTGGTCAGCAGCGTGATCGGAGTGCGCAGCTCGTGGCTGGCCTCGGTGACGAACTGCCGCTCACGGTCGAGGGCACCTTCGAGGGTGGTGAGCATCTCGTTGAAGGTGTGCCCAAGACGGGTGATCTCGTCATCGCGCAGGGGAGGCACGTCGAGCCGCAGGCTGGTGTTGCCGGCCGCGATCGCCGCTGCGCGACGTCGGTAACGTTCGACGGGGCGCAGCGCGGCGCGGGCCAGCCGCTCGCCAACCAAGGCGGTGACCAGCAGCGCACCGAATCCCGCGAGGGTGAGCTGCACGAGGAGTTCTCGCAGCGCCTCGTCGCGGTGGTCACGCCGGACCCCCACCAGCAGATAACGCCGCGGAGACGCCGAGAGCTGGACAACCTGCAGACGATACGGCTCGCCCGAGACGGGTAGGAAGTCGCCCACGTCGAAGGTGCGGGGCGTCGTGGCCACTCGCTCGAGCTGCCACGAGCTGAGCAGTGCGGTCGCCCCGGCGGGGCCACCGTTGTCGAGGATGGTGCCGTCGGTGTCCAGCACCTGCCAGGCCACACCGGTGGCATCGGCCGGGGACCGGCTGCTCACCTGTCCGTCGGGTTGAACAAGTGGCTGGAGTGTCTGGCTCGCTTGGGTCAGCTCGGTGTCGAGTCCGCGGTCCAAGGCGTACTCGACCCTCCAGTAGACGAAGACACCGGCCGCGACGAGCACAACGAGACTCGCGGCGGAGAACCCGGCGACAAGGCGGACCCGCAACGGGAGACGTGAGAGCCGTGAGCGGAGCTCGCTCATCGTTTCGCTACCGGGGTCTCTAGTCGGTAGCCAACTCCGCGCAGGGTGGTGATCGTGTCGGTGCCAAACGGCTTGTCGATCTTGCCGCGGATCGCGGCGAGGTGGACGTCGATGACGTTGCTGCGCAGGTCGGTCTCGCCGTCCCAGACCTCGTCGAGGATCGTCAGCCGGGTCACCACCTGTCCGGCGTGGGAGGCCAGCAGGTAGAGGATGTCGAACTCGCGCGCGGACAGGGTGATCTCGACACCGCTGCGGGAAGCCCGACGAGCCACGGGGTCCACCACCAGGTCACCGATCTGCACCGGCGCCTCCCCGCTGAAACCGCCCCGGCGGTACAGCGCACGCAATCGGGCGAGGAGCTCGTCGAGGTCAAAGGGCTTGGGCAGGTAGTCGTCGGCCCCCGCATCCAGGCCGTCGATCCGGTCGCGCACGTCTCCACGGGCGGTGAGCATCAAGATCGGCGTCGCCATCCCGATGCCGCGCAGGCGTCGTGCCACCGTCACGCCATCCATGCCGGGCAGCATCCAGTCCAGGAGCACCACGTCGAAGCTCGTGTCGGTCAGGAGCCGGTCGTAGGCGACGCGACCGTTGTGCACGACTTCAACCTGCCACCCGGCCTCGGCCAGCGACTCCTCGAGCAGGCCAGCCAGGCGGACGTCGTCCTCGGCAACCAGAATCCTCATCGGGTCGCCTCGTCCTCGCGTTGCCAGATGTGCCAGTCGCCGTAACTCACCCGCTCAACGTAATGCCGCTCCAGATACAGCTGCGCCTCGCCGGCATCCAGCCCCCACGTGTCGAGGCTGTCGCCGGCCACGACCAGCCACCGCGGAGCCGATGGCCCGGCCATCACCTCCCGCAGCTCTTCCAGGCGTGGGTCCCGAACTCGCACGGGCAGGCTCCACAGGTGCTCGTACGGGCTTTGGAGCCCGCTGCCGGCGACGATGTCGGGATGTCCGAACCCGACCACGACCCCGTCGGAGGCCTGCGCGTGCTCGCGCAGGTAGGACATCACCTGCGCATCCGACGAGACGGAGGCCGGGGTGGCAACGTGGTGCACCCACACGGCCAGGCTCGCCGCCGCGGTGTAGGCCACCGCAACCGTCAACATTCGCCTGGACCACAGCCCGGGCCGGGCGATGGCGATCATGAGTACCAGGCCCGGGAGCAGGCCGGTTAGGTAGTGCAGCCAGTAGCTGCCGCCCAGTAGGGCCCCGCACAGCTCCCAGGCGACCAGCGCGACCACCGGCCACGTCAGGCCGGCGGTCGACTCGGACGGATTCGCAGCAGCCGGGGCCGCCTGTCGCCGCGCACGCACCATGCGCGTCAGGACCGTCGCCGCCGAAACGGCCAGCACCACTGCGGCGCCACTGGTCAAGAACGCAACGATCAACCCGGTCATGCGCTGCGGAGTGGCCTCCGAAGCCGAGGAGCCGATCACCCCCGAGGCCTGGATGCGGAACACCACGATCGCATCCCACAGGTCACCGACCGATGTGCCCTGGGCCCAGGCTGCTGCGACCGCCGCGCCGAGCATCCCCGCAGCTCCTGCAACAAACGCGGCCGCGCGTCCCCCGAGCCGGCTCACCCGGCCCCGCGACAGCACCACGAGAACGACTCCGAACACGAAGACGTCGATGACGTTCTGCTTCACCAGCGCCGCGGCCATGCCGGACGCGCCGGCCCCGACGGCGAGCGCGAACACCCGCGGTCCCCACGGCCGGCGCAGCGCCGCGAGCAGACACACCAGGCCGAGGATGACGAACGGCACCGCCAGCACCTCGCCGTCAGTCTCCGGCATCCCGAACAGCGGGCTGGACAACAGCGCGGCTGCCAGCACCACGGCCGTACGGCGGGCCCACCGTGCCTCTGGGGCGAGCTGGCGGGCCAGAACGCCAACCAGAATCATCGACGCCCCGCTGGCGAGGGCGCCGAGCACCTTGACACCTGGCGCGGTGACCCCAGCCGCCGTCGCGCTGGTCGGTCCGAGATGGGCTGCCACGGAGAACAACCACAGCAGCAGCGGAGGCCTGTCGACCCAATAGTCGCCATACAACGAATGGCCCGGGCTCCAGTGCTGGGCGAGCAGCAGGAACCCGCTCTCGTCCGAGGTCAACGGGCTGTGCAGGAACGGCAGCCACGCGGCCGTCGTCAGCAGCGCCGCGAACAGCAACCCCGAGGTTGCCCAACCCCGCCTGCTTGCGCGCGCGCCGGCCTCCGCTGCGGGGATTGCCCGAGCCGGTCCGGACGTGCGGTCGCTGACAGTAGTGGTCACACGGGGACCGTAGGAAACCGTGGATGAAGGGGCGGTTAAGCCGGTTGCGCGACGTCGTTGACGAGGGTCGAGGACGCTGCTTCGATCGCGGACGCGTCGCCGCCATCCGCGTCACCGACCGCACCAGCCGCGGTGCTCTCACCGACGCGCGCCCGGCGACGGCGGATCGCTCGTGCGGTCAAGAGCATCCCAATTACCCCGAGCGTGACTCCGATGCCCACGACCGAGATGTAGTGGTCGACGGTGTGCCAGCTGTTCCCGGCGAGGTAGCCGGCGAGGACCATCGCTGCGCCCCACAAGGCGCCGCCGGTGACGTTCGCGATCGCGAAGCGCCGGTACGGCATCCGCGCCATCCCCGCCAGTCCGGGGATCATCACCCGCAATGCGACGGTGAACCGGCCCAAGAAGACCGCCCAGCCGCCGCGCCGGGACAAGGCGCCTTCGGCGCGATCAAGATGCTCGGCGTTGACGAAGCGCCCCAGCGTGGAGTCCAGAATCCGCCGCCCCCAGCGGCGACCCACCAGGTAGCCGATCGCGTCACCCGCGACCGCGCCAGTGACACCGGCAGCCATCACTGCGGCCAGCGGCACATGGCCCTGGCTGGCCACCACGCCACCCAGGAGCACCGCCATCTCTCCGGGGAAGATGAAGCCCAGGAAGGCCGAGGACTCCAGGGCCGGCAGCGCGAACACCACCAGCAGCGCCAGCCATGCCGGAGTCGCCAGCAGATGCTCGATCAGGCCGGTCATCACGCAGCCCTCGGGGATGCGGTCAGCAGCGCTCTCACCGGCGTGCGTGCCAACAGCTCCACCAACCACAAAACGAGAGGTCGAGCAACAAGGTAGGAGCCCACCGCCACGACTGCACCGACGAGCAGCCCCGCCGCGACGTCGAGCGGGAAGTGCGCGCCGATGTAGACGCGCGTAAAGGCCATCGCGAGCGCAAGTCCGGCCGTGACCATGCCGAGGCGACGATGCGCGAGCAGCACACCAGCCGCGACCGCCCCGGCCATGACGGCGTGGTCACTCGGGAAGGAGTAGTCGCTGCTGCGCGAGCCCAGTACCAGCGCGTGCGGGAGCACCGTGTAGGGCCTGGGTTCGGCCACGGCGGCGACGAGGAACTGGTTGACGCCCAGAGCTAAAAGTGCGCCGATCGGAGCCCACAAGGCAGCGGTGACCCGCCGCAGATCCCCGTCGCGGCGTACCAGCCACCAAGACAGCAGGAGCAGAGCGGCGAACATTCCCACGCCGTACTCGGCGTACAGCCGTGCCGGGATGTGCAGCCACGGCGTGACGCGTGCCAGGCGATTGACTGCCTCGAACCAGTCTTCCTGGACCTGAGCCCACACCACCGATCCAGTGCTCGCGCTCACGAGTTCGTCCTCCGTCCCGCAGACCCAGCGGCCTGCATCCGGTCGAACCGTAGGCACAGCCGCATGAAGCAGCCATGAAGCCAATGCCGGGCGCAACTGCGACCTTCACGTCTCCTTCACGGGGCGCCGTCACGCTGTCGACCATGAGTGAGGTCACCCACCTTCCGAGGGCACGAAGGGGATCAGCGGCGTGTCGTCGCGGCGCGCAGCGACTGGCGACGACGCCGAGCGCGCCCACTGCCGCGATCTTTGGCCGTGCGGCCCGACGGGATCGCGGCGCCGGCGGATGACGCGTCTCGTCATCCCGTTGCTGCTGGGCGTGAACTGGATGAGTCCGGACTGGCTGCTGCAGCAGTTCGGTCAGAGTCTGGTCTGGGTGAGCTTGCTGATGATCTTCGTTGAGTGCGGGCTGCTGTTCCCGTTTCTGCCCGGAGACACACTGCTGTTCGCACTGGGCCTCTTTGTCGCCACCGGTGACCTCTCTGTGATCTCCGACGACAATGGCGTCGGGCTGGCTCTCGCGCTCTCCCTGTTCTCCCTCGCAGCCTTCCTCGGCAACGTCGCAGGTTATGAGATCGGACGCCTGGCCGGGCCGCGGCTCTACCAGCGCGACAGCCGCTTCTTGAGGCGCCGCCACCTGGACAAGACGCAGGCGTTCTTCGAGCGCCACGGCAACCGCGCCATCCTGCTCGGGCGCTTCGTCCCCTTCGTCCGCACCTACGTCACGCTGGTGGCCGGCGTGGGTCGGATGGAGCGACGCCGGTTCCTGATCTGGAGCGGCGCGGGGGCGATGTTCTGGGTCGCCACCATCACCCTGCTCGGGTACTTCCTCGGCAACACAGTTCCGTCGCTGAAGGACAACGTCGACTACGCAATCCTCGCGATCCTGGCCTTCTCGGCCGCCCCGGCCGGCTACCACTGGTGGCGACGCCGCCGCCAAACCCAGGCTTGAGGCTTGCGTCGCGGACCGCCGGCGACGAGTCCCCGCCTCGCCTTCATGGGGGCTTCACCCGACGGCAGTCATCCTCGCCGACATGACCACACAGACAGCTCCTGCCGCGGCAGTGCCGCTGCTCACTCTCTCGCCGGGGGCTGCAGCACCCCGTATCGCCGTGATCACCGGCAGTTACGGCGCGGGCCACAACTCTGCTGCCCGGGAGCTCGCACGCGTCCTCACCGCCTTGGGCTGTGAGGTCGAGATCCACGACATCGTGACGCTGTTGCCATGCAGGCTCGGGCCGGTTCTTCGCAGGGCGTACTACGCCCAACTGCGGCGTCGGCCCAACTCCTGGGGAACGACCTTGAAGCTGCTCGAGCCGGGCCGTGTAGCGCATCGACTGGTGACACGGCTGCTCGCGTTCGCCGCTGCCCCGGTTGTTGAGGCCACCCGTGGTTGCGACCTCGTCGTCACCACCCACCCGTTCGGCGCCCAGACCCTCGGGCACGCTCGCTTGTCCGGCCAGCTCGCCGCGCCCGCGATTACCTACCTCACCGACACCTCCGTCCACTCACTGTGGATCCACCCCGGCATTGACCTCAATCTCGCCATCCACGACGTCGCAGCGGCCGAGGCACGTCACTGGGGCGGAGCAACCGAAGTGGTCCGGCCGCTCCTTCCGGACAGCGCACCTGGTGTTTCCGGCACCGAGAACGGCGAACAGCCACTAGTCGGCGAATTTGTGGGGCCGTGGGCTCTGGTCACCGGCGGCTCACTTGGCATGGGGGAACTGGAGGAAACCGCCCGCGACCTCGTCAACGATGGGCAGATGACGCCGGTGGTGCTGTGCGGCACCGACACTCGGCTGCGTGACCGGCTCTCCAAGATCCCCGGGGTTGTCGCGCTCGGATGGCGCGATGACGTCCCTGCACTCATGGCAGCTAGCGACTGCATCGTGCAGAACGCGGGCGGGTTCACCTCCCTGGAGGCACTGGCCTCCGGTTCGCCCGTCTTGACCTACCGCCCATTGCCCGGCCACGGTGTCGCGAACTCGATCAACCTGGAGACAGCTGGGCTTATCCCGTGGGCCCGCACCTCAGATGACCTCGCCCGCCTGCTCACGCTCGCTATGACGGCTCCGCGACACAGCCGGCTCCCGGTCGACGCACCCCAGGTCCTCGACCTGATCACCAGGCTCGCGCCGGCCATCATTGCCGCATGAGTCGACGAGCGGCCGCGCTGGGCGTCGGGGCGCTCACAGTCGCGGCAGGCCCCGCGCTGACTGCGATCGGCCCGTTGCGGCGACACGCCTGGCCACGCCTGTCCGGAGCCTCAACCACAGCCCACGTCGCGCTCACCTTCGACGACGGCCCAGACCCGGTCAGCACCCCCGCGTTCCTCGAGTTGCTCGCCGAGCACCAGCGGACTGCCACCTTCTTCGTGCTCGGGTCCCAAGCTGTCGACAACCACGCCCTGGTTCGCCAGATCAGCGCGGAAGGACATGAACTTGCCGTCCACGGCTGGACGCACCGATGCGTCCTCGCGACGCCTCCTACCCGGCTCGCTCGGGAGCTCCGAGACGCACGGCAGGCGGTCGAAGACATCACCGGGACGGCGCTCACCTGGTACCGCCCTCCATACGGCGTGCTCAGCACCGCATCTCTGCACGCGTGCCGCACCCTTGGCCTGACACCCGTGCTCTGGACCGCATGGGGCCGCGAATGGGAGCGGTCCATGACATCCGCCCGGATCGCCGCAACGGTCCAGCGCACACTGGATCCTGGCGGCACCATTCTGCTCCACGACACCGACCTCCACGCCCCCCGCGGCGACTGGCGACGAACCCTGGCCGCGACTGCTCAGCTCCTGGCCGGCCCCCTGTCCACCGCGAGCGTGGGTCCGCTCCGCGACCACTGGAGCACCGGCACCTGTCAGAATCGGTCCACGTGACGCAGACATCCCCCAGCCGCGGCGCAGCACCCGATGCCACGTCCGGGACCTGGACGCCCTGGCGGGCGGTCATCGCCTTCGGCCTCGTCAGCCTCGCAGCCGACATGGTCTACGAAGGCATGCGCGCCATGGCCGGACCCCTCCTCGGCACTCTCGGCGCCTCCGCGCTCACCGTCGGCCTGGTCACCGGCGCTGGCGAAGGCATCGCCCTCGTGCTCCGGCTGGCGACCGGCGTCTGGGCCGACCGCAGCCACAACCACTGGCGGCTAACCGTCCTCGGGTATGCCATGACAGCCGTCTGCGTTCCCCTCCTCGCGATCACGCCGTTCATCGGAAGCGCCGGCCTCGCCGTCGCGGCAACCCTGATCCTGCTCGAACGCACCGGAAAAGCCGTCCGGAGCCCAGCGAAGTCGGCCCTGCTCGCACGGATGGCCACTGCCACCGGCCGCGGCAAGGGATTCGCCGCCCATAAGGCCCTCGACCAGATCGGCGCCTTCTCCGGCCCGCTGCTCCTCGCCAGAATCGCAGCCCTCACCGGTGTCCTATGGCCAGGCTTCGCAGTCCTGGCCATCCCCGGTGCGTTCGCGCTCCTGCTCCTGGCCCAACTGCGCCGCCGTGCACCTATCGTGACCGAACCCGGGCACGACGAACGCCCTGGCCCCTCACCCGCACCAAGCCCGATCGCAGAACTCGGTAGGGCCGTGGTCGGCAGTGACCTGCCTCGCACGTTCCATCTCTTCGCCGCGTCCGCAGCCATGACGACCGCAGGCCTCATGACCTTCGGTGTCATCTCCTTCCGGTTCGTCCAAGAGGGTCTCGTCACCCTGGCAGCGGTCCCACTCGTGTACGCCCTCGCGATGGCGGTCGAGGCCCTGGCCGCGCTCGGCACCGGCCATCTCTTCGACCGCCGAGGTGGCCGCATCCTCATGATCGTCCCCGTGCTCGTCGCGATCGTGCCCTTCTGCGTCTTCGCCACCGAACTGTGGCTGGTGCTTGTCGGCATCGTTGCGTGGGGGATCGCCACGGGTATCCAGGACTCGACGGTCAAGGCCTACGTTGCCGACCTCGTTCCCGCTCCGCGTCGAGCCACCGCCTACGGCGTCTTCGCCGCCGTACAGGGACTCGGAGCCCTTACCGGCGGCGCGCTGGCCGGCGCCCTCGTCGAGCACAACAGGGGTGGCTTGGCCATCACAATTGCACTCCTCCAGGGTCTCGCACTGCTTCTCCTCTGGAACACCACGCGGACCGCCGCCGCAGAACCGACCTGAGATCTGTGGAGCGCAGGCGCAGCGGGCGACCCGGATGGGCGCTACCCGTTTTGGATCGTCGGCGCCGTGTTCAAGTCCGTGCCCACGCGCATCGCCGGCGCCCTGGTCACCCTCGTCGCCTCCTCCCGGGGGCCTTCGAACGAAGGCGTCCAGATCCAGCTCACCCACGAACAACTCGCCGCCGCGCTGCGCCATCCGCTGGCATACATGCCGCGGATACCGGGAGCGAGCTCGGGTTTCGACTCGGTCGCGATCCGCGCACCGTCGTTGGCGTCGGCGTTGGCCGCGAGTGGTGTCTACGAGAACGCTGTGGATATTTGAGAGATTCGTCATGACCCAACTTCGCCGGTGCTCGCGAGAACGCGCGGAGGGCGGCGGCAGGTGCGTCGGGGAGCCTCCGAAAGGAAGGTGTGTGCCAGCGTGTTCATCCCGATCAGTTGCCACCGCGGAGGCTCAACTCTTCGCCCCGCTCAGATCCGGGCAGGGCGGCCCGCACCCGTTTAGTTTAGTGGGTGCGGGCCGCCCAGGTGGGGTCAAGCCGCCTCCAGCGCTGCCTCCTCTCGGTTTTCGGTGCGGTCGACCTTGGTGATCGTCAGGTAGCTGACGAGACCGAGGATCGCGGTGAGGAAGATGAGGCTGGTGCCGGTGGTGCCGAGACTGAGTCCACCGTTGCTGGTGGGCTGGCTGGTGAAGTCGCCGATGGAAGCACCGAGGGGTCGGGTCAGGATGTAGGCGGCCCAGAAAGCAGTGACGGCGTTGAGACCGAGCTTCTTCCACGCGACCGTGATGGCGCCAATCATGCCTCCGAAGATCAGCACCGACGGGCCGTAGCCGAAGGCGAGCTTCTCGGCGAAGAGGTCGCCGGCAGCGGTGCCGAGGGCGAAGGTGAGCAGCACGGCGAGCCAGTAGAAGGCCTCACGCGGGGTGGTGGAGATGGTGTGGATGGACAGGGTGCGCTCGCGGGCGTACCAGATCCCGAAGGTTGCGGCCAGTGCGGCAGCAAAGACGCCCGTGGAGACGAAGAGAGAGACACCGAGGTTGTCGGTGAGGTTGTCGGTGATGAGGGTGCCGACCACGGAGATCAGGACCACGGAGATCCAGTAGATCGAGGGGATGTAGCGGCGCGCTCGGAACTGCGCGGTGAGCGCGACGGCGAGGAGGCCGGTCATGATCGCCGAGGTGGCGGTGAGTCCGAAGCCCAGGGTGCCGTTGAGGTAGTCGGCGGCGGTTTCTCCGACCGTAGTGCAGAGGATCTTGATCAGCCAGAAGTACAGCGTGACCTCTGGGACCTTGTTGAGCATGGCCCGCGCGTCGTGGCGCCGGGCGGCGGTACTGGTTGTGGTGGTCATGCGCCGTACGCTGACCGGGTTTTCTGACATCTGGCTGACAAGCCGTCAGATGCAACGAAGTCTTCGTCCCTGTCAGGACTCGGGCGCTCGTGGAAGCCTGACCACGAAGCAAGCACCGCCGTCAGCGCTCTCCTCGACCCTGGCCATCCCGCCGTGTGCTTCGACCACGGTCTTCACGATCGCGAGGCCGAGCCCGGAACCCCCGGCGTCCCTGGCCCTGGCTTCGTCGAGCCGGGCGAACCGCTCGAAGATGCGGTCGCGGTCGGGACTCGGGACGCCAGTCCCGTCGTCCTCGACGGCGAGGACGACGTGAGAGACGTCCTCGTGCAGCGAGACCGTAATCATCGAGGCGGCGTGACGCTCGGCATTGGCCAGCAGGTTGGACACCACCTGGCCCAGCAGCACGGGGTCGCCGAGGACCTGACCCGCACTGACGGCGCTGATGTCGATGCTGGTTGAGTCTCTTGTACGACACCGCCCTACTTCGTCGAGCACGAGGTCGTCCAGGTCGACGAGCTGGCTACGCGATGCCGAGCTGTTCTCGACCCGCGCGAGCGTCAGCAGGGCCTCGACGAGGGCTTCCATGCGCTCTTCCTCGACCATGACCCGAGAGGCCAGCTCCGGGACCGAGGTCGACGTGGGTTGCCGCTGGGCGGTCTCGGCGGTCTGCCGCAGGTTCGCCAGCGGCGATCGCAACTCGTGGGAGGCGTCCGCGACGAAGCGGCGTTGCGCCTGATGGGCGGCGTCGATGCCGTCGAGCATCTGGTTGAGGGTCTCGGCCAGCCGCGGGATCTCGTCGTCCCCGGCGGGCACGGGTAGGCGTCGGTGCAGGTGCTCGGAGGTGATGGTCTCCGCCTCCTCGCGCATGCGTTCGACCGGGCGCAGCGCCCGGCCGATGGCGAGCCACACGACGACTCCGACCAAGGCGATCCCCACAGGGACGGAGATCGCGAGGAACTCGGTAGCGATGCGCACAGCGCGCTGTTGCTGCTCCTCGGAGACACCCACCACGACCAGTCTGTCGCGGGTGCTGGCACGCGTGTGCACCGCATAGGTGTCGACCAGGGGGCTGGCGGACACACCCTCGACGTCACCGGCGGCGGTCTGGAGTGCGGTCGTGACCTCGGGGTGGTTGGTGGCCACGATGCGGCCGTCGGCGGTGATGATCTGGACGATCAGGTCTTGCTTGGCCGACACCACGGCATCGTCAGGTGCCGCGCCCGAGCGAAGCTGCGCGTCGACGGTCCCGGCTTGCTGTGTCCCCGCAGTGATGAGCGCTTGCTCCAGACTCTCCTGCAGCCCTCCGACGAACACGACTGAGCCGATGACGGCACCGATCAGCGCGACGGTGGTCGCCGCCGTGGTGACCCGGACCCGGACCCGGGCTCGCCTTGTGGGGTCGCGGGAGATGGCGCTTCTCATGAGGAGTCGCGGATCCGGTAGCCGCTGCCGCGGACGGTCTCGATGCACGGCGTCGCGAACGGCGCGTCGACCTTGCGTCGCAACCGGCCGACGTAGACCTCGACGATGTTGGGGTCGCCCTCGAAGTCGAATCCCCACACAGCTCCGAGGAGCTGTTGCTTGCTGACGACCAGGTTGCGGTTGCGCATCAGGTGTTCGAGGATCGAGAACTCCCGAGCCGTGGTGGCGAGGACGTGACCGTCGCGCCGTACCTCGCGGGTGGCGGGATCCAGGTGCAGGTCGGCCACGGCGAGGACCGGCGGCCTTTCGACCACGTTGCGCCGGGCCAGAGACCGGAGACGGGCCAGGAGCACGTCGAAGCTGAAGGGTTTGGTGACGTAATCGTCAGCGCCGGCGTCCAGCCCATCGACCATGTCAGGGTCTGCGTCACGCGCCGTGAGCATGAGCACGGGCGTCCAGTTGCGCGCCGAGCGCAGTCGGCGACACACCTCGAAGCCGTCCAGGACCGGAAGCATCAGGTCGAGGACGATGACGTCGTAGTCGTTCTCCTCCGTGAGCCACAGGCCCTCGGCGCCGTCGGATGCCACGTCCACGGAATGGCCCTCCCCTCGCAGCCCTTCGGCCAATGCCGTCGCCAGCGGCACTTCGTCCTCGACGACGAGAACTCTCATCGCGCCGTTCCTTCCATCCGGTGGCCGCTTCCGGCTCCTTCGAACTCTGTCAGGCCACTGACAGGTTCGCCGACCATCCTGGGGTGACCACCTGATGGAGGACCCCATGACTGCTGCACTCGTCGCCATTCTCGCTTCGGCCGGCCCCTGGGCCTTGGTCGTGCTCGCGCTCACCGTGTTCGCCGAGACCGGCATCCTGGCCGGCTTCTTCCTGCCCGGTGACTCCTTGCTGTTCGCCGCGGGCGTGATGACCGCAGCCGGTGTCCTGCACGCCCCGCTCCTCGTGGTCATCGGGGTCGTAGCGATCGCGGCCTTCCTGGGCGACCAGCTCGGCTACGCGATCGGTCGGCGCGCCGGTCGGCGGGTGCTGGACCGTCCGAGGCGATTCCTCACTCGTGACCACATCTTTCGCGCGGAGGCGTTCTTTGCCCGCCATGGATGTCGAGCGGTGATCCTCGCGCGGTTCGTTCCGTTTGCCAGGACCCTGACACCGGTGCTGGCCGGTGTGGGTCGCATGGACCGCCGCCCTTTCGTGGGGTTCAACCTTATGGGGGCGACCGTGTGGGCGTCGCTGATGCTCACGGCTGGAAGCCTGTTCGGCGGTGTTCCGCTGGTCGCCCAGCACATCGACCTCGTCACCGTCGGCTTGGTCGCCCTGTCCCTGGCCCCTGCGACCGTCGCGTTGTTTCGGCACCGAAGCGCGGCGCGCCGCGTGCCTGAGGCAAACCTGGGTGTGGCGAGCCTGGAGCACGCCGCCTGAGCTGAGGGGTGGGGGCGCGATCCAGAGGGTCGAGGTCAACGCGGGGTCGCCGGGATCGTCAGTGCGAACCGGGCGCCTGTGTCACTGTCGACCAGCTTGAGGGTTCCCCCGAGGGACTGAGCGATCTCGCGGGCGATTGGGAGTCCGAGGCCGGTGCCGCCCTGGGTTCGGGCCCGACTCTGGTCCAGGCGCACGAACCGGTCGAAAACACGATCGCGGTCGTCCGGTGGGATACCGGGGCCGTCGTCGATGACCTCGATGGTGGCCGAGTCGTCGGCCTCGGTGAGGCGCAGCTCGATCCGGGAGTGGCAGTGGCGTGCTGCGTTGTCGGTGAGGTTGCGTACCGCGCGGGCGAGCTGATGGCGGTCAGCAACCGCGCGGACCGGGGGTGCATGCAGGGTGACGTCGAGCCTGTGCACGCGTCGTAGTCGGTCGGCTTCCCGGTGGAGGATGTCGTCGAGGTCGACCTCTTCGAAGGTGAGCGGGATGCCGCGCTCGTCGGCTCGGGCGAGTAGGAGCATGTCGGCGACGAGCCGGTCGACGCGGTCCAGCTCGCTGAGGACCTCCTGCCCGGCCTGATCCCATTCCTGGGCCTCTGGGTGCAGGGCAGCGATCTCGTGGACGGCCCTGATGGTGGCCAGGGGGCTGCGCAGCTCGTGGGAGGCGTCGGCGACGAACTGGCGTTGGCTCGCGCTTGCGGCGTCGAGACGGTCGAGCATGCGGTTCATCGTCTCGGCGAGTCGGCTGATCTCGTCGTGGGTGTCCGGGACGGGGACCCGGTCGGTGGCCCTCGATGTCCCGTGAATGCCGGCAACGTGACTGCGGATCCGTTCGACCGGCGCGAGCGCGCGGCCGACCAGCCAGTACGACGTACCCGCCACCGCGAGCAGGACCAGCGGGTAGCCGACCAGGAGCAGACCGACGACGATGGCGGTCGACTCGCTGACCAGCTCCAGACTCTCGGCCACCAGGATGGTCACCGGTCCGTCCGGGGTGCGTGCGCCCCGCGCGACCACGACGAAGTCGCTCCCTTCGCCGATGGGCAGCGTGCTGGTCACGCGTGTCTGGGTGGTCCCGACATCGGGCTTGGCCGCGAGGATGGGCTGCTCACCGTCGACTGACGGGCTGGCGGCGATGACGTGCCCCTGCGCGTCGACGATCTGCACCAACGACTGGTCGCCCTCACCCGTGCTGAGGGCACCAGAAGGCGTCGCCGCGACGATCTGCCGGGCGAGGTCGTCGGCCTGCTGTCGCGCGGCGTCGGCCACGGCGTTCTCCAGCTGTTGACGCTGGAGCAAGGCGAACCCGACCGCGCCTCCCGCGAGGAAGAGGGCCACGACAACAGTGGCGGCCGCGGTCGCGCGTACGCGCACACTGCGTGTGCGGATCATCCACGGCTTCACGCCGCGCCTCCCACGAGCCGGTAGCCGGCACCTCGCATGGTCTGGATCGTGGTGGTACCGAAGGGCTGGTCGATCTTGCGCCGGAGGTAACCGACGTAGACCTCCACGACGTTCTCGTCACCGTCGTAGTTCATGTCCCACACGCTCTGCACGATCTCGGTCTTGGACAACACCTCGCCGGGGTGACGCATCAGGAACTGCAGCAGCCCGAACTCGCGCGGGGTCAACGTGATGTCGGTGCCGCCCCGGCGGACGACGCGGGTCGCCGGGTCGAGTGTGAGGTCACCAGCGGTGAGCACCGAGGGACGTTCCGGGGCGCCGCGGCGCACGAGCGCACGCAATCGTGCCACGAGGACCACGAACGAGAACGGTTTGGTCAGGTAGTCGTCGGCGCCCAGGTCGAACGCGTCAGCCTCGTCGTACTCGCCGTCCTTGGCGGTCAGCATCAGGATCGGCACCCACACCCCCGCCCGCCGCAGCTCGCGGCACACGTCGTAGCCGTTCATCGAGGGGAGCATGATGTCCAGCACGATTACGTCGTAGTCACGCAGCTGGGCTTCGGCGAGGCCCTCGGCACCGTCGTGGACCGTGTCGACTACAAAGCCCTCGGAGCGCAAACCGCGGCTGACCGTCTCGGCCAGCCGTACCTCGTCCTCCACCATCAACACCCGCACACCACACCTCCTCGATCCGTCGCCTCAGTCTGCGTGATCGCGATTGTGAAGACGCTGAGGACGGCTCTCAGCGGCTCTCAGCGTCGTCACAGCGCATCTCACGCACTCTGGATTCATCGAGGTCGCCACCAAGGCGGCCCGAACCCCCAGGAGGCAACCATCATGAAGACCACCAGCCCGTTCCGGCGCAACGCCGCTGTCATCGCGGCCGCCGCGATCGTCGGTGGCCTCGGCATCGGGGGCCTGGCCACAGCGAACGCCGACTCCGGCAACACCGGGCCCGCCCCGAGCCAGGTCCAGAAGTCCGACGGTGACGGCGAGGCCAACGACGCGACCGAGGTCGAGGGCCAGGAGGGCGCCGAGGAGGCCAACGACGGCGCCGACCAGGGCCCGGACGCCAACCCCAACGAGCCCGGCCACCAGGACGCCGACGAGTCCGGCGAGGCCGAGGGCACCGAGGGCGCCGAGGAGGCCAACGACGGACCCGACCAGGGCCCCGACGCCAACCCCAACGAGCCCGGCCACCAGGACGCCGACGAGACCGGCGAGACCAACTGAGCGATCACACCCCCGAGATCGACAGAAGGTCGACATAGTCGAGTCACGTCGGCAACACGAGGGGTCCCGCCGCGAGAAGCGGTGGGGCCCCTCCCCCGCGTCACGACGACACAGCCCAGTACGCGCTCTCATCGCGACACTTCTGCTGCTTGCCACGGTGGTCGCGTGCGGCCCCTCCGGTGAGCCCACCACTGATCGCGCATCGCGACCAGCACCGAGCCTGCAGCAGGAGCCAGCAACACGGCTGGCCTTCGCCGGCGACACCGGCACAGGAGCGGGCAGCGCCATCGAGGCAACGGTCCAGCAGATGCTCGCCCAGGACGACAGCTACCGATACGACGCCCTGGTGCTGCTCGGCGACCTCATCTACCCCGAGGGCGACGCCGCACAGGTGCCGACGCGGATCAGCGGCGTCTTCGCCCCCCTGACCCAGCGGGGTGCCCGCCTGCTGCCCGTGCTGGGCAACCACGACTACATGAGCGACGAAGAGGAGCAGATCCTGGATCAGCTCGGACGCTCCACGTCCTGGTACACCGAGACCATCGGAATCGTGCGGGTGGTCGTCCTCGACACCGAGCAGGTCGACGACCCCGACCAACTCGCCTGGCTCGAGGACACCCTCGCGGCACCCAGCGAGGCGGCGTGGACGATCGTCGCCATGCACAAACCCGCCTACTCGGCCGGCTACCACGGCTCCGATGAGTCGATCCAGCAGGCGTGGGTCCCGCTTTTCGAGCACTACGCCGTGCCGCTGGTGCTCGCCGGCCACGACCACGACTATCAGCGCTCCAAGAAGATCAACGGGGTCACCTACGTCGTCTCCGGGGGCGCGGGCACCCTGCGGCCTACCGGCCGCCAGGACTTCACCCAGGTGAGCGCGTCAGTGCGCCACTTCCTCGACCTGGTCGCCTCGCCCACTACTCTGACCGGCCGGGCGATCGACCAGAACGGGGGCCTTCTCGACGAGTTCACGCTGCACCGATGACCGTCCGACGCCAAGCACGGCAGGCGCGAGGACGAGTACGGCTATGCCACAGGAGCCAGCGACTGCCGCTCCGGGCACCTGGACGGCCGGGATCCCTGGGCCGGGATGCCTCCATGGCGTTTGACCGATGGCGTGTGATGACGAACACGGGTCGGTGATGCCGCATCAGGCCCACGTCAGCGCCACGGACGGCGAAGCTGCATCGGATTCTCCTCGCCGCACGACGCAGGCTTCCTCACCTTGCGTCGAAGGTCGAGCCGCAAGGCTGGCCGTTGCGCCGAGATTGCGCGTCCGAGCCGAGCGCCGCTGACTCGCGCTGAGAGGACGCTGTGAGCCCGAGGTCCTCTCAGCGTCCCCACAGCGGTGGCTCCGCACGATGGGCTTGTCCGTTCCACGACCGAGGTCGACCGACGCTGGAGGTCCCGTCCATGAACCCGCTGCCCGAGTGCACCACCGATGTCCACTCATCAACGCGAGCCCGAAAGCGGCGACGCCGCTCGGCTGTCGTGATCGCCGGGGTGGCTCTCGCACTCGCCGCTCTGCTGGCCGGGTGCGGCGGCTCGTCGTCCAACCCAGGCTCCGGCTCAGAGTCAGGCTCGGCGACGGTGAAGGAGTACAGCCCGCCTGGCGACATTCCCGATGACCAGGTGTTCGTCGACTACACCGACACCTCGGGGCGAGTAACGATCAAGGTCCCCGAAGGGTGGGCACAGTCGGACACCGCGAACGGGGTGAGCTTCACCGACAAGCTCAACACCATCCAACTGGAGGTGATGGACGCCAGCAGCCAGCCGACCCAGGACACCGTCAAGAACACGGACCTACCGCAGCTGCAGAGCTCACTGAGCAACTTCTCCGGCGGCGAGGTGTCCAGCGTCGACAGGGCCGGCACCACCGCGATCCTGGCGACCTACGAGGCCGACGGCCCCAAGAACGACGTCACCGGCAAGACCGTGACCGACGCGTTCGAGCGGTACGTCTACGTCAAGGACGGCGTCGAGGCAGTCCTCACCCTGTCGGGACCGCAGGGGGCCGACAACGTCGACCCGTGGCGCCTGGTCAGCGACTCGCTGAGCTGGAAGTGACCCTGTGACCACCACGACCTCGCGGCCCGCTACCCCGGTCACCGGACCCGAGCCCCACACACCCGCGGTGGCGGCGGAGAACGTCTACCGCTTCTTCCGGTCCGGGGAGGAGGAGACCCTTGCGCTGCGGGGTGTCAGCCTGCGCGTCGAGGCCGGCGAGTTCGTGGTGGTCACCGGGCCGTCGGGGTCGGGCAAGTCGACCTTGCTGGCGTGCATCACCGGGATGGACGAACCCTCGGGTGGGACCGTCCGCATCGCCGGAGAGCGGATCAACCACCGTTCGCAGCGTGACCGCGACAGGATCCGTTCGCAATACGTCGGAGTGATGGCACAGTCGGGCAACCTGATCAGCCACCTACGCATCCGCGACAACCTGCGGCTCGCCGCGCACCTCGCCGACAGCGGCCGAAGCGAAGCCCGCGCGAACCGGCACAACGGCCACGACAAAGACGTCCCGGCGCCGTGGGCGGCGACCGCGCAGCGGCTCGGGATCGGGGACCGGTTGGAGGCCTGGCCCGAGGAGCTCTCGGGAGGCGAGTCTGCTCGAGCGGCCCTGGCCGTCGCCCTCGCCGGCGCGCCGCTCGTGCTCGTCGCCGATGAGCCGACCGGCGAACTCGACGCCGACACCGAGGCTGCCCTGATCAGCCGGCTGCGGGCAGTCGCGTCGGCCGGAGTGGCGGTGATCGTGGCCAGCCACAGCGAAGCTGTCGCCGCCGGGGCGGACCGAATCGTGCGCCTGAACGACGGACAGGTCCTCGGGTCATGACCACCACCCTGGGAAGTGCTGCCGGGCGACCGACGTCGACCCCGCCGGGAACGGTCGTCAAGACCCACGAGGCCTCGGTGACCTACGGCCGATCCGAAGCACCCGTACACGCCCTGATCGGTGCCACCGGTCGCCTCCGCGCCGGCGACACGGTCGCGGTCCGCGGGCCGTCAGGCTCGGGCAAGTCGACGCTGCTGCACCTGGTCGCCGGCCTCGTGACACCGACCACCGGAGCGATCACCTGGCCCGGCCTCGACCAGACCGTCCCGCTGCGGCAGCAAATCGGGGTGGTATTCCAGGCGCCGAGCCTCGTGCCGTCGCTGACCGTTGTGGAGAACGTCGAGCTGCCGCTGCTGCTGCACGGGACCATGTCCCCCGCTGAGGCCCGCGATCTCGCCCGCGCGGCCCTGCACGACCTCGACCTCGGCGGTCTGGCCAGGGCCCTGCCCGAAGAGATCTCCGGCGGCCAGGCCCAACGCGTCGCCGTCGCACGCGTCCTGGCGAGCAGACCACGGTTGATCTGCGCCGACGAGCCCACCGGTCGCCTCGACCTCGACCACGCTCTGGTCGTCACCGACCTACTGCTCCGCGCCGCCGACCAGCTGGGCGCACCCCTGCTGCTCGCCACCCACGACCCCCGCATCGCCGAACGGCTCGCGACGGTCTGGCCGATCGCGGACGGCCGCCTCAGCCCCGAACAGGACCGCGAACAGACCCACGACCACGCCGAGGAATCACGATGAGCACCCTGCTGCAGGGAATGCGGGAACAATTCGCCTGGGTCTCAGGAACCACACGGCGCCGACGCGGCCGGTTCCTCGCCGCGACCGTCGGCGTCGCCCTGACCGTCACCACCCTGGCGTTCCTGGCGATGTTCATCAGCGCCTCACGCGCCACGATGACCGACCGAGCCGCCAGCAGCGTCGCCGTGGACTGGCAGGTCGCCCTCGACAACCCCGCCGACGTCGGCCGCGTCACGGACACCCTGACCGCCCGCGGTGGCGTGGCCGCCGTCGATCCCGTCCAGTTCTACGCCGCCCGCGGCCTCGAAGCGACCACGGGCGGTACCCGCCAGGTGACGGGGAAGGCGGCCGTCCTGGGCCTCCCCGCCACGTACACCCGCGACTTCCCTGCTGCCGTCCGGACGCTGGTAGGTGCCGACAACGGCGTCATGCTGGCCCAGCAGACCGCCGCGAACCTGCACGTGCAGCCCGGGCAGGACCTCACCGTGCTGTGGGGCGACAAGCCCGCCACGGTCACCGTCGCCGGGATCGTCGAGCTCCCCCAGGCCGACTCGCTGTTCCAGAAGGTCGGAGCCCCGCCCCAGTCCCAACCCCTGGCGCCACCGGACAACGTGGTGCTGATGCCCGACACCCTCGCCCAACAGCTGGCCGCCTCCTCGGGTGTCACCCGGAAGACGCAGCTCCACGTCTCCCTCACCGATCGGCTCCCCGCCGACCCCGCAGCGGCGTACGCCGCGACACTCGCCGACGCCAACAACCTCGAAGCCGACCTCTCCGGCTCGGTGAAGATCGGCAACAACCTCGGCGCCGCGCTCGACGCAGCCCGCGAGGACGCGGCGTACTCCCAGATCCTCTTCCTCTTCCTCGGCGCCCCCGCAGCAGTGCTCGCCGGCTTGCTGACCGCCGTCGTGGTCGGTTCCGGCAGCGAGCGTCGCCGCGGTGAGCTCGCCCTGCTGCGGCTGCGAGGAGCGCGACGCCGCACCGTGCTGAGCCTGGCTGCGGCCGAAGCCGCCGCCGTCGGGATCCTCGGCACGCTCACCGGAGTCGGCGCAGCCATGCTCGCCGGCAGGGTCACCCTGAACAGCCTCACCTTCGGAGCAACCGCAACCGCAGGTCTCGTTTGGTTGCTGATCATCGGCGCCGTCGGCCTCCTCACCGCCCAAGCGTCCTACCTCTTGCCCGCCGCCCGGGACCTGCGCACCCTCACCGTCGCCGAGAGCCGACGAACGCACGACCGTGCCGGCGGATCCACCAGGTTCGTCGGTCTCGGGGTCGCGCTGGCCCTTCTCCTCGTCTCCGCGCTGGTGTTCTGGGCTACCTCACGCAACAAGTACGCACTCGTGCTCGCCCCCGAGGGCGTGCCGAAGCTGTCGATCAGCTACTGGGCCTTCGCCGCACCCGCACTGCTGTGGATCGGCGCCTACCTGATCACCCGAGACGGCAGTTCCCTCCTGCTCCGCCACGGGCGACGACCACTGAGCACGGTTCTGGCGCCGATCAACCGCCGGACCACCTCGACCGTCGTCGCCGGCATCGTCCGCAACCGTGCCGTCATCGCCCGGGCCTCCACCCTGCTCGCGCTCGCGGTCGCGTTCGCGATCTCCGCGGCCACCTTCAACAGCACCTACGCGCAACAGGCGGAGGTCGACGCCCAGCTCACCAACGGCGCTGACGTCCAAGTCGTCCTCCCCACCTCAGGATCCGCCGCCGATCCCACCGCGGAACAGGCGACCTCTGAGCAGCTCGCAGCCATCCCCGGCGTCCGACATGTTGAGCAGATGCAGCACCGCTTCGCCTACGTCGGCAACGACCTGCAAGATCTCTACGGCATCAACACCACGACCCTGCCCACCGTCACCACCCTGCAGGACGCCTACTTCCAAGGCGGGACCGCCAGCCAGATCCTCACCCGGCTGCACGACACCCCCTCCGGGGTGCTGGTCAGCGCCGAGACCGTCACCGACTTCAACCTCAGCCTCGGGGACCACCTCAACCTGCGTCTCCGCGACGCCTCAACGGGCAAGCTTCAGCCGATCGAGTTCACCTACGTCGGCGTCGCCAACGAGTTCCCCACCGCCCCCAAGGACAGCTTCCTGGTGGCCAACGCCGCCTACGTCGCCGAGCAGACCCACGACCCGACCACCGGTACGTTTCTCCTCGACACCACCCCGGGCCAGGAACGTGCCGTCGCCAGCGTGGCCGGCAACGACCTAGGAACCACCGCGGTGGTCACCGACATCACCCAGACCCGGGGACTGATCGGGTCCAGCCTCACCGCCGTCGACCTTCGCGGCCTCACCCGCGTCGAGCTCGCCCTCGCAGCCATCCTCGTCTTGGCCGCGGCAGCACTCGTCACCGGACTCCAACTCGCCGAACGCCGCCGCACCTTCGCGATCGCCTCCGTCCTCGGCGCCCGACGCCGACAACTGGTCAACCTCGCCGTCAGCGAAGCCGCCCTCACCAGCACCCTCGGGCTGGGCGCCGGCGCACTCATCGGCTGGGCGATGAGCCACATGCTCGTCAAGGTGCTCTCCGGAGTCTTCGACCCCCCGCCCGCCGCACTGGCGATTCCCTGGGACTACCTGACAATCATCGCGATCGCGGCCCTCGCCGCCGTCGCTGCAGCCACCGCGGCTGCCTCCCGGCTCACCACCAGCGCCACCGTCGCCGACCTACGCGACCGAGATTGAATAGGGCGGCCTGAGCAGCGCCAACTGCACGAACCAGGGCCTTTGGCTGGCAGTGACACCTGAAGGGCATGCTGCACAGGAATCGGTGACATCTTGACTTCGCCGCCAGGATCTAAGCCCGGATCCACCGTGTGAGTCGGTGAGGACGGTGGGGTCGGCTCGATCGAGGACCCTCAGCGCTGATGTCGGTTCCGGGCGTGCGGGAACTGCCGGTCTGCCGGCTTCTCCGAGGTCCTGGACGTAGGTGCGGGGCGGAAGGTCAACAGGCCAGAGGGATCGCCGCGATGTTGAGGAGCGCTCGTTCGATGGCGGTCGCCCATGGCCAGGACTCCGGTAGTCGTAGATGTCGCCGTCGGCCGCTGTGCACGAGGCGGCCGGGCACGGTGAAGACCACTCGTTGCAGGGTGCTGGTGGTGGCCTTCTCCAAGTCGGCGCCGGCGAGACGTCCGACGGCGCGGCCGAGGTTGTGGGCCATCACGGCCAGGGCCAGCCAGGCGGCGTTGGCCATGAACTTCCCCGACGGCAGGTGGGCCAGGCCGGCGCTCTTGAGCTCGGCGATGCGCTGCTCCACGACCGCGTGCCGTCGGTGGTCGGCTTCGACCTCCACGAGGTCGCCGGAGCGGTTGGTGGCGAAGGCGTGGTAGTCCCAGGTGGTGAACAGCGCCAGCTGGCTGCCCGGGGTGGGGCGGACGCGGCGCACGACCAGCCGCACCTCGACCGGCTCGGTGGCGGCGAACGCGGTGTAGCGGGTCTCGGCGACGTCGGCGCCGGAGACCTCCGGGGTCGAGAGCCAGTACGGGATCGGGGTCCACGCGTCTTCGTCGATGGCCTCGATCGCGGCCCGGATCTTCTTGTCCTGTCGGGCGGTCACCGAGAAGTCCACGCCGAGCTTGACCGCGGTGCCGAGTACGGCGCGGCTGTAGAAGGCGCTGTCGGCGCGGACGGTGAGCTGCCCGGTGGCGCCGGCGTCGCGGACCCGGCTGACGGTCTCGGTCAGGAAGCTCTTCGCACCCCGAGCGGCGCCGGCCGACCCGCCGCGGAGCCGGCTGAACAGCACCATCCCGGTCTGCGCACACGTCGCGAACTGGGGGTGGTAGCCACGGACCTTGGTGTAGCCGAACGCCGCACCCTGCTTGGCCCGGCCGTAGACCTCGACGATCGAGGAGTCCAGATCGATCGTCAACGGACCCGCCAGATCGTCCGGGCCCGCGCCAGCGGACCACAATCGGGCCAGCAGCTCGCGGCTGACCGCATCGAGCTGGCGCACGTTGGACCACTTGTGTGCCCGCAGCCACGACCCGACCGTCGAGGGCGCCCGCGTGTCGTCGAACAACGCTCCGGCCGCCCCGGCCCGCAGCACCGCCGTGTCGTCGATACTGTCGCCATCGGCAAGCATCGACCCGATCACCGTCAACGCCTTCGCGCCGCTGTTCGCGCCATGCTGGGCCAGCCGAAGCCGCTGGGCGACCAGCTCGCCCAGCCCGATCCGCTCCGCCAGCGCCGCGGCCGGCAGCAGCCCGGCGTTCGGCACCAGATTCTTCTCGGTGAAGCCCACCGAGACCCTGCTCAAGTCATGAGATGCTCGCACCTGTCAGATGCCCTCTCGTGCGGGTTGATGTTGTCCGTCGCAAGACACATCGTCCCTCCTCAGAGGGCATCTGCACGTTCACGGCACGCCCCTAGGCCGTCAGTTCGGCGGTGGATCCGGGCTAAGCCACCTAGAAGCCTGCCCGTCTCTAGATCAATCTAGGCCGCGCACATCAGTGTCCTCGACGTCACAACAAGAGGTACCTTGTTACAAGCCCGGTACAAACAGCCAGCCACCCTCGACGTTTGCGCAGGTCAGCATGGGTCAGTCAGTCAGTACTACGACATTTAGCCACGCGTGGGTGATGCCCACCGGCTAGGTGCCTGAAAATGGCCCCTGACCTGCGAAGACACCTTCCAACGTCTTCCAGCGTCAGGGGTCGTTTTTCG
>NZ_BAAIFY010000027.1:0-62389 GCF_054653575.1 Nocardioides pyridinolyticus | reverse complement strand
GCTCGTGATGGAGTCCGCGCCGGTCGGCGAGCTCGTCGACTGGACCACGCGCGTGCTGGAGCGCACCGGACTCGGCGCTGACGAAGCCGCGATGGTCGCCGACAGCCTCGTCTTCGCCGACCTGCGCGGGGTCAGCACCCACGGTGTGCTTCGCCTCCCCACCTATGTCGAGCGACTGAGCGCCGGTGGCATCAACGTCCGCTCCCGACTCAGCGTCGTGTCGGACGCCGGCGCCCTGGTCGTCGTGGACGCCGACGCCGGCCCGGGCGCCAGCACCGGCGCGGCGGCCGCCGACCTGGCCGTGGCGCGAGCCCGCGCACACGGCATCGGCTGCGTGATCGCGCGCAACGCCAACCACTTCGGCGCGAGCGCCTACTTCACCAACCGGATCGCCGACGCGGGGATGGTCGGCGTCGCCGCCTGCAACACCGAGCCGGTGATGTGCGCGCCCTTCGGCGGCGCCCCGGTGCTCGGCACCAACCCGATCGCGGTGGCCGTGCCCGCGCCGTACGACCGGCGTCCGCAGCTCGACATGGCGACCACGGTGACCAGCCAGGGCCGGCTGATCATGGCGCAGCGTGCGGGCGAGGACATCCCCATGGGCTGGGCGGTCGACAGCGACGGGAGGGCCACCACCTCCGCGGCTGCCGGCCTCGACGGCGCGCTGCTGCCGGTCGGCGGGCCCAAGGGGTTCGGGCTCGCCTTCGCGGTCGACGCGCTGCTCGCCGTGGGGGGCGCCGGGACCAGCCCCGACGTCGTGGCGCTGTCGGGCGATCCGGCCACGCCCCAGCGCCTCGGACATCTCTTCATCGCCGTCCGCGCCGACGTGGTCGCCCCCCTGGACGACTATCGCTCGCGGATCGACTCCCTGGTCGACGCGGTCCACGCCAGCGGGGGCGAGCTGGACGTGCCACCCCCGCTCGTCCCGGGCGAACCCGAGGTGCGCCGCGAGCGGGAGGCCGACGGCCGCGTCGATCTGTCCGCGGCCGTCCTCGCCGACCTGCAGCAGGTCGCCGACGCTCTCGACGTCCCACTTCCGATCTCCCTGACCGGCGCACCGGCGCCGGTTGCTCCCACCCTGGCAGAACAAGGCGGACCTACGTGACGACCATCCAGTCCCTCCAGACCGACTACTTCCTGGTACCCCTGGAGACCGTCCTCAGCGACAGCACGCACGGCACGATCCCTCACTTCGAGCTGGTCACCGTGCGGGTCGTGGACAGCGACGGCGCCGAGGGGATGGGTTACACCTACGCCGTGAACTCCGGCGCCCGCGCGTTCCATGTCCTCATCGAGGACTACCTGGCGCCGGTCGTCGTCGGTCAGGACCCGGACCGGATCGAGAAGATCTGGCAGGACATGTGGTGGGCCGTCCACTACTCGGGTCGCGGCGGCCACGCCACGTCCGCGATCTCCGCCGTCGACATCGCGCTGTGGGACCTGCGCGCCCGGAAGGCGAACCAGCCGCTCTGGCGGCTCTTCGGCGGCTACGACCCCCAGGTCCCGGTCTACGCCGGCGGGATCGACCTCGACTTCACCGTCCCCGAGCTGCTCGAGCAGGCGGACCGGTTCCAGGAGCAGGGCTACCGCGCGATCAAGATGAAGGCCGGCCGGCCCAGCCTGAGCGAGGACGTCGAGCGGGTGCGGAGCATGCGTGAGCACCTCGGTGACGACTTCCCGCTGATGGTCGACGCCAACATGAAGTGGAGCGCGGACCAGGCGATCCGGGCCGCGCGCGCCCTGGAGGAGTTCAACCTGCTGTGGATCGAGGAGCCCACGATCCCCGACGATGTGGCCGGGCACGTCCGCGTCGTCCGTGAGGGGCGGACGCCGGTGGCGACCGGCGAGAACATGCACACGCTGTACGAGTTCCACACGCTCATGTCGGCCGGCGGCCTGACCTACCCGGAGCCCGACGTGACCAACTGCGGCGGGATGACGACGTTCCGCAAGATCGGGGCCCTGGCCGAGGCGCACAACCTGCCTCTGACGTCGCACGGGGCGCACGACCTGACCGTCCACCTGCTGGCCGCGGCGCCGAACCGGACCTACATGGAGTCGCACGGCTTCTCGCTCGACCGCTACCTGGCTCACCCGATGGAGATCGTGGACGGCTACACCACGGCACCCGAACGACCAGGGCACGGCATCGAGCTGGACTGGGACGCGCTCGAGGCGCACCGCCGATGACCGCGACCGAGCGCCGGCTGATCCTCTGGGACATCGACGGCACCCTGATCTCCAACGACGACAACGAAGAGGTGCTCTTCGTCCGGGCCCTGGAGGCCGTGGTCGGCCCGGTGGCCGAAGTGGTGCACCCCTACCGCCACGGCAAGACCGACCTCCAGCAGGTGACGGAGTATCTGCTCGCGAACGGTGGCTCAGAGGACGACGTCGCGGCGGGAAGCCGGTCCCTCGTCGAGGTGTCGGAGGCCCACTTCGCGACCCCGGGGGAGCGGATCGTCCAGCCCGGGGTGGCCGAGATGCTCGTGGCCCTCGCCGAGGCCGGCCACGTGAACGCACTTCTCACGGGCAACGGACCGGTTCGGGCGCGGCTCAAGCTGCGGTCGGCGGCACTGGACCCCGGCCTCTTCGACTTCGAGCGCAGCTTCTTCGGGGCGGAGTCCGCGGTCCGCCCCGACCTCGCCCATGCGGCGGCGGCGCTTGCGGCAGAGGAAGGGCTGGTCCCCGTGATCATCGGCGACACGCAGGCAGACGGACATGCGGCCGCCGACGCCGGCATCGGGTTCGTGGGCGTCGCCACCGGGGTGTACGACGTGGACCGGCTGCGCGAGGTCCCGCACCTGGCCGTGGTGCAGGACCTGGGCACCGGCGCGGCGGCGGTGCTGTCTGCGCTCGCCGGCCGGTGACCCGGGGTCGTCAGAGAGAGGCGACCTTCTGCGCCTTCTCGGCGAGGCGAGTGCCGAACTTCTCCAGGTCGACCACGAAGCGCTCGTGCTTGCCCGTGCAGACCGTGTCGAACTCGTCGGTGGCCACGATGTCGAAGACCACCCGTCGGCGGTCCACCTCGGTGACGGTCGCCGTGCACACGACCGTCTGACCCTTGAGGGTCGCGGCGGAGTGGGCGATGTCGATCGTCGTACCCACGCTCGACTGGCCCTCGGGAAGGTGCGGGGCCAGCGCCTCGATCGCGGCGGCCTCGAGCAGCAGCACCAGGTCAGGGGTGGAGAAGATCTGGTAGTCGCCGCGGGTCGTGCAGTACTCCTCGGTGATGAGACGCTCCAGCGTCCCGGCGGTGCCGACGGTGATGTCTTCGAGCATGGTGGTCCTTCGCAGGTGAGTAGCGGGCAATGACGGGCTGATCAGAGGATCGCCAGCGGGTTGACCGGCGAGCCGGTCCCGCCGGGGATCCGGAGCGGGGCCAGGACGAAGAGGAAGTCCCACCGTCCGGCCGCGGAGCACGCCACGGCGGCGTCCTCCAGGTTCAGGTTGTCGATGAGCGGCATGCCCATCGCAGTGAGGGCGAGGGCGTGGATCGGGCTCTCGACGCCGTCGACGCCGCTCGGGCGGGAGTCGCTGTCCCCGTCACTGCCGAGCACGACGGTGTCGGTGGCGTGCAGCCACTCCATCGCCTCCGGCGCCAGGCCGGCGCTGAGGTTCGACGGGTCCCACGCTCCCAGCTCGGCGCGGCGCCGGCGGTGACCGGTGCGCACGAGGACGACGTCGCCGGGCCTGCGTTCGGTTCCCTGCGAGGCGAGCGCGGAGAGAAGGTCCTCAGGTCCCGCTGCCGTGCCGGGCTCCAACCATCCGACACCGGCCGCGCGCGGGAGGTCGACGAGGACGGCGCGGGCCACGACTCCCTCGCGCAGTTGGTCGACCGCACCGAAGCGGCCGCCGCGGCTGTCCACCGCGTCCGCCGAGCCCACCCCGTTGTAGAGGCGACCGCGGAAGCTGCAGTGGCACAGTGCGTCGACATGGGTCACGGACTTGCCGTGGAAGTCGAAGCCGACGAAGTCGGTGTTGACGCGTGGCTCGCCTCCGCCGACGTCGGCCTGCTGGGTCATGTAGTGGAGGGTGGGCCTGCCGTTGTCCGGCCCGCTCACGGTGTCGAGGTCGTGGGACAGGCTCACGACCTGGCCCGACCGCGCTGCTGCCGTCGCGTCGAGGCGGCTCCGGTCATCGAGGAGGTTGAGCGTGCCGCGCTGGTCCTCAGTGCCCCACCGTCCCCAGTTGCTGACCCGATCGAAGAGCGCCTCGAACGTCGACGGGTCCACGGTCAGGACTCCCCGTCGACGGGGAACATGACGAGCTCCGCCTCACCCTCGACGACGACCTCGCCGCCGTTCTTGGACACGGTCGTGTCGACAAAGACGCGGCGCCGGTCCTCGTCCTTGCCCGTGACCACCGTCTCGACGGTGATCCGGTCGCCGATGCGGACCGGACCGCGGAAGCGCAGGTTCTGGGAGACGTAGGCACTGCCGACACCCAGCAGCTGGGCGAGCGTCGCGCCGATGTAGCCGCCGCACTGCATGCCGTAGGCGATGCGACCCCCGAACCGGGTGGAGGCGGCGAACTCCTCGTCGAGGTGCAGCGGGCCCCGGTCGCCGATGAGCCCGCCGTACATGACGACGTCGGCGTCGGTGATCGTCCGGGTCCAGACCTCGCGGTCGCCGACCTGGACCTGCTCGACGGTGATGACCTTCACTGCTCGACCTCCTGGATGACATGACGAAGAGAGATGCCGGCGGCCTTGCGGTCCCAGGTGTCCTCGGTGACACCCTCCGTACGCAGCTGGACCTTCTGCGGCTTGCCGGTCGGCGTCCGCGGGAGCGCCTCGAGGTAGCGCAGGTAGCGCGGCACCATGAAGTGCGGCAGCTCGCCGGCGAGGTGCCGGATCAGCTCGGCCTCGTCGGGACGGCTCCCGGGGGCAGGGACGACGCACAGCAGGACGTCGTCGTCGCCGTCGAACTCCGACGGGACGCCGACGGCCGCGCACTCCGCGACGCCGGGATGGGTGAGGCCGGCGATCTCGATCTCGAACGAGGAGATGTTCTCGGCCCGCCGCCGGATCCGCTCCTTGACCCGGTCGACGAAGTAGACGTAGCCGTCGTCGGCGAGGTAGCCGAGGTCGCCGGTGTGGAACCACAGGTTGCGCCAGGTCTCGAGGGTGACCTCCGGCATCCGCAAGTAGCCCTGCATCATGGTGAACGGCCGCTTGGGCCGCAACACCATCTCCCCGGTCTTGCCGACGGGCATCTCCTCGTCGGTGTCCGGGTCGACGATGCGCAGCTCGAAGTGCTCCGACCGCAGTCGACCGCAGGACCCGAGGCGCAGCGGCTCGTCGAACGGCTGCCAGATGGGGATGGTGACCTCGGTCATGCCCCAGGTCTCGATACCCCTGATGCCGAACCGCCGCTGGAAGTCCAGGGCGAGGTGCGCGGGGAACGGCGAGGCCATGATCCGGGTGATCGGGTTGTCGGCGTCGTCGGGAGACTCCGGCAGCTGGTAGAGCATCTCCACCAGCGGCCCGTGCAGCAGGGCGATCGTGCAGCCGTGCTCGCGGGCCCGCGGCAGGAACGCCTCCACCGCGAACCGGGTGTCCAGGACGACCCGGCCGCCGGTCATCATCGACCCCATGATGCCGATGAACTTGCCCGCGACGTGGAAGAGCGGGATGAAGCAGTAGAAGGCGTCGTCCGCCTCCATGCGCGCCCCTTCGACGCCCAGTCGCGAGAAGAGGCGGATCTGCCCGTGAGGCATCATCACGCCCTTGGCGGGCCCGGTCGTGCCCGAGGTGTACACGACCGAGGCGATGTCGTGGGGACCGACCGGCACCTGGGGGTCGGTGTCGCTCCCGAGGAGGTCCTCGAACTCGATGACCGTCCATCCCGGCACGTCCACCGCGCCGGTGCCGGTGGCGCCGTACACCACCACGGTGGTGAGGTGGGTGAGGGTTTCGCGGATCTCGACGAGCCGGGGGAGGAGCTGCTCCTCGACGAAGGCCACCCGCGCCTGCGAGTTCTGCATGACGTGCTCGAGCGAGCGGCCGCGGTACCCGGTGTTGATCGCGACCTCCACCGCGCCGGCCAGCGAGATCCCCAGCCAGGTGCAGATCGAGTCGGGAGCGTTGTCGGCCATGATCACGACGGACTCGCCCCGGGCGATCCCGGTGGCGAGCAGGCCGTTCGCCACCGAGCACGCCCGGGAGTAGGCCGCGGCGTAGGTCATCGATCGGCCGTCGACGTCGCGGACGAACTCGCGCCCGCCGTCCGCGCTCGCCCGCCGGCGGAGCAGGTCGGGGAGCAGGTCGTCCGGCGCCGGCTCGAGCGCGTGCGTGGCCGTCACAGGTTCACGGCCGACATGTCGGCGTACCGCTCGCCCGCCACGGCGTCGGGCGGCACGATCTCCTCCAGGCGGGCCACGTGCTCGGGCGTGAGCCGGAGGGCGGCGGCGGCGACGTTCGCCTCGAGGTTGCGCACGCGCTTGGTGCCGGGGATCGGGACGACGTCGTCCCCGCGCGCAAGGACCCATGCCAGCGCGAGCTGGGCCAGGGTGCAGTCCAGCTCGTCGGCGATCTCCCGACACGCGTCGACGAGCGCGAGATTGTGGTCGAGGGCATCGCCGCTGAACCGCGGCGAGGTACGGCGCCAGTCGTCCTCGGGCAGGTCCGACGCCGAGGTGATCGCGCCGGTGAGCAGTCCACGGCCCAGGGGGCTGTAGGCCACGAAGCCGATGCCGAGCTCGCGGCACACCGGCAGCACCTCGGCCTCGACGTCGCGGCTCTGGAGCGAGTACTCGCTCTGGACGGCCGTGATCGGGTGGACGGCGTGTGCCGCGCGGATCGTGTCGGGGGCTGCCTCCGACAGGCCGAGGTAGCGGACCTTGCCGGCCGCCACGAGCTCGGCCATGGCGCCGACGGTCTCCTCGATCGGGGTCTCCGGGTCCACCCGGTGCTGCCAGTAGAGGTCGATGTGGTCGGTCCCGAGGCGCTGCAGGGACAGGTCGCAGGACTGCTTGACGTACTCGGGCCGGCCGCACACGCCGTGGTTGCGGCCAGTCGAGTCCCGGACGAACCCGAACTTGGTGGAGAGCACGACGCGGTCGCGGACGGCCGCGAGGCCGTGCCCGACGACGGCCTCGTTGGCGAAGGGGCCGTACACGTCAGCGGTGTCGAAGAGCGTCACGCCCAGGTCGACGGCCCGGTGCAGCGTGCTGCGGGACTCGGCGTCGTCGAAGTCCGTGCCGTAGGTGCCGGACATCGACATGCAGCCCAGGCCGACGGCACCGACCTCGAGTTCCGGACCGAGCTTGCGGGTCTCCATGGGGTCGCTCACCCTTCCGCGGGGAACGCGCGCTCGACCTCACGCACGACCATCGACTCGATGAAGGCCTTGGGCCGGTCGCCGATCACCCGCTCGCGCTCCTCGGTCGCGCGGTACGCCGCCTCCTGCTCCTCGGCCGTGCCCTCTCCGGTCAGCTCCCGGACCCAGGTGAAGGTGTTGGTCTCGTGGTCGACCCAAGCGGTGCGTACCGGCAGGCCATACTTCTCGTGCAGGGGGACCACCGCCCCGTGGAAGAGATCGAGCCACTCGCCCATCACGCCGGGCTTGATCTGGTAGGTCCGCAGCTGGAAGACCACGTCGTTTCCTTCCGGGTCGGGGCGGACGCCCGCGGATGTCGCGGCGTCTCAGAGGCGTGCAACATATGCAACAACGTTGCACAGTGCGCAGTTTCAGCGTATCTTTCCGGTACGGAGCCCGTCAAGGCGCGTCGGGCCGGCAGGGCTTCCGTCGAGCGCGCCGCCCTGCGAGAGACCCCGGACAAGGAGGGGAACGTGAGCGCGCTGGCCTCGATGCCTCGGCTCGTCACGATCGGCGAGACCATGGCGGTCTTCATCCACGACCCGGCGGGTCCCGCCGACAGCTACCGCCTGACGGCCGCGGGTGCCGAGAGCAACGTGGCGATCGCCGCCGCCCGTCTCGGCCTGCCCGCCCGCTGGCTGTCTCGCCTCGGCGAGGACGAGCTGGGCGGCTTCGTCCGCGACTTCGTCGCCGACCACGGGGTCGACGTGGTCGTCGACTGGGACCCGTCCCGACCGACCGCGGCGTGCGTCAAGGAGGTGCGTCCGTTCAACACGCGGATGCGCTATTACCGCAGCACCAGTGCGGCTCGGCGCCTGGACCTGCTCGACCTCGCGCTGGTGGAGGAGGTCGACCACCTGCACCTCACCGGGGTCACCGCGGCGCTCTCCACCGAGGACCGACAGCTGCTCGAGACGCTCCTGCGTCGGCGTCGCGGCCTCGGGCGCACCAGCTTCGACGTCAACTACCGGGCCCAGCTGTGGTCCGGGCCGACCGAGGCGGCGGCGTGCCTGATACCCCTCGCCGAGGCGGCCGACCTGGTGTTCGTCGGTGACGACGAGGCCCGCTGGCTGCTGGGCACCGACGATCCCGTCGCGGTGGCGGACGCACTGGTGCGGAAGGCAGGCGACGAGGTCGTCCTGAAGGCCGGAGGCGGTGCCGCGGTGCTGCTGACCGCCGACGGGGTGGTCGCCGCCGAGCCCGCCCGGACGGTCGAGGTCGTCGACCTCACCGGGGCCGGTGACGCCTTTGCGGCGGGGTACCTCGTCGCGCGGTCCTGGGGCTGGTCGGACCGTGGCAGACTCCGGTTGGGCCACCTGGTCGCCTCACGGGCGATCGGCGTCGCGGGAGACATCGGGCCCGACGTCGACGACGCCGAGCTCGTCGAGCTGGCCCGCAGGACGGGGGAGTCTCTCCCCGAGACCATCATCGGAGGACGAGCATGAGTCAGACTCTCGACCGCGCGCTGCAGGTGCTCGAGTTCGTGGGCGAGCGACCGCGACGCATCGGCGACATCGCCGCGCGACTCGAGGTCCACCACTCCACGGCGCTCCGTTTCCTGCACACCTTGCGCAAGCACGGGTTCGTCCAGGAGCTGCCCGACCACAGCTACCGGCTCGGCCCGACGATGTTCCGGCTCGGCTACCAGGCGCTGGAAGGCATCGAGTTGCGCTCGATCGCACGGCCGGCGATGGAGTCCCTGCGCGAGGCGACCGGTGAGACCGTGCACCTCGGTTCCCTGGAGGACAACACGGTGCTCTACGTCGAGAAGGTGGAGGCCAGTCACCCCGTACGGATGCATTCGCGCATCGGCGCGGTCGCCCGCCTGCACTGCACGGGGGTCGCGAAGGGCATCATCGCCTTCCTGCCGCAGGACGAACGGGACGCGCTGCTCGACCACTACGAGCTGACCAGGATGACCGACGCCACGATCACCGACCGGGCGGCCCTGGAGGCCGACCTGGCCCTGAGCCGGGAGCGTGGGTACGCGCTGGACGCCGAGGAGAACGAGCCCGGTATCCACTGCATCTCGGCTCCGGTGTTCTCCGGGGAGGGCCGGGTGGTCGGTGCCTTCAGCGTCACCGCCCCGTCCTCGCGCGTGGATCGCGACACGCTGCTGGGGTTCGCCCCGGCGCTCATCGAGGCGACCCGCGAGACCTCGCGACAGCTGGGGTGGCAGTGACGGCCCCGGCTCCGGTCCCGCTGCGGACCGTCTCGATCCTGCGTGGCTTCGGCCCGGAGCGCTCGCGCGACCACGCCGAGGAGTGCTGGGCCGCGGGCATGGACCTCGTCGAGGTGCCAGTCCAGGGTGAGGCCGGCTGGGCCTCGCTGCAGGCCGTGGCCGAGGTCGCCGGTGGTCGGCGGTTCGGTGCTGGCACCGTGCTGACGCCCGGGGACGCACGCCGTGCGATCGACCTCGGAGCGACGGTGATCATCTCACCCGGTGTGGATCCCGAGGTGGTCGACGTGGCGGTGGAGGCCGGCGCCGTCCCGCTGCCCGGAGTGCTGACGCCCTCGGAGGTCGGGACGGCGGTCCGGCACGCCGTCCGCACGGTCAAGCTGTTCCCCGCGTCGGTCGTCGGTCCGGACTGGCTCCCCGCGCTGCGGGGACCGTTCCCCGGGGTCGGCGTCGTCGCGGTGGGCGGGATCGGCCTGGGCAATGCTGCCGAGTACCTCCGGGCCGGCGCGGTCGGGGTCGGGTTCGGCGGCTCGATCGTCGAGGTCCTCAAGGCTGCCGACCCGGCTGCCGCCATCGGCGAGCTGCACGAGCTCGCGGACGCCAGCCGTCAGCGGCTGCTCCGGCCCTGACCGACGTCCGCCGGCCCCCACGGGCCCGAGATCCGGCACTCCTGCAGGCGCCTCAGATGATGACGTCATGATGTGCCTTGACGGTGCGACGCACGCCACATAGACTCTGCAATATGCGCGTAAGCACTGCATATGATGCAATGGCGACGGATTCGGTGGTGGAGGCCCCATGAAGGTGCTGGTCTGCGTGACCCAGGCGCTGGAGGTCTCGGCCTACCTCGAGTTCACCCCTGACGGGACTGCCGTGGACGAGGCGTTCGTGACGACCAGCCTCAACGAGGCCGACCAGAACGCCGTGGAGGAGGCCCTCGCGCTCGTCGAGGCCTCGGGCGACGGCGAGGTCGTGCTGCTGAGCGCCGGCGGCGACGAGGCCGAGCAGGCGCTACGCGCCGGCCTGACCATGGGCGCCCACCGGGCTCTCCGGGTCGAGGTCGCGCCCGGCCTGCTCATCGACACGCGCACCCTCGCCGCGGCTCTCGCCCAAGGGGTCCGGGCGGAGCAGCCCGACCTGGTCCTCACCGGCGTCCAGGCCTCCGACACCGGCAGTCAGTCGACCGGTCCCGCGCTCGCCGCGGCCTGGGGGGTGCCCGCGGTCTCGGTGGCCAGGTCGCTGGCCGTCGCCGGCTCCACGCTGACCCTCCGGCGCGAGTTCGAGGCCGGCGTGTCGGACGAGGTCGAGGTCGACCTCCCCGCGGTCGTGAGCGTCCAGGTCGGTGCCAACGAGCCGCGCTACGGCACGTTCAAGGACAAGATGCGCGCCAAGAAGGCCGAGATCCCGGCGTTGACGCCGGTCGACCTCCCGGCCCCTCGGGTCGTGCTGACCCGGATGACCGCCGACCACGCCGGTGGTCGGACCGTGCAGATGGTGCAAGGTGGCCCCGCCGAGGTGGCCGCGCGCATCCTGACCATCGTTCGTGAGGTGCAGTGATGACCCGCTCGCTCGTGGTGGCCGAGATCGTCGACGGCTCGGTGTCCCCGCTGACCGCGGAGGCCGTATCAGCCGCGGCGGCCCTCGCCGACGAGGTCGTCGTGGCGATCGCCGGCCCCGACGCGGCGGCGCTCGCGGACCAGGTGGCCCTCGCCGGCGTCACGGAGATCCTCACGGTGACCGTGCCGGGCGGCGACCGTGACCACGACCAGATGAGGCAGGTCGTCGAGGCGGTCGTGGCCGAGGTGGCGCCGCGGGTGGTGCTCGCGGGCTTCACCATCCGGTCGACGTCGTGGGCCCCCGCCGTCGCCGAGCGGCTCGACCTCGCCTACGCACCCGACGTCGTGGCCCTCAGCGCCTCCGGCGACGGCGTGACCGCCGAGCGGTCGATCTACGACGGCCGCGTCCGCGCCGAGTACGCCTTCCCGGCCGACCGGCCGGTGCTCGCGCTGGTCCGCGCCTCGGCGTGGCCCGCGGCAGCGCCTGGCGGTGCGCCGTCGGTCCGGGCGCTCGACGTCACCCCGACGCCGTCGGCTGTCCGGGTCGGAGAGGTCCATCGCCCCTCGGGTGACGTCGACCTCACCGCCTCCGACGTGATCCTGGCGGTCGGCCGTGGCGTGGGCTCGGAGGAGAACATCGCGGCGTTCGCCGACATCGCGCGCCGGATGGGTGCCGCTCTCGCCGCCTCGCGGCCGGTGGTGGACGCCGGGTGGCTGCCCGCCGTGCACCAGGTGGGCCAGACCGGCGTCACCGTCAAGCCGAAGGTGTACATCGCACTCGGCATCTCCGGCGCGCTGCACCACCTCGCCGGCATGCAGCACAGCCGGACCATCGTCGCGGTGAACACCAACGAGGAGGCTCCGATCTTCGGGTACGCCGACGTCGGTGCGGTCGCCGACATCCACGAGGTCGCCGAGCAGCTCAAGGCGCTCCTCTAGCAGCGCCAGGACCGGATCGAACGCGGGACCAAGGGAGAACTCGTGAGCACAGACGTGGCGGACGTCCTCATCATCGGCGCCGGCGCCTCGGGCGGTGTCGCTGCCAAGCACCTCGCCGAGAACGGCTTCGGCGTCGTCGTCCTCGAGCAGGGACACTGGGTCAACCAGAGCGACCTGCCGGGACTTCGACCGGAGTACGAGCTCCTCGGCGCGGGGCCCTGGCATCCGAACCCCAACGTTCGCCAGCGCCCGGAGGACTACCCGATCAACCTCGAGGACTCCAACGCGGTGATCGGGATGTTCAACGGTGTCGGCGGCAGCACGGTGCTGTACGCGAGCTGCTGGTGCCGCGCGAAGCCGTCGGACTTCCGCGTCCGTACCCTCGACGGCGTGGCCGACGACTGGCCGCTGACGTACGAGGAGCTCGAGCCCTTCTACCGGCAGGTCGAGTTCGAGCTCGGCATCTCCGGCAAGGGCGGGAACCCGGCGTACCCGCCGGGCTACGACCCGCCGCTGCCGAGCCTGCCGATCAACATGTCGGGCCGCGTCATGGCGGAGGGCATGAACCGGCTCGGGTGGCACTGGTGGCCCGGCTACAACTCGATCGCCTCGCAGGACCACCGCCACCAGAAGAAGTGCGAGCGGTACGGCGTGTGCATGTACGGCTGCCCGCAGGGCGCGAAGGGCTCGACCGACGTGGCGCTGTTCCCGGACGCACTGGCGCACGGTGCCCGGGTGGTCACCGGTGCGCGGGTCGCGCGGATCACCCTCGACGAGAACGGCCTGGCCAACGGTGCGGTGTACTTCCAGGACGGGCAGGAGAAGTTCCAGCCCGCCAAGGTGGTGCTGGTCGGCGCGAATGGGATCGGCACGCCCCGGCTGCTGCTGATGTCGGCCTCCTCGCAACACCCCGACGGCCTCGCGAACAGCTCGGGGCTGGTCGGCAGGCGGTTCATGACCCACCCCTTCGGGACGTCGGTCGGTCTCTACGAGGACGACCTCGAGGACTGGGTCGGTCCCACCGGCGAGGCCATCGAGTCGATGCAGTTCTACGAGACCGACGCGTCGCGGGGCTTCGTGCGCGGCAGCAAGTGGCACATCATCCCGAACGCCGGGCGACCGCTCGGCATGATCAACCGGTTCACGCTGGGCGAGGGCGGAGTGGCCGACGAGCCCTTCTGGGGCGAGTCGTTCACCGAGCGCATGAAGTCGTCGGTCGGCCACATGATCGAGTGGATGATCATGCCCGACGACCTGCCCGAGGAGCACAACCGGATCACCCTCGACGACAGCATCACCGACTCCGACGGCCTCCCGGCGGCGAAGGTCGCCTACGTCACCGGTGAGAACACGCACCGGCTCGTCGACTGGAACCTCCAGCGCAGCCTCGAGGCCCACGAGGCCGCGGGTGCGACGAAGGCCTGGATCACCAACCGCAACAACCCGTCCTGGCACAACATGGGCACGGCGAAGATGGGCGACGACCCGGCGACGTCGGTGGTGAACCGGTGGGGACGCACGCACGACGTGCCGAACCTGTACGTGATCGACGGCAGCCAGTTCCCCACCGCCACCGGGGTGAACCCCACGGCGACCATCTGTGCGCTGGCCAAGCGCACGGCGACGTACCTGGTGGAGAACCGGCGTGAGCAGGAGGTGTCGACGGCATGAGCATCACCAATGTGACCATCCAGCCGGCCGCTGCGCCGGCGTTGACCCCGCAGGAGCGGGACCGGTTGGCGTTGCTGGCGGACCGGTTGATCGCCGGTGGGGCGGGACTGCCCTCGGCCAGTGGTGCGGAGGTGCACACGCAGTGGATCGACCGGGCGATGGCGGTGCGTGCCGACCTCGACGGGGCGGTGCGGGCGGTGCTGGCGCGCGAGGGTGAGCCGGCGGAGGTGGTCGACCGGCTGCGGGTCGAGGATCCGGTGCTGTTCGGGTCGTTCGCGATGGCGGTGGCCGGTGCCTACCTGATCAACCCGCGGGTCCGGCGGGAGCTGGGCTACCCGGGTCCGGCGCCGATGAAGAACCCCGCGCTGCCCGACGAGGCCGAGTCCTACCTCGAGGACGGGATCCTCGACGTGGTCGTCGCCCGCGGCCCGATCTACCGTCCCACCCCGGCCTGACCCTCGGCCGCGCCACCGGCGCGGCCAGGGCTCACGCCGGGGCGGCCCACGTGAGCAACCGGGCCGGGTTGGCGACGGTGAGCAGGTGGATCGCCTCCTCCTGGAGGCCGGCGCGCCGCAGCCACGGGACGAACCGCCAGGGGATGTAGCTGTAGCCGGGGCCGCCGCCCCACGACACCCAGGAACTGCGCCGGGCGAGATCGCCCGAGAGCACCACGTGCTCGCCCAGCCCGTCGTCGACCAGGCGGGCGATCGTCTCCACGCGCTTCGCGTCCGGCTCGTACCAGTCCTTGGAGATGCAGTCGAAGCCGAGCCGGAAGCCGTCGCGTGCGAGTGCACGCAGCTCGGGGTAGACCAGCCGGCGGTCCAGGTGGCCGAGGCAGGTGCGCCGGGGGTCGGCGCCGGCCGCCAGCAGGATCCGCGCCTGCTCCGGCGCCATCGTGCCCGCCGTGGTGTGCGTGGTGATCGGTGAGCCCGTCAGCTGCTGGGCACGGCCGGCCGCGGTGAGCACCCGGCGTTCGGCGTCCGTGACCTCGTCGCGCGAGCTGCCCGCCTTGATGATCCCGGCGCGGACGGTGGTCCCGTCGACGCCCTCGGTCAGGTCCGTGGTCATCTCGTGGAGCAGCTCCTCCACGGACATCGCGGGGACGTCGATCACGCCGTCCCAGTAGTCCACCGACACGTGGCCGGTCGTGCACACCACGTGCACGCCGCTGGCCGCGGAGATCCGCTGGAGCGCCGGCGCGTCCCGACCGAACTCGGCGACCGTCAGCTCGACGAGCGCGCCGCCGCCGGCCTGACGGAAGATCCCGAGCTCGGCGGTCGCGCGGTCGGGATCGTCGAGCAGGAGGTCATCGCCGTCGCGCAGGCGGGGAGCCGGCGCGGTGATGAGGTGCTCGTGGCACACGGTGAGACCGAGTGCGTCGGGGGAGATGTCACCGAGGACGGTGCGGACGAACGCTTGACCGGGCATGATGGATATCATAACGTCATAACAAGATGACGTCAGAGAAGGAGGATCCGGTGCGTCGCCTCTATTTCGTCGGTGTGTCCACGACCCAGTCGAGCATCATGAAGATCTTCCCCGCATGGGCCGAGGTGTTGGGTCTCGATGCCGAGATGCGGGGGGTGGATCTGCCGTTGCACGCCCCGCTCGCCGACGTGCGCGACGCCGTGGAGTCGGTGCGCTCCGACCCGCAGGCCGCCGGCGCCCTGGTCACCACTCACAAGGCCGCGGTCCACGATGCCGCCGGCGCCTGGTTCGACGAGTTGGACGACGCCGCGCGGCTGTGTCACGAGGTCTCGTGCATCGTCCTGCGGGACGGGCGGATGCTGGGCTGGGCCAAGGACCCGATCACCTCGCGGCAGGCGTATACGCAGCTGCTCGGTGCGGAGCCGTGGCGCGACGGCTCGAGCGACGTCGTCTGCCTCGGGGCAGGAGGGGCGGGGCTGGCGCTGTTGGTCGCCGTACTCGGAGAGCAGCACCAGCCTCGCCGGCTCGTGCTGACCGACCGGGACCCGGAGCGGCTCGAGCTCGCGAACCAGGTCCTGTCGCGCCTGACGACGGCCCGGGCCGAGGTGGAGCTGTGCCGCACCGCCGGCACCTCCGACACCGACAGGGTCGTCGCCTCCGCCGCGCCGGGCTCGCTGATCGTCAACGCGACCGGCATGGGCAAGGACTCGCCGGGCTCGCCCATCAGCGAAGCGGCGGTGTTCTCCCGCGGTGCCGTGGCCTGGGACATGAACTACCGGGGCGACCTCGACTTCCTCAAGCAGGCCCGGGCGCAGGAGTGGGAGCGGGGCCTGACGGTCGCCGACGGCTGGCGGTACTTCCTGCACGGCTGGACCGAGGTGATCGCGGAGGTCTTCGACCTGCCGATGCACGCCACCCGCTTCGCCGAGCTCGCGGACGTGGCTGCCGAGGTGACCGGTCGCAGGGTCGCAGGGACCGCGACGTGACCCCCGCCGGACCCTCAGGCCAGAACCTGAGCGAGAAGGGGGCCGCCGGGACGCTTCTCGCGCACGACGTCCATCTCGACGCGCATCCGGTCGGCGCGGTGCCAGGCGCGGAAGCACTCGATGACACCGCCGAAGGCGTCGCGACCCACCGACTCGACGTAGAGCAGGGGGTCGCCCGGACCGACGTCGAGGAGCCGGGTCATCATGCCGGCGGCGCTCGTCGCCTCGATGGAGCGGTGACCGCTCTCGATGCGCAGCCCGAACGACTCCTCGAGGATGCGGTAGAGCGAGCCCTTCGACAGGTCCGCCGCGCGCAGGTGCTCGAGCAGCTCGAGGTCGTCGCGGTTGACGTAGGACTTCGTGAAGGCGACAACCTCGTCGTTGACGGCTCGCTGGCGGACGATCTCCAGGCAGTGCGCCCCCACGTCCGTGCCCATCAGCTCCCGGATGCGTCCGGCGACCTCGACCCGGTCGATCGAAAGCACCGTGCTGGACACGGAGTGCCCGTGGCTGGTCATGTCCTCGAAGAAGCCGACCGTGCTCTCCATGAACTGCTCGGAGAGCTTGGGCCGCGCGACGAAGGTCCCCTTGCCGCGCATCCGGTGCAGGACACCCTCGGTGACCAGCTCCCCGACGGCCTGGCGGACCACGGTGCGCGACACGCCGTACCGGGCGCACATCTCGGTCTCCGACGGCAGCAGGTGGCCCGGCTCCCAGCCGTTCTGGGCGATCTCGCGCAGGATGAGCTGCTTGAGCTGCTCGTAGTAGGGCAGTCGGGCTTCTCGCTCAATTCCGCCGTGTTCCACGATCCGGACGCTATCACTCGTGATGAGGTACTGACGGGATGACGAGAGCCATGCGGCCCGGGGCCGCCTCCTCGCCCCTCCGCTGCGGCACTCGGCCTCACGCACGCGCATCGCACCAGCACATCCAGCACCCCACGAAAGGTTTCCGATGAACGAGCCTCGCCCCATCCGTGTCGTCGCCGCCGGCGTCGACGCCCCGACCATGGCCAAGATCGCGCAAGACGCCGGCGGGGGGCGCGTCGAGGCGGCAGCCCTCGGTGACATGCAAGGCGCCCGCCTGGTCAAGAAGGGACAGGCCGACTACTACATCGGCACCTGCTGGTCGGGCGGCGGCGGGGCGCTCGCCGCGGCGACGGCGATCCTCGGCGCCAAGCAGGTCGGTATCGTCGGTACCCCCGGCATGGTCGTCACCGAGGAGCGCGTCCGGACGATGGTGGGGGAGGGCCGTATCGCGTTCGGGTTCGCCTACGAGCAGACCACGACGGCGATCCCCTTGATCATCAAGGAGATCCTGGCCCACCGCGACGCGAAGGGCGAGTGAACCCATGACGAACGACCTCACCGCCGACGGGCCGGTGCAGACCCAGGTCGCCGAGGAGTTCTCGGATCGCCTCGACATGCTCGAGGAGTCCGGCCAGGTCAGCAAGCTGGCGCGTCGGCTCACCGAGCTTGCCCTGGCAGACCTGGCGACCGACCTGGGCGTGCGCTTCACCGAGGACGACTCGGCGCAGTTCGTCACGCACCTGGCCATCGCCCTGACCCGGATCAACCGCGGTGACCCGCCGGTCGAGATCTCGGCGGTCACGGAGGAGGAGATCGCCGACCGCGTCCGCGAGCGGGAAGCGGTGTCGCGGGTGATGCGCGACTGCGCCCCGGTGCTGGAGCGCACGGTGCCAGAGCCCGAGATCAGCTACATGACCCTGCACCTGTGCGGCATCGTCGACGTGCAGGCCGAGCGGACCGGGCAGGACGGGTGAAGGGTCGCGCGGTGGTGGTCGTCCTCGACGGCTTCGGCGTCGGCGCCACCTCGGACTGCCCGCCCGCCGAGGCGGGCCGCCACACCCTCCGACACGTGGCCGGCGACGGCCCGCTGGCCCTTCCGACCCTGGCGTCCCTGGGGTTGCACCGGCTGGCACCCGACGCCGTCGAGGAGCAGCCGCTGCGGGGAGCCCACGGGCTCCTGGCGCCGATGCACCCGGGCGCCGACACCTACCTCGGCCACCAGGAGCTCATGGGCGGACTGCTGTCCCGCGTGGAGCTCAAGCTGATGGAGGACGTCGGGGACACGGTGCGCGACGCCCTGGTCGCCGCCGGCCACCGGGTCGAGCCACTCGTCGACGGGCAGTCGATGCTGCTGGTCGACGGGGTCGCCGTCGTCCACGACAACATGGAGGCGCGGGCGCGGCTCAACATCAACGTCACCGCCTCGCTCGACGACATCGACTTCGACGCCCTGAGCGAGATCGGTTTCGTCGTGCGGCGGGCGGTCAACGTGTCCCGCGTGATCGTGGTCGGCAGCCGCGGCTACGACGTGGACGACATCCGCGCACACATCGTCGACCGCGGCGAGGGCCAGATCGGCGTGGACACCCCGGGGCTGGGCGTCTACAACGAGCACTACCAGGTGCGCCACCTCGGCCTGGACTTCCCCGCCGAGCAGCAGCTGCCCAGTCGGGTGGCCGCCATGGGCGGCGAGGTCGTGTTGCTCGGGAAGGCCGCCGACGTCGTACGGTGCGACGACGCCGTCCGGGAGAACCTCGTCCCGACCGCGGAGGTGCTCAAGGCGGCGGTGCGTCACCTCGAGACGATGGAGCGCGGCCTGATCGTGGCCAACGTCCAGGAGACCGACCTCGCGGGCCACGAGCAGGACCGCGACCGCTACCGCTCCGTCCTGCAGGTGGTCGACGACGGCCTCCCGGACCTGCTCGACCAGCTCCGTCCCGACGACTTCCTGTTCATCACCGCCGACCACGGCAACGACCCCACCTCCGGCAGCAGCCGGCACACCCGGGAGCTGGTGCCGCTGCTGGCTTGCGGGGCGGCGTTCGCCCCGGTCGACCTCGGCACCCGCTCGTCCCTCGCCGACGTCGGCGCAACCGTGGCCGACCTCCTCGGCGTGGAAGCCCCTGAGTCCGGCGACTCGTTCGCAAAGGAGATCCTGTGTTCATCGACGTGACCCGACGCCGCAACCCGCGCCTCATCGAGGCCGCGGTGGAGCTGCACCAGGCGGGCCGCATTCCGTCCAACTGCTACGTGATCGACCTCGACACCGTGGCACGCAACGCCGGGGTGGTCGCCGCGGCGGCCGCATCCCACGGGCTGACGCCGTACCAGATGACCAAGCAGTTCGGTCGCAACCCGCTCGTCGCCCGAGCGGTCGCCGACGCCGGCATCGAGAAGGTGGTGGCCGTCGACTTCGAGGAGGCGCGGCTCCTGCACGCCCACGGGTTGAAGATGGGCCACGTCGGACACTTGGTCCAGGTCCCTGAGCACGAGCTCGGGCTGGCCGCCGACATGGACTCGGACTTCCTGACGGTCTTCGGCTACGACCAGGCCGCTCGGATCAGCAAGGTCATGGAGGAGCGGGGCCGGGTCCAGGACCTGACCCTGCGTGTCGCCGAGCCCGGCGACACGTTCTATCCGGGCCAGCGCGGCGGCGTGCCGCTCGACGAGGTCGTCGACGTCGCCACCCGGATCGACGCCCTGCCCGGCGTGCGGATGCGTGGCGTCACCAGCTTCCCCGCCATCTTGTGGGACGAGGCCAAGGGCGCCTTCGGCGCCACCCAGAACCTCGAGACGCTGCGGGCCGCGTCCGAGGCGATCAACGCCGCCGGCGTCGACGCGCCGGTGCGCAACACCCCGAGCGCGTGCTGCTCCGCGACGTTCCCGCTCAAGGCCGCCGCCGGCGCCACCCACGTGGAGCCGGGCAGCGTCCTGACCGGGCAGACGCCGCTACACGCCGTCTCCGACGAGCCCGAGCTGCCCGCCATGATCTACGTCTCGGAGATCTCGCACACGACGGCCGACGCGGCCTACTCCATCGCCGGCGGCCTGTACCCCCGCTCGCGGGCGAAGACCGCCCTGGTCTACGACCGGGCGGGCGCCCAGCCGGTCGAGACCGGCGTCGAGCTGGACCCGGCCGAGGCGATCGACTACTACGGCACCCTGCGTCTGGACGACCCGAGGTCGCTCCGGGTCGGGAGCACCGTGGTGTACGCGTTCCGGGCCCAGGCCTTCGTCAGCAAGTGTTTCGTCGCCGTCGTCAGCGGGATCGGCTCCGAGCCGGTCCTCGAGGGCATCTTCACCAGCACCGGATTCCGCCTCGGGGAGGACCTCCTCCCCGTTGGCGACGAGGGAAGGACCGTGTCGTGAGCACGACCCGCACCGTGACCATCGCCGACCCGCTCGGCCTCCACGCCCGACCGGCTGCAGAGTTCGTCAGCGCAGCGCGCGGCTACCAGTCCGACCTGGTAATCCGGGCCGGAGAGGCGAGCGCGAACTGCAAGAGCCTGCTGTCGGTGCTCAAGCTCGGCATCACCCACGGGACCGTGGTCGTGATCGAGGCCGACGGCAAGGACGAGGACAGAGCAGTCGACGACCTCGCAGAGCGCCTCGAGACCGAGGTGCAGGACGCGCCGTCGTCATGATCCTCCAGGGAATCGCCGCGTCCGGCGGCTGCGCCGTCGGCCCGATCGCGCTGATCGAGCAGGCGGCGGCGGAGATCGACGTCACCGCGACCAGCACCCGTCCCGTGGAGGAGTCGCTGGCGCGCCTGACCGCAGCGGTCGAGGCCAGCCGCGAGGACATCGAGCTGATCGCCGCGACCGCGCGGGAACGGATCGGCGCCGAGAACGCCGCCATCATCGAGGCGCAGCTCCTCGTGCTCGACGACCCCGAGTGGCACGAGCCCGTCGTGGAGGCGATCCACGAGGGGGCCACGGCCGAGGCCGCGGTGTGGCGGGTCAGCCAGGAGGTGGCCTCGATGCTCGCCGCCCTCGACGACCCCTACCTCTCCGAGCGGTCGGCCGACATCCTGGACGTCGGTCAGCGCGTGGTCGGACACCTGACCGACCGCAGGCGGCAGGTGCCGACCGCGGGCGCCGCGCGCGACGTCGTCATCGGCGCCTACGAGCTCACGCCGACCGACACGCTCGACCTCGACCTGGAGGTCGTGCGGGGGATCGTGACCGAGGTGGGCTCCCGCACGGCGCACGCGGCGATCATCGCGCGTCAGCTGGGCATCCCGGCCGTCGTTGGTGCGAAGGGTCTCCTGGACGCCGTGTCGTCGGGCGAGCTCGTCCTCGTCGACGGCGACCGCGGCACGTGCACCATCCGCCCCGGCGACGACGAAGCCGACCGCGCCCGGGCGTCGAGTGCGGCGCGCGCCGCGCGGGAGGTCGTCGTCGATCCGGTCAGCACGCGGGATGGCGTCGCCGTCCAGGTGCTGGCGAACGCCGGCAGCATCGCCGACGTCGAGCGCGCGGTCGCATGGGGTGCCGACGGCATCGGCCTCTTCCGTACCGAGTTCGTCTTCATGCAGGCGGCCACTCCGCCGGACGAGGACGAGCAGGCCGCCCACTACGCCTCGATCGCCGAGGCCGCCCAGGGTCGCCCGGTCACCTTCCGCACCCTCGACATCGGGGGGGACAAGCCCGTCCCCGGCCTGCACGTGGAAGCCGAGGCGAACCCGTTCCTCGGGGTGCGCGGCGTCCGCCTCACCCTCGCCAACGAGGACCTCTTCGTCGCACAGCTGCGGGCGCTGGCCCGTACGGCGGCGACCTTCTCCGGGATCAAGGTCATGGTGCCGATGGTCTCGGGCCTCGAGGAGCTCGACCAGGTCCGCGCGCTCCTGGCGGAGCACGCCCCGGACGCGGCGTTCGGCTTCGGGACGATGGTCGAGGTGCCCAGCGCCGCGGCGATCGCTTCCGAGCTCGCCGAGGAGGTGGACTTCCTCAGCGTGGGCACCAACGACCTGACGGCGTACCTGCTCGCGGCGGACCGCGGCAACACCGGGCTGGACTACCTCTACGACGAGTTCCACCCGGCGGTCCTGCGGACCCTGCACCTGATCCGCTCGGGCGCCGGGGCGACGCCGGTCAGCATCTGCGGCGAGCTCGCTGGTGACCCGCGCGCCCTGGCCCTGCTCGTCGGCCTGGGCTACCACCAGCTCAGCGTCTCGGGCCCCCTGGTGCCCGAGGTCAAGAAGGCCGTGCGCGAGCTGACCGCGGCCGCCACGGCCGAGGGGGTCGCGGCGGTCCTGCGCGCCCGCCGTCGGTCCGAGGTGGACACGGCGCTGGACATCCTGGCGCGGCTCGGGACGCGCTGACGTGTTGTCCCACCCGTCGTCGATGCGCCAGTCGAGCTGACGGCTTGGGCCACCTCACCCCGAGGGCGTGACCGCTCTCGGGGTGAGCCATGGTCTCGAGCCGCCGGGGAGTCGAGGGGCAGCAGCGCTGTCAGCGCCTCGTGCCGGCACAGGCATCGAGCAGCCGACGCCGCGCATCGGCACGGCAACACTGCAGTTCGGTTGTGTCCATTCATCACTGGATCGCGGCGACGACATCTCGGAACGGCACCGAGGCCGTCTCGAGCAGCCACCGCACGGCGGCCATGGCCACCGGTGTGGCCATGGGCCCCGCCTGCGCGCAAGCACCCCGCACCAGGACGCGGTTGCGGGCCGGCAGGGCCGAGAACAGGCCCGCCCGCTGAGGCCGGCCCGTGGGCCGGCCTCAGCGCTCAGTCCACGGGGCGGACCTCGAAGAGCAGGGACGACCCCTCGAGCCCGCGGACCAGCTCCTCGACGGCGAGCACGCCAGCGCGCTCGACGGCCTCGACCGTCGAGGCGCCGGCGTGCGGCGTCAGGATGACGTTCGGCAGGTCGCGCAGGGGGCTGTCGGAGCCGAGCGGCTCCGACTCGAAGCTGTCCAGCGCGGCTGCGTGCAGGGGGCCCTCGCGGAGTGCGACCGCCAGAGCGGCCTCGTCGACGATGCCGCCCCGGGCGGTGTTGACCAGGATGCTCGCGGGCCGCATCCGGGACAGGACCCCGGCGTCGAAGAGGTGGCGCGTCGACTCGGTCAGCGGGGCGTGGAGCGAGACGACGTCGGCGCGCCGGATCAGCTCGTCGAAGCCGACCATCTCGATGTCGGCGGGCTGTGCCACCGGGTCGTGGCCGATCACCTCCATGCCGAGGGCACGCGCCCGGACGGCCACCTCGTGGCCGATCCGGCCGATGCCCACCAGGCCCAGGGTCCGGCCGAACAGCTCCAGCGCGGTGGGTCGCGACCAGGACCCTGACCGGATCGACCGGTCGAGGGCCGGAATGCCCCGGGCCGCGGCCAGCATCAGGCCCACGGCCAGCTCGGCGACCGAGGTAGTCGTGGCCCCGAGCGTCCGGCTCACCCGGATGCCCTCGGACTCCGCAGCGTCCAGGTCGACGCTGTCCAGGCCGATCCCGAACCGGACCAGCACCTTCAGGCCGCTGCCGACCAGGGCCTCCGCCGACGCGTCGTCGACGCCGAGGATCGCACCGTCGCACCCGTGCAGCAGCTCGCGCAGCTCGCCGGCGGTCAGCGGTCGCTCCTCGGTCGGGTAGCGCACCTCGCACCCGGTCGCCGCCAGCAGGTCGTGATGCCGCCCCGGGGTCTGCCGGAAGCCCCGGGGCGTCACCGCGATCGTCGTCACCGGCCGGTGTACCTCGGGTTCGGCACGACCTCGGGGCCGTGCTCGCCCTCGACGACGACCACCGGGAAACCCTGTTCGGCGATGGTGGCGTAGTCGTACCCGGCGTCGCCGATGTAGACCGCGTAGAACACCAGGGGCGTGTCGCCGGTGTTGACCGAGCGGTGTGCCCAGTGCCCGGGGACGTAGTTGACGATGCCCGGGCGCATCTCCTTGGTCTCCGTCGTGCCGTCCTCCAGCGCCATCACCAGCAGGCCCTGGCCCGAGAGGGTCAGGTAGATCTCCGCGCGGTCGCGCGTGGCGTGGAAGTGGCCCTTGGTCATGAAGTACTCGCCGCCGACCGTGCCCGGCTGCAGCACCGTGGTCGAGGACAGGAGGTTGTTGTTGGTCGCGGGCACACGGATCTCGTGCACCGCGTACATCTCGTCCTCGCCGGGCGCGTCGGACTCGTTCGCGAAGTAGCCCGCGAGATCCGCGTGGTTGCGTCGCAGGATGACAGGGTCCGGTGTCAGGGCGCCGGACTCGAAGTCCACGTGGACGGCGAAGGGCACCATCACGTCGTCGGGCAGGTCGGTCGTCATGTTCGTCTCCAGAGGGTGATGGGGCGGTCAGGCGGAGGCCGCTGCGGAGCGGAACTCGGGGTCGGCCAGGGCGTCGCGGAGGACGCGCAGGACCGTCTCCGAACCGCCGCGCATGGGGTTCACGCGGACGGCGTACCGCTCCAACCCCGGTGAGGACTTCAGGAACGTGCTGGTCAGGTACGTGAACAGCGGGAGGAACTCGAACTGCGCCTCCTCGCCCACCGACTGGCTCGGCGAGCCGTTGCGCCAGGCGGACCTGAGGAACTCCTCGGCCACGGGACGGTCGAAGAGCAGCACCGTGCACCGGATGCCCGGCTGGGCGGCGAAGGCGCCGGCCAGGTACGGGTACGCCTCGCTCCCCGCCTCGGCGTTCACCGTGGCAGCGACGTCGAGCACGGTCTGGTTCTGGACCGCCAGCGCGACCGGTGCGAAGACCAGCGCGCGCAGGGCGGCCATGGCGTGCGGACCCTGGATCTGGCAGCCTGCGGACGACAGGTCCCGGCGGATCTGGCCGACGCGCTCGGAGTCGGCGAGCACGGCGCCGATCGGGTGCGGCGACAGCAGCTTGAACAGCGAGAGCGCCGAGGCGTCCGCCCCCAGCTGCACCCCGATCCGGGGGGACCGCATGACCGCGTAGTTGTCGTCGACCAGGACGCGGACGTCCTCGCCGCCCACCTCGCGGACCAGCGAGATCACCTGGTCGAGGTCGTGCTGGTCTCCCAGCCGCTGAGGCACGTGCTGGAGGTAGACCGACTGCGGCCGCTGCTCGCGCAGGGCCGACTCGAGGCCGGCCCGGTCGTCGAAGCTGGAGTAGACGACGTCCAGCCCCATGTGTCGCATCGCCGGCAGCGTCGTCTTGTAGGGGTGGGCGTCGTGGACGAGGATCCGCGAGCCCGGCTCCACCACGCCGTTGAGCATGGCGCGGATGGAGCCGGTGCCGGCACCATGGACGAGGACGGCGTCCTCGGCCTCGAAGAACCGCGCGAGCACCTCCTCGACGCGGGCGGTCGCGCGCGGCCGCCCGCCACCGCCGAAGCCGACGGTGGCGAGCTCGCGTACCTGGCCGTAGTCCTCCACGAAGACCTCGTCGGATCCCATCACCTGCGCGGCCACCTCGACGAGGCGGTGCTGCAGGCGGACGGCGTCCTCGAGCGAGACGTGCTCGCGCACGACCGTGCTGCGCAGTGCGTCTGCGAAGGAGGCGACCAGCTGCGCGCGGTCACCTGTGTCGGAGCCTGCCGGGGTGTCGACCTCAGAGCTCACCGAGCACCTCGTCGATCGCTCGGCAGGTGGCCTCGACCATCTCGTCCGCGTCCTCCTGGGTCGTGACCAGGGCGGGGAACAGCGTGACGATGTCGCCGGTCGCGCGGAGCATGAAGTTCTGCTCCATCGCCCGGTCCATCACCCGCCGCCCGACGGCGAGCTGCTTGGCGAACGGCGCCTTCGTGCTCGCGTCCTCGACCAGCTCGATGCCGATCAGGAAGCCCTTGCCGCGGACGTCGCCGACGTTCGGGTGCCCGGCATAGCGGGACCGGAAGGCCTCGATCATGCCCTCGCCGATCCGTGCGGTGGACTCGATCAGGTGCTCCTTCTCGATCGCGTCCAGGACGGCCAGGCCGGCGGCACAGGCGGCCGGGTGGGCCGCGTAGGTGTGGCCGGAGACCTTCGCCTGCGTCGTCGCACCGTCACCGTAGATGGTCTCCATGACGCGGCCGGTCGCGATCGCCGCGCCCAGCGGCACGTAGCCGCCGGTGATGCCCTTGGAGGAGGTCACGATGTCCGGCGTCACCCCGAAGTGCTCGAAGCCGAACCAGCGGCCCGTGCGCCCGACGCCGATGAACACCTCGTCGTCGATCCACAAGATGTCGTACCGGTCGCAGATCTCGCGCAGGCGGCGCAGGTAGTTGGCCGGCGGCACGAGCACGAGGGCGGCGGGGATCGACTCCGCGAGGATGCCCGCGATGGTCTCCGGGCCCTCGGCCAGGATCGTCGCCTCGATGGCGTCGGCGCAGGCGTCGCCGTACTCCTCCTCGGTCATCCCGTCGGGACGCCGGTACGGGTAGCACGCCTCCAGCTCGACGAAGCCGGGCGCGAGGGGTGCGAACCAGGTGCGGAACTCCTGGTTGTCGCTCGCGCTCGCACCGACCAGGGTCGTCCCGTGGTAGCCCGTCTTGCGGTAGAGGAACTTGGTGCGCTCGGGACTTCCCTTCGCCCGGTGGTAGCTCTTGGCCAGTTGGGTGGCGCTCTCGACGGCCTCGGAGCCGGAGGAGACGAAGAAGCTCGTCTGCAGACCGGCATCGGTGAGACCCGCGATACGGCGCCCGAGCTCGATGGAGGGCTCGTTGATGAAGGTGCGGAGCGACACCCAGTGCAGCGTGGTCATCTGGGCGTGGACGGCGTCTGCCACGTCGACTCGGCCGTGGCCGAGGGTCGCCGCTGCGGAGCCGCCGGCCAAGCCGTCGAGGTAGACCCGCCCGTCGGCGTCGGTCACCCGCACGCCGTTCGCGGACACGGCCAGCGGTCCGCGCGCGGCTCGGGTGGTCTCGGCGGAGACGCCGTGGCGCCATACGTACCGGATGGATTCCTCGACGAGGTCCCCATTAGGGTTGTGATGTGGTTCATATTTGTTGGTCACAGACACTTGACCTTCTCGTGAGTCGTCGTAACATCATTACCACCCTAAAGGCCGGTCTCGGTCGCTGACAACACACGACGGCCAGAAGGTGCTCTCGGACAGAGCCACCGACGCCGTCGTGGCCATCTGAAAGAGGAGAGCGTGAACGGGAAGACCGCCGCGACGATGCCAGGGCATCTCATGCGTGCCGAGATGGCCGAACAACCCGAGCGGGTGAGCGAAGCGATGCGCGGAGCCCTCGCGCGGACCGACGACCTCGCGTCGGTGGTGGCGGGGGCCCAGCAGGTGTTGCTTCTCGGCCGCGGCTCCTCGCGCTCGGCCTCCACGTACGCAGCTGAGGCGTTCCGCTCGATCGCCGGAGTGCCGGCCGGCGTCGTGTCGCCGGCCCATCTGGCCTGGTCTACGTCAGGCGACCTGCACGGCTCCCTGGTCGTCGCGGTCTCCCAGTCGGGTGAGAGCACCGAGATCCTGGCGGGCGCCCAGGCGGCCACCGAGCGAGGCGCCGATCTCGTGGTGGTCACCAACTCCCCGGACTCGACCCTGGCCGGGCTGGTGCCCGAGCAGCGCCTGCTGCTGTTCCGGGCCGGTCGCGAAGTGGCCGTCCCCGCGACCAAGAGCTTCACGACCTCGCTGGCGTGCCTGCTCGGGATCGCCGCCGCGGGCCGACCGCAGCTGCTGAGCGATGCGGCCGACGCCATTCCTGACCTGATGTCCGCCGTCCTCGACGACGAGGCGAGCCGCATCGACGTCGCTGCGGCGTCGGACTTCGTGTGCGCGGGGGAAGGCTATGCGGAGGCGGTCGGCGAGGAGGGGGCGATCAAGCTGCGCGAGACCCTGAGCCGACCCGTCGCCGTGTTCGAGACCAGCGAGTTCCTCCACGGCAGCGTCAACTCCGTCAGCGACCGGACGGCGGTGCTGCTCGCGGCCGCCGACCCGGTCGGGGAGCGGCTCGGAGAGCAGGCCGTCGCGGAGGCCGCGCAGCGCGGGGCGCACACCGTGACGGTGTCCGCTGCCGCGAGCAGCACCGCCGCCCAGCACGTCCGGATCCCGGCCACGCCGTCCCACTGGGCGCCGTTCCTCGCCGTTCTTCCCCTGCAACGCGCCGCGCACGACGCAGCGCTGGCCCACGGCGCCGACCCCGACACTCCCGCGGGACTCACCAAGGTGACCCGCATCGCCAGTGTCGCCGCGGGAGGCCTGTCGTGAGCCCCCGTCCTCCGCATCGTTCCGGTGCGGCGACCACCCCCGTGGCTCACCACGGCCATGTCCACTACCCCCTCACGCCCCTGGGAGACAGCTGATGACAGCGGAGCAACCACTCGTCGACCTGCGAGACATCACCGTCAGCTTCGGGGCGGTCAAGGCCCTGCGCGGAGTGAGCTTCGACCTCCGGCCAGGTGAGGTGCACGCCCTCCTGGGCCAGAACGGCGCCGGGAAGTCGACCCTTATCAAGGTGCTGTCCGGCGTCAACCAGCGTGACGGCGGCGAGGTCCTGATCCACGGCAAGGAGACGAACTTCCGCTCCGCGCAGGACTCCCGGGACAGCGGGATCGCGATGGTCTACCAGGACCTCAGCCTGATCCCGTCGATGAGCGTCGCGTCCAACCTGTTCCTCGGGCGGGAGCCGCACGGAGGCACCACACTGGTGCGCAACCGGTCCATCCAGGCCGCCGCCCAGAAGTACCTCACCCAGCAGGGCTTCCCGATCAAGGCGAGCGCCCGCGTCGACTCCCTCCCGTTCGCCTACCGGCAGCTGACGGAGATCGCGAAGGCGCTCATGGGCGACATCAAGATCCTCGTCCTCGACGAGCCCACCTCGGCGCTGTCGGCCGGCGAGGAGGAGATCCTCTTCAACACGGTCGCCGACGTGACCAAGCGGGGCGTCGGCGTCATCTACGTGACCCACCGCCTCCAGGAGGTCTTCCGGATCAGCGATCGGGTCTCGGTGCTGCGCGACGGCCGGAACGTCGGCACGCACGACACCTCCGAGATCACCATGGAGAAGCTGGTGAGCGAGATCGTGGGGCCGGGCCACGAGCGGATGGCCGGCGACGCGCTCAGCGTGGAGGAGGGCGACCGGCGCAGCGCGTTCCAGGACAACAGCAGCGCCCGGTCGGCGGCCTCGCCCGTGATCGAGCTCCGGGGCGTGCGGAACTCACGTCTCAACGGCGTGGACCTCAAGGTGCGGCCCGGCGAGATCCTCGGCCTGGCCGGGATGGTCGGCAGTGGACGCACCGAGATCCTCGAGACGATGTTCGGTCTGCGCAAGGCCGACGAGGGCGAGGTGCTGTTCGAGGGCAAGAGCGTGCGCTGGAGGAAGCCGCACCAGGCGATCGCCGCCGGCGTGGCACTGGTGCCCGAGGACCGCCATCTCGAGGGACTGGTGCTCGAGGACACGATCGCCGCCAACATCGCGATGCCGCGGCTGCCGCACCTGACCCGCGGCGGGATGTTCGCCAAGGGTGAGGCGCAGCGGCGGGCCAAGAAGGCCGTCGCCGACCTGAACGTGAAGGCGCCGGGGATCCACACCCGGCTGCAGAACCTCTCGGGTGGCAACCAGCAGAAGGTGGTCTTCGGCAAGTGGCTGACGCCCGAGCCGCGGCTCCTGCTGCTCGACGAGCCATCCGTCGGCGTCGACGTCGGCGCCCGCGACGAGATCTACGGAATCATCCGCCGATTCGCCCGCAACGGCTGCGCCGTCGTGGTCGTCTCCTCGGAGCTCGTCGAGCTCCAGCTTCTCTGCGACACCCTGGCCGTCGTCCACGACGGCCGCGTCACGACCTGCGTCCGCTCGTCCGAAGTCCAGGGCGAAGAGCGCCTCCACCACCTTGTACAGGAGCCCGCAAGATGAGCACTGCCACGTCATCGCCAGCACCCGCATCCACCAGCGAGGGCAGGCGGAACGCAGTACGCGACCTTCTCTCCAGCGACCGCCCGTACGGCGTCCTGCTGGCGCTGATCGCGCTGGTGATCTTCTTCTCGATCAAGTCCGACGTGTTCTTCACGGCTGCGAACCTGGAGAACATCGGCCGCCAGACCACCCTGGTCACGATCATGGCCGTCGGGATGACCTTCATCATCATCTCCGCCGAGATCGACCTGTCGGTGGCGTCGATCCTCAAGCTCTCCTGCGTGTCCGCAGCGCTGTTCATGAGCGAGTTCTCGAACAACTGGGTCCTCGGCGCACTCGTCGGTGTCGGTGTCGGCGCCCTCATCGGCCTGACCAACGGCCTGCTCACGACGAAGCTGGGGATCCCGAGCTTCCTGGTCACTCTCGGCATGCTCGGCGTCGCGAAGGGCCTCGCGTTCGTCCTCACCGACACCGCGCCGGTGCTCGTCGACAGCCGTCCCTTCTGGGCGGTCTTCTACGAGGGCTCGGTCGCCGGCATCCCGGTGCCGATCGTCTGGACGCTCATCGCCCTCGCGATCGGCACGGTGCTGCTGCACTTCTCGACATTCGGGCGCAAGGTGTACGCCACCGGCGGCAACGCGACCGCAGCCCGGTACAGCGGCATCAACACCGACCGGACGAAGATCCTCTGCTTCGTCTTCACCGGGGTCCTGGCCGGTCTGGCCTCCCTGATCTTCACCGCTCAGGGCCACGCGGCCCGACCCGACTTCGCTGACGGGCTCGAGCTGGACGTGATCGCCGCCGTCATCCTCGGTGGGACCAGCCTGTTCGGCGGCCGCGGCACGATCGTCGGCACCCTGATCGGGTCCCTGATCATCGGCGTCCTCAACAACGGGCTCGTGCTCATCGGCGTGAGCTCGTCGTGGCAGATCGCCGTCAAGGGCGCCATCATCATCCTCGCCGTGGCCCTCTCGAAGCGGCGCTGAGCAGCCGGGTCGGGCGGCCTGCGTGCCTCGACCCCGGCCGCCCGACCCGGCGTTCCACCCCGAATCCCGACCAGCCCTCCCACCAGGAGCACACGTGAGCAATCGTCTTGCCGGCAAGACCGCCATCGTCACCGGCGGCGGCCGCCAGATCGGCTTCGCCATCGCCTCGCGCTTCGCGGCGGAGGGCGCCTCGGTCGTCCTCGCCCAACGCGGCGAGGCCGAGGGTGCCGAGGCAGAGGCCGCTATCCGGGCGGCCGGAGGCACCGCGACCGCCGTGCCTTGCGACATCGCCGACGAGCAGGCTGTCGCGGCGCTGGTGGACAGGGCCGTGGAGCTCTACGGCGGCGTCGACATCCTGGTCAACAACGCGGGCACAGGGATCGCCGAGCACATCACCGACCTCGACTGGGCGGAGTACCGCCGCGTCATCGACATCAACGTGGGCGGGGTTCTCCTCGCCACCAAGTACGCCGTGCGTGCGATGAAGGCCGGAGCGCGCGGTGGCAGCATCATCAACATCTCGTCGATCCAGGGCGTGCTGCCACTGCGCCAGTCGGCGGTCTACGCGGGGTCGAAGGGAGCGGTCAACCTGATCACCCAGCAGACCGCCGCCGACCTGGGCGAGTTCGGCATCCGGGTCAACGCGATCGCCCCGGGCTACATCGACAACGAGATGATGCACGGCTACCACGACCTGGTCAGCAACACTCCCGGCGAGGCGATCGCCGCCGCCAAGCGCTCCATCGCGCTCGGCCGGCTCGGCACGCCCGAGGACGTCGCGCGGGCAGCGCTGTTCTTCGCCTCGGAGGAGTCCTCCTACGTCACCGGGACGCTCCTCCTGGTCGACGGCGGGTCGCAGTCCCACGGGGCCATCGCCTGACATGAGCGGGACCACGCCAGGGGCCGGATTCCCCGCGCTGTTCTCGCCGCTGCGGATCCGGGGCGTCGAGCTGCGCAACCGGCTCGTCTTCCAGCCGCACTTCACCGCGCTGGGCGACACCCACGGTCTGCCGACCGAGGACGTCACCGCCTACCTCGAGGAGCGCGCCTGGGGTGGCGTCGGCCTCGTGGTCGACGGCTCGATGGCGACCATGCCCGAGGGCCAGATGTCGCGGAAGTACGTCGCGGCCTGGGACCCGGCGACGATCCCGTTGAACCGCCGCACCACCGACGCCGTCCACGGCCACGGTGCGAGGATCTTCGCGCAGCTCAACCACGGCGGCCATACCTCCCTGGAGCATCCACCGCCGGTCCTGTGGGCACCCACGCAGATGCCGGAGCCGTCCAGCCCGCACACCACCAAGGCGATGGACCGCCGCGACATGCTGCGCGCGATCGAGGGGTTCGCGGTCTCGACGCGGAACCTGGTCGAGGCCGGCTATGACGGGGTCGAGATCAAGATCGCCCACGACGGGCTGCTGCGCAGCTTCGCGTCACCGTTCTTCAACCGCCGGACCGACGCGTACGGCGGCAGCTTCGAGAACCGGATGCGCTTCCCGCTCGAATGCGTGGCGGCGGTTCGCGAGAACCTCCCCGACGACCGGGCGCTGGGCATCCGGATCTGCCTGCACGAGTACACGCCGTTCGGCTACGAGCTCGACTACGGGCTGCGGATGGCCGAGTGTCTCGAGGCCAGCGGGCTGGTCGACTACTTCAACTGCGACGCCGGCTCCTTCTCGAGCTTCTGGATGGAGATTCCCCCGGCCGCGGTCGCCCAGGGCTACTTCCGGCCGCTCAACCAGGCACTGAAGAAGCAGTCCGACCTGCCCGTCGTCGCCTTCGGGAGGATCAAGGACGGGGCTCTCGCCGAGCACATGGTCTCCTCCGGCGAGGCCGACCTGATCGGGATGGCCCGCCAGCTGGTCGCCGACCCCGAGACGCCGCGCAAGCTCGCGGAGGGCCGGGCGGTCGAGGTGCGCGCCTGCATCGGCTGCAACGACGGCTGCCTGCACGCAGTCGCGCAGGAGAAGCCTATCCGCTGCGTGCAGAACCCCGCCGCCGGGCAGGAGCGCTTCTGGAGCGAGCGGCTGCTGGTGCGCGCGGCCGAGCCCCGGACGGTGGTCGTGATCGGGGGAGGAGCGGCCGGCCTCAAGGTCGCCGAGATCGCCGCCCGACGCGGGCACCGGGTCACGCTCTTCGAACGTGCCGAGCACCTCGGGGGCCAGGTCCGGCTCGCGGCGCGCCAGCCGCACCACGAGGAGGTCGCCGAGGTCACCCACTACCTCGAGGCCGCCGTGCGCAGGCTGGGCGTCGAGGTGTGGACCGGCGTGGAGGCGACGGCGGAGGACCTGCTCGACCTCGACCCCGACGTGGTCGTGGTGGCGACCGGCTCGCAACCGAACCTGCCGCCCGCCCACCGTCGGTCGCAGCTCGACCCGGACGCCGCAGCGATCGCGCGCGGGCGGGGACTCCAACTGCTTCCGGACGTGCCGGGTCTCGAGCTCGACTGCGTCTACTCCGTCGACGAGGTGCTCGCCGGGGCGCCGCTCCCCGAGGGCAGGGTGCTGGTCGTCGACGCCCAGGGACACTGGGAGGCCGCGGGCACCGCGGAGTACCTGACCGATGCCGGGAAGGAGGTCACGATCGTCTCCTCGCGGACGGTCGTCGCCGGCGAGCTCGAGGGCACCAACATCGCGATGTTCCTCCAGCGCGCGACGGCCAAGGGCATCGCGCTGCGGCCGATGACCACTTTGCTGCGCGTCGAGCCCGGCCGCGCGCTGCTCCGTGACGACGCCAGCGGTGCCGAGGAGTGGTGGGAGACGGGGGCCGTCGTCCCGGTGTACTCGCGGCGTTCGCGCGACGATCTCTACCACCGCCTCTGCGACCTGGTCGAGGAGTCGGGCCGCGAGGTCCAGGTGGAGCGGGTGGGTGACGCGGCGGCGGCGCGACTGATCCAGACCGTCCTGCTCGAGGCGCACCAGCTCGCGGTCTCGGTGTGAGCGCGATGCGGATCGTCGTCTGCGTGAAGCCGGTGCCACCGGAGCCCACCCTGGACGACACCGGGCGACTGGACCGCTCCGGCGGCGCCGCCCTGACCGGGGTGGACGAGAGCGCCGTGGAGACCGCGCTGCGGGCCCGCGACGGCGGTGGTGGCGAGGTCGTCGTACTGGCGATGGTGCCCTCCGACGCCGTCGACGCGCTGCGCCCGGCGCTGGCGATGGGCGCGGACCGCGGCGTCGTCGTCGCCGGGGACGCCCTGGCGGGCGCCGACCTCGTGGCCACGAGTGCCGCGTTGGCGGCCGCCCTCCGTGCGCTGAGCCCGGACCTCGTCGTCCTCGGTGCGTCCAGCGGGGACGGCAACGGCGCGCTGTTGTGGGCGGCTCTCGGCGAGCGCCTGGGGCTGCCGGTGCTCTCCCGCGCGGTAGAGGTGACGGTGGCGGACGGCCGTGTGCGCGTGACCCGCCAGACCGAACAGGGCCTACATCAGGCGGAGGCCGAGCTGCCGGCAGTGCTGGCGCTGTCCGGGGAGGTGTGCGTGCCGCGCTACCCCTCCTTCCGCGACGTCATCGCGGCCAAGAAGGCGGTGATCGAGACCGTGACGCCGGCGGAGCTCGGCGTCCCGGAGTCGGAGCTCGGAGCCGCCGGCTCCCGGACCCGCGTGCTCGCCGCCGCGGCCGCGCCGGCGCGAGGCCTGGCCGAGATCGTCGTGGACGACGGCCACGCGCACGAGAGGGTCGTCGAGTTCCTCGCCCAAAGGAGGTTGCTGTGACCCGACGCGCGCTCCTGGTCGCCGAACCCCGGTCCGGGGTCCTGTCGGCAGGCCAGCTCGGTGTGCTCTCCGCGCTGGCGCGGGTGGCCGGCACCGTCGAGGTGCTGCTCCCGGTCGACGCCGAGGCCGACGCCGCCGGGCTGACCGGCGTCCTCGGGCGGTACGGAGCCGGCGTGGTGCGGGTCGTGGCCGGGCTGCCGGCCACCGCGGCGCCCCGCGTGGCGGTGGTCGCCGCACTCCACCACGAGCAGCCCTACGACCTGGTCGCCTTCGAGAACTCCTCGTTGTCCGCCGACGTCGCCGGCGCCCTCGCGGTGCGGTTGGACGCGGGGGTGTGCTGGGACTTGGTCGGGCTCGATGACGTCGAGGGAGAGCTGGTCGGACGGCGCCTGGCGCTGGGCGACTCCACCGCCGTGGACGTGGGCTGGATCGGCGGGCCCGCCATCGCCCTGTTCCGCACCGCGGCTCTCGACGCCCAGGAGACACCGGTCCCCGGTACGCCTGAGGAAGTGCCGGTCTCCCCACCGACCCAGGTCGGCCCGGACGTGTCCGTGTCGGCGTCGGGCGGGGGCGGCGACGCGGTCCGCTCCGGCCTGGACACCGCCGAGATCGTCGTCGCCGGTGGGCGGGGGCTCGGCAGCGCGGAGAACATCGCGCTGCTTGAGGAGCTGGCGGAAGCGCTCGGCGGCGCGGTCGGCGTGAGCATGCCGGTGGTGGACCGGGGCTGGTATCCCTACGCGCACCAGGTGGGCCAGACCGGTCGGACGGTCCGCCCGCGGCTCTACCTCGCCTGCGGCATCTCCGGGGCGGTCCAGCACCGGGTCGGCATGTCCCGCTCCGGCACCGTGGTCGCGATCAACACCGACCCGCAGGCCCCGATCTTCGACGTGTGCGACCTCGGCGTGGTGGGGGACCTGACGTCGCTCGTGCCCCGGATCACCGCGTTGGTCCGCGAGCGATCCGGGGCCTGAGGCTCCGTCGTACGCCGGTCAGCCGACCGGCACCCACGACTCGGCCGCGACCGAGTCGAGCACCGCCTGGGTGATCCGCGCCGCGCGGACGCCGTCGGCGAAGCCGGGCAGCGCCTCGGGGGACTCAGCGGACCCGGAGGACCCGGCGGTCACCGCCTGGTAGACGTCGCCGATGAGCGCGTTGAAGCAGTCCTGGTAGCCCTGCGGGTGGCCCGGGGGAAGCGGCTCGAGCAGTGGGTGGGCGGTGCGTCGTGGCGTGACGCCGCGCGGGACGATGGTGGCGTCCGAGCGCGAGCCGACCCAGAGTGTCTCGGGATTCTCCTGGTCGAAGGACAGCGACTGCTCGGCTCCGTCGAGGGAGAACCACAGTCGGTTCTTGCGCCCGGGGGAGACCTGGCTGACGACCAGCGACCCCACCGCGCCCTGGTCCGTCTCGAACTGCACGGTCGCGATGTCCTCGGTGCTGACCCGATCCGCAGACTCCCGGCTGGCGATCGCGGTCTTGCGCTGCGCCGACAGACGGGTGATCCGGTGTCCGGAGACGAACTCGACCAGGTCGCACCAGTGCACCCCGATGTCGGCGAACGCCCGAGAGGCGCCACCCAGCGCCGCGTCGACGCGCCAGTTGACGTCCGAGCTCGTCGACAGCCAGTCCTGGAGGTAGGAGCCGTGCAGCAGCCACAGCTGTCCGACCTCGCCGTTGCGCACGCGGGCGCGCGCCTCCAACACCGACTGGTAGTAGCGGTAGACGAACGGGACGCCGGTCACCGAGCCGTGCTCGGCGGCCAGCGCGCCGATCTCCTCGGCGTCGGCCAGGGTCGTGGCGAGCGGCTTCTCGCACACGACGGCCTTGCCGGCCCGCAACGCCAGTCGAGCGAGCGGTGCGTGGAGGTGGTTCGGCGTGCAGATGTGCACCACGTCGACGTCGTCGGCCTCGATCAGCACCTCGGCCGACTCGGCGGCAGTGCGGGCGCCGAGCCGCGCCGCGCTGGCCTCCGCGGCCTCCGGGGTGTGGTCGGCCACGGCGACGAGCTGCCCACCGGCGGCCCGCACGGCGTGCGCGTGGACACCTCCGATGAAGCCCGCCCCGATGATGCCCGAGCGCAGGCCATCAGCCATCGATCGTGACCCAGTTCCCGGACTCCGACGACGCGAGGATCGCGTCCGCGATCAGCGAGATCCGCCACCCGTCGTGGAAGTTCGGGTCGGCCTCGGTGCCCTCGACGATGCACTTCACCAGGTCGTAGGCCTCGATGATCTTCGTCTCGCCGTATCCGATGCCGAGTGCGGGGATCGGCCACAGGCCCTCGCCGTAGGGGTGTGCCGGGCCCGTGTAGACGGTGCGGAAGCCGCGGCGGTCGCCGGGGTCGTCGGCGAAGAACACCTGCAGCTCGTCGCGGCGCTCGTAGTTGAAGTACAGCGAGCCGCGCGTTCCGTGCACCTCGACGGTGATGAAGTTGTTGCGCCCGTATCCGTTGCGCGTGGCCTCGATCGACCCGACCGCCCCGTTGGCGAAGCGCACCATGGTCAGCATCTCGTCGTCGACGTCGACCGGTCCAAGCTCGCCGCCGGAGCGGGAGGTGCCCAGTGCGTCGCGGCTGCCGCTCTGCATCGGCCGCTCGGGCACGATGGTGCGGGCCAGGCCGTTGACCGCGGTGATCTCACCGGCCAGGTAGCGAGCCAGGTCGACCACGTGCGTGCCGATGTCGCCGATCGCGCCCGAGCCGGCGATGTCCTTCTGGAAGCGCCAGGACAACGGAGACTCCGGGTCGGCGCTCCAGTCCTGCAGGTAGGTGCCGCGGAAGTTCACGATCTCGCCGATCGCGCCCTCCTCGATGTACTTCTTGGCCAGCGCGATCGCCGGGGTGCGGCGGTAGTTGAAGGCCACCATGTTGACCACGCCGGCCTTCTGGACGGCGTCGAGCATGGTCTTGGCCTCGGCCGCGGTGCGCGCCAGCGGCTTCTCGCAGATGATGTGCTTGCCCGCCTCCGCGGCCGCGATCGCCATCTCGGGGTGCAGGTGGTTCGGCGTGGCGATGTCGACGATGTCGATCGTCGGGTCGTCGATGACCCGACGCCAGTCGCCGGTGCTCGACTCGAAGCCGAAGCGGGCAGCGCCCTCGGCGGCGAGCTCCTCGGTCGCCTCGGCGATGACGGCGCGGACCGGGATGGCCGGCGCCGGCCAGAAGAACATCGGCATGGAGGCATAGGCCATCGAGTGGGCCTTGCCCATGAAGCCGGCCCCGATGAGTCCGACGCGTAGCTGTCGCATGGTGTGCTCCGTTCTAGGTGTGGCGGTCTGGTCAGCCGATGCCGAGCTCGGCGAAGATGGTGTCGAGGTGCGCCTTCGAGATGCGCGCGGCATCCACGGGCGCTCCGTCGTACTCATCGAGCTCGACCATCAGCCAGCTGTCGTAGCCGACCTCGGTCACCGCCCTCACGATGTCGGTGAAGTCGAGGGTCCCCTCGCCGAGCGGGGTCCAGGAGAACGGCTCGGGAACGACGTCCTTGAGGTGCACGTGCTTGACCCGGTCGCCGTACTGGCGGATCAGCGCGGCGGGGTCACCGCCGGCCGCGGCCAGGTGGCCGGTGTCGGGGCAGAAGCCGATGCTGGACAGGTCCATGATCCGCGCCAGCTCGTCGGGGTTCTCCACGATCGTCGTCAGGTGCGGGTGGTAGGTCGCCACGAGCCCGTGGTCGGCGGCCATCTCCGAGACGCGGTCCAGGCCACGACCCAGCGCCACGTAGTCCTCGTCGGTCGTGCCGGCGGCCCGCCGCGCGCCGCCTCCGACGACCAGGCGCTCGGCGCCGAACTGGACGGCGAGGTCGATCGCCCGGCGGATCTTGTCCATCTCGTCGGGGAGGATGTCCGCATAGATGAAGTTGGCCCCCGTGTACACGCTCACCAGGTCGAGCTGGTGGTCGTCGAGGATCGCCCGGAGCACGTCGGGTCGGTCGGCATACTTGGCGACGTCGCCGTCGAACATCTCGGTGCCGGCGTAGCCCGCCGCGGCGATGTCCCGCGCCGCGTCGGCCATGTCGCCGACGCCGGTGTAGAAGAGGTCCTTCACGCTCGTGACGCCGACGGGGTGTCCGAGGACCCCACCCCACGTGATCGAGCAGTAGCCGAGCTTCATCAGATGACTCCCTGGTCAGGCTTGGGACGGCCGAACGCCGCCGTGGATGGAAGGTGCCGCGCGGCGCGGCGTCAGTGCACGATCAGCGGTGAGAGCGTGCGTCGAGCGACCTCGAGCCCGGTCTTGACCCGGTCCTCCGTGCCGCCCCAGACCGGGTCCTCGTGCTCCACCGAGAGCACGCCATCGAAGCCGCCTTCGTAGAGGGTGTCCACGATCCGGCTCCAGTCGACCTCGCCGAGCCCGGGCACGCGGTAGCGCCACCACCCGACGTCCCACGGGTCCTCGCGCGACAGGCTGCGGCCCGGCCAGCCGTAGCGGTTGCGTTGCTCGGGAAAGATCTGGATGTCCTTCGCCTGCGCGTGCGGGATCCGGTCGACGTACGGGCGCAGCGCCTCCACCGGGTCGATCCCCATCCACACAAGGTGGGACGGGTCGTAGTTGAGGTAGAGGCCGATCGAGAACATCCACTCCCACAGCTCGGGGGAGTAGGCGAGGTTTCCGGGGTAGCCGTCGGGGTGCCAGCCCTCCATCACGCAGTTCTCGATGATGAGCTTGACGCCCTTCTCCCCGGCCCGGTCGACGAGCGGGGCGAAGATCTCTTCGGCCTGGCCGAGGTTCTCCTTCACCCCGAGCGACGGGTCGCGGCCGATGAACGTCCCCACGGTCGGGCACCCGAGGAGAGCGGCCGCGTCGATGCAGGCGGCCACGTGCGCGTTGATCGCCGCGCGCTCCGCAGCGTCAGGATGTAGGTTGTTGTCGTAGAAGGCCAGCGAGGACAGCTCCAGTCCGGCCGCGTCGAACCGGGCGCGGATGGCGTCGGCGTCGTCGGCGCGGAGCCGCTCGGCGGCGATGTGGGTCGCGGTGAAGGGCCGATCTCCGAGATCCGGCCAGGCCGCGACCTCCAGCGCTTGGTAGCCCTCGCCGACCGCGTAGTCGATGATCGAGTCGAGGCTCAGGTCCGGCAGGCACGCGGTGAGGAAGCCCAGCTTCATGCCACTCCTTGTTCGGCGAGGGGGTGGTCGGACTCTAATGTCTCTGATCGACAGAATAAAGGTCGCCAGCGAAAAAAACATCGGCGTCGGCCGCTAATATGCGCCGCATGGCCGAACTGGATCCCTCGCCCGACGTACTGGCCGTCATGCGGCGGGTCCGGGCCCTGGGACCGACGACGCGAGCCGACCTGGGGCGAAGTCTCGGCGTGGGCAGGGGCGTCATCAACCAGCGTCTCGGCGTCCTCCGCGAGCTCGGACTGGTCGAGGAGGCCGGCGTGCGGACGTCCTCGGGCGGCCGCGCGCCCCGCGAGCTGCGGTTCCGAGCGGCCGCAGGCTACGTCCTCGTCGCCGAGCTCGACGCGCTGTCGTTCGTCGCGGGGGTCAGCGATCTGACCGGGGCCATCGTGGTCCGGGAGGAGCACGGGGTGGATCTCGCCGACGGCCCGGCGGCGGTGCTCGACCGCCTCGGCGCGGCGTGGGAGCGGCTGTGCGCGTCGTCGGGGGTCCGCGCCGACCGGGTCTGGGGCATCGGCCTCGGCGTGCCCGGCCCCGTCGAGTTCGCCAGCGGTCGGCCCATCGCGCCGCCGATCATGCCGGGCTGGGACGGGTACGACGTGCGGGCTCACCTGGCCCGACGCTTCGCCGTACCGGTGTGGGTCGACAACGAGGTCAACCTCGAGGCGCTCGGTGAGGCCCGGGCCGGCTCCGGCGTCGGCGTCACCGACATGGTGTTCGTCAAGCTCGGGGTCGGGATCGGCGCCGGCGTCATCTCGGGCTCGCGGCTGCACCGGGGCGCGCAGGGGGCCGCAGGGGACATCGGCCACGTCGCGGTCATGGGACACGACGAGCCCTGTCGCTGCGGCAACACCGGCTGTCTCGAGGTCGTCGCCGGTGGAGGGGCGCTGGCGCGGCGGGCGGTCGAGCGCGCCGCCGCGGAAGGCGGCCCCCTCCTCGCCGGCGCGGTGGCGGCAGGAGCCCCGCTCGAGATCGCCGACATCACGACCGCCGCGTCCCAGGGGGACCAGCTGGCCCTGGACCTGCTGACCGGGTCCGCCAGGCTCGTCGGGGGCACCCTGGCCACGCTCGTGAACTTCTTCAACCCCTCCAGGCTCGTCGTCGGCGGCGGGCTCGTGCAGGGGTCGGACCTGGTGCTGTCCACGATCCGCGAGGTCGTCTACGGGCGGTCCCTGCCCCTGGCGACGAGGAGCCTCGTGATCCGGCCCAGCTCGCTCGGCCCGACCGCAGGTCTGGTCGGCGCCGCAGCGATGGCCGTCGACGAGCTCCTCGCTGACCGGCGCTTCCACGCGTGGGCGCCCCATCGTTCCCCGTACGGCCGACCTGAGATTGCGAGCCTGCCATGACCCTGCACGTCGTCGCCCACTTCCACGCCCGTCCGGAGAGCGGGGATAGGCTCCGGCGGTTGCTCGAGCCCCTGGTGGCGATCACCCGGACGGAGGACGGCTGCCTGTCCTACCGTCTCTTCCAGGACGAGGCCGACCCCGCGCACCTGGTCTTCGTTGAGGAGTGGCGTGACTCCGCCAGCCTCGAGGTGCACCTCGCCCTGCCACACCTGACCGCCATGGTCGCCGACGCCGAGCCGCTGCTCGCGCGCCCGATCGAGGTGACGCGCATGCAGGAGCGTTGAGGCGGCACCGAGTCACGGGGTCGGTCACGGGCCGGTCACGGGCCGGTCACGGGCCGGTCACGGGGCCGGCCACGCGGTCAGGTCGCTTGGGGGAGGACCTCGGGAGTCGACCGACGTCCCGCCCAGTCGGCGAAGTAGTCGGGCTGGAAGATCTCCTCGAGCGCCAGAGCCGCCGCTCCGTGCAGGGCCGACTCGCTGCCGAGGCCGACCTTGGCCACCACCAGCTCGCGGGTCGCGAGGGGGAGTGATCGTGAGTAGACGATGTTGCGCACCGTCGCGAGGTAGGCGTCGCCGGCGGCCATCAGCCGACCGCCCAGGAGGATCAGCGCAGGGTTGTAGAAGTTCACGATCAGCGCGAGCGTGTCGCCCACCAGTCGCGCGGACTCACTCATCAGCTTCATGCACTCGTGGTCGCCACTGATCGCGCCCACGACCACGTCGTCTCCCGTGACCGCGCGCCCCGCCGTTCGCTCGAGCAGGAAGCTGCTCTCCCCTCGTTCGACCAGCTCCTGTCCTTGCCGGCCGAGTGCCCAGCTGCTGGCGAGTGCCTCCAGACACCCGGTGTTGCCGCACCGGCAGACGATCGTCGGGTCGTCGCTCACCTTGACGTGCCCGATGTCGCCGGCCGAGCCCTGCGCGCCGCGATGCAGCACCCCGTTGGAGATCAGGCCCGCGCCGATGCCGGTGCTGAGCTTGACCACGACGACGTCCCGCTGGTGGCGGGCGTTGCCGACGTTGAGCTCGCCGAGGGCCATCACGTTGACGTCGTTGTCGACCCAGACCGGGACGCCGTACTGCTCCTGGAGGCGGCGGCGTACGTCGAGGTCGCCCCAGCCGGGCATAATCGGCGGACTCACCGCGCGGCCGGTGGAGTGCTCGATCGGTCCCGGCACGCCCAGGCCGATCGCCCACACCTGGGCACCGCTGTCCTCGGCGCGCTCCAGGATCTTGTTGAACTCCTCGCAGAGGGCCGTCAGCGTCTGCTCGGGTCCGAGCCCGATGTCGTGCTCGATGCCCACGTGATCGACGATCTGGCCACCGAGGTCGGACAGCCCGACGAACATGGAGCGGGCGCCGATGTCGGCGCAGAGCACATGGCCGCGAGTGGTGTTGAAGTGGAGACCGCGCGGGGAGCGGCCGCGCGGCACCGGAAGGAGTTCACCCTCGGTGACGAGCCCCAGGTCGAGGAGCTGCTCGAGACGGCTGGTGACGACCGCGCGACCGAACTGCGTGGCGCGGGCCAGGTCCGGCCGTGTCAGTGCCTGACCCGAGCGCACCAGGTCCAGGATCTCGAGGAGGCTGCGCGCCTGTTCGTCTTCGAGCACGGGCGCACGATATCGCGGGATATCGCGGAATCGGATCGGTTGACGGCGGGCCGATCCGCGCGGAAGGGCCGGGCAGGCCTCAGTCGGCGGCCCTCAGGCCGCTGGTCGCGGCCGCGAGTGTGCTCACTCGAGCCCAGTCGCGCTCGGCCAGCGCATCGGCCGGGGTCAGCCAGGAGCCACCGACGCACCCGACGTTCGGCAGCGCCAGGTACGTCGAGGCGTTGGCCTGCGTGATGCCTCCCGTGGGACAGAAGCGGGCCGCCGGGACGGGCGCCTGCAGCGCCTTCAGGAACGCGGATCCGCCAGCAGCCTCGGCCGGGAAGAACTTCAGCTCGCGATAGCCACGTTCGAGCAGCGCGAGCGTCTCCGACACTGTCGACACGCCGGGCAGGTGGGGGAGACCGGTCTCCGTCATGGCGTCGAGAAGCCGGTCGGTGCTGCCGGGCGAGACGAGGAACTGGGCGCCGGCCTCGGCTGCCTGCGCGGCCTGCTCGGAGGTCACCACCGTCCCCGCGCCGACCACGATCTCCGGCACCTCGGCGGCGATCCGCCGGATCGCCTCGAGCCCGACGGGGGTGCGCAGCGTGAGCTCGATGACCGGCACGCCTCCGTCCACCAGGGCGCGGGCGACTCCCACTGCCTCCTCGGTGTCGTGGACGACGACCACCGGGATGACGGGACTGAGGTCGAGCAGGGATTCGATCACGATCCCGAAGGCTAGCAACGCTCGCGGGGGGCTGTTGCGCCGTCTCGCGATCGCGACACTCAGGCGGCAGCGCTCGCGCGGCCGATCGACGAGGTCAGTCCTCGGCGATCGACAGCGCGTGCACGGGGCAGGCCCAGACCGCGCGCTCCGCAGCGGCCGCCTGGTCCGGCTGGGGCGAGGGGTCGAGGACCTCGACGGAGTTCTCGTCGTTGATCGCGAACAGCTGAGGGGCGGCGGCGACGCACTCCCCGTACGCCTCGCAGACGTCGACGTCGGCCTCGATCCTCACGACTCCGCCCTTCCCTCGCCGGTGGGACCCGCGGCGCCCAGATACTGGCGCACGTGCGCGGTGATCTCGTCGTACAGCTCCGAGGCCGCGTCGAGAAGCCTGGTCATCCCGTAGAACGCGTGGATCATTCCGGGGTAGCAGGTGTAGCTGACCGGTACTCCGTCCTCGCGCAGGCGGTCCGCGTACGCGGCGCCGTCGTCGCGCAGGACGTCGTACTCCGCCGTGACCACGAGCGCCGGCGGCAGCCCCGCGAGGCTCGGGGCCGAGAGCGGCGCCGCGTAGGGATGGCGGGCGTCCCCGGGGTCTTGCAGATAGTGGCCGGTGAACCAGCGCATGTCGTCGGCCTCGAGCAGGAGGCCGGTCGCGTTCTCTCGCATGGACGTGGTCTCCACCCCGAACTGGGCCGGGATGTGCACGAGGATCTGCGTGGCGATGGCCGGACCGCCCTCGTCACGCGACTTCAGGCACACGGCGGTGGCCAGGGTGCCGCCGGCGCTGTCGCCGATCACTCCGACGCGACCGGGATCGATGCCGAGGGCCTCGGCGTTCCCCACCACCCACTGGGTCGCGGCGTACGCGTCGTCGAGCGGGGCCGGGAACGGGTGCTCGGGCGCCTTCTGGTAGTTCACGGCGACGACGACGCACCCCGTACGGTTCGCGAGGGCGCGACTGGGGGTGTCGAAGATCCCGATGTTGCTGATCACGAAGCCGCTGCCGTGGAAGTAGACGAGCGCGGGGGCGGGACCGTCGCCCGCCGAGTCGGGTCGGTACACCCGGACCGGCAGGTCGGCGGTGGGCCCGGGCACGAAGTGGTGCTCGACCGAGGCCACCGGTTCCGGGGGGCCGAACAGGTCGAGGAAGCCGTACGCGCCGCGGCGCGCCTCGGCCACGGTCTGCTGGCTCAGGGGCGGGGCGCCGGCCGCGCCGAGCGACCCGAGGAGCGCCGAGGCCTGGGGATGCAGTGTCATCGTCGATGTCCTATCAGGAGGAGTTGCTCGCGGCGGCCTGGGGCCCGGGCCCGCGCAGCGCGACGAGCAGGCGGCCGTCGACGACCTCGACCGGATAGGTGGCGAGCGGGATCTTGGCCGGCCGTCGCACCGGCTCCCCGGTCAGGACGTTGAAGCGTCCGTTGTGCTTGGGGCACTCGATGATGCAGTCGTCGAGGTGCCCGGTCGAGAGGTCGGCGCTGCCGTGGGTGCAGATGCCGTCGGTGAGGGCGTAGGCGTTGCGCCGGGTGCGGTAGAGCGCATAGGTGTGGTCCTCGACGTCGATGCGCGTGACCTGACCCGGCATCACGAGGTCGGCCGGGCCGAGGTCGGTGCGCGACTCCAGCCCGGCGGCCACGGCCATGCTGGTGGCCAGGCTCCGGGAGGACGCCCTGGTCCCGTTGATGCGGTAGCCGGCGTCCTCGGGCACCTCGCGTCCGGGGATCTCCCAGTCCGGGTTGCGGCGCTGCATCCGCAGGGCCAGCACGATCTCCTTGTAGGCGTCGAACATGGAGGTCTTCGGCGCGGGGAGGTGCTTTTTCACCTCCTCGTGCAGGGCGGGCAGTGCGTGGTAGGGCACCGAGGGGAACAGGTGGTGCTCGAGGTGGTAGTTCATGTTGAGGTAGAGGAACCGGAACACCGGGTTCATGTAGACCGTCCGGGTGCTGTACCGGTGGTCGAGCACGTCCTCGTTGAGGCCGGCGTGCTGCGTGATCGCGAAGAACCACACGAGCCAGACGCCGTAGAAGGAGGGGAGACCCACGAACAGGAGCGGGACGATCGACCCCGTGGCCAGGCACCAGGCCACGACGGCGCCGAGGATCGCGACGAAGACGCGGGCCTCGCGTACGACGCGGCGTAGCTCCTCCTCGGGGACGAACTCGCGGGTGTCTTCGTCGATCCGGCCGAATGCGTGCTGCCCGATGCGCAGCAGCATCCGGGGGCCGCTGATCAGGTTGAGGTAGTTCGGCAGCACCGTGCGGAACCGGAACGGCCGGGGGAAGCTGATCTCGGGGTCCCGGCCGACGATGATGGTGTCGGAGTGGTGCCGGACGTGCGACCAGCGCCACAGCGTCGGCTCGCGCAGCAGCATGAACGAGGCCAGGGCGTAGACCACGTCGTTGGGCCACCGGGTCTTGAAGGCGGTCCCGTGACCGTTCTCGTGCCAGCGGGGGTCTGCCGCCCCGCCGTACAGCGCGCCGTACACCGCGAAGGCCGGCACGGCCCACCACGTCCCCAGGGCCAGGTAGGCGAGCACCCCGCTGGCTACGAGCAGGGAGAGCCAGAGCGCGGTGTCGCGGATCGCGGGCCCGTTCCGCCGCGTCATCAGCTCACGGAGCCGGTCGGGGTCGATCGGCGGGCGGTACCACTCCGCGTCGGTGAGCCCGAGCCGCACCGCCTGCCGCGAGCGCTCGCCGGTCAGGCTGTAGTCGCGCTCGTTCGAGTCGCCCGCGCTCGCGACCGATGCCTGCCCAGTCTCCATGACACTCCTTGGCCGTCCGCCGGCGAGATATTGGTTGATGAGTGCCGAAATTATGTATGCAGCAGACATATGTCAATGATCACGTCGTGGGGAGCCGACGGGCCGGCATGCGGCCCCGGCCGGGCGCGGGCGACGCGAGTTCTCCGCGCTGCCTTCTCGCGGATCGGCCTCCATCTGGGCGGCGGCTGCCCGTGGTTCCGGTCAACGCGATCGGTGCTCAGCGAACGCTGAAGCTGCTCGACACCGCGCCCGTTCAGGTGGCGGTCGCCTCGTCGATCCTGGCCAGCTCCTGGTCGCTCTCGCGCTGCGCCTGGCGCTCCGCGTCGAGGTCCAGCGACCTGGTGAGGACGAGGTAGGTGACGGACGAGACCACGAGACCGACCATCCAGGCGATGTCGATCCCATGGACCTTCTCCACCATGAACCCGGCGAAGCTCCAGCCGCCCAGCGCCGGCAGCACCATGAACGGGATCTCGAAGAGCAAGCCGACGGCGTAGGCCGTGAATCCTCGCCAGGCCCAGACGCCGTACAGGCCGCTCGACCGGAACAGCTCGGTGTCGGTGATCGCGTAGTGGCCGCGGCGGACGAAGAAGTAGTCGATCAGGTTCGTCGCGGTCCAGGGCACGAGGAGGTAGAGCATCAGCGTCAGCGCCGTGAAGACGGTGCTGACGGCGTCACCGGTGATCGACTCGCCCACCACGTACCAGACCACGGTCAGGGCGAGGATGGCGACGATGCGCGCGGTCCGGGTCGGCTTGAGCGGCCGGAACGAGTCGATGGCGGTCAGCACCGACAGCGCGCCACCGTAGGCGTTCATCCCCATCGTCGCGGCCAGCGCCAGGGCGGACAGGAAGGCGACGACGTTGCCGAGGTTGTCGAACACGTTGTTGCGGACGCGGCGGGACGCTGGCTGGGGGTCCACGAGCACCTCTCGGCCGACCCCACGACGTGAGCGTGGTGGTTCCGTCGCGGACGTGGGTCTCCGTCGCCCTCCCGACGCAATTGCGCCGTTTGGGCAACGGGAGGGCCTGGGCGCCGTTCTTCCGGCGCAATTGCGTCGCTTGGGCAGTGGCCCGCCCGCTGACGAGCTAGAGCACCTTGGTGCCGTACATCTCGCCCAGAGGGTCTGCCAGCAGCTCCAGCCGGGCGCCGTCGGGGTCGCGGAAGTACATCGACTTCTCGCTCTCGATCAGGTACTCCACCCCGGCTGCGTCCAGCTTGCCCCGCAGGTGCTCCCACTTCTCGGGCGTCACCGAGATGGCGAGGTGGTGCAGGCCGCCGAGCACCTCCGCGTACGGACCGAGGTCGAGCCCCGGCAGGTCGAAGAACGCCAGCAGGTTGCCCTCGCCGATGTCGAAGAAGAAGTGGTTGGACCCGGGATAGTCACGGTTCTCGAAGATCTCGGTCAGCGGGAACTCCAGGAGCTCCTGGTAGAACTCGACCGTGCGTCGCACGTCGGCGCAGATCAGCGCGAAGTGGTGCAGACCGGCGCCGCTGGTGGCCGGACGGTCCGGGCCGTCCCGGAGGAAGTCCTGGCGGATCAGCTCCCGCTCGGCCGAGATGGCGTCCAGGTCGATCGACGGCATGGCACCCACCTCAGATCCGGAAGAACCCGTCGAGGAACGCGTGCCCGAGATCCCGATCTCCGTGGACGGTGCCGGCGTTCATGCGGCCGTACGCCGTCAGGACGAAGCTGGCCGGGTCGAAGTCGATCGTGGTGGGCACGTCGCCGATGCTGTCGGTGCTGGTGGTCAGGCCCTCGGGCCGCACGCAGATGCGGGTCTCCCCGGCGTTCTCCCCGGACAGGATCCGCACGCCCAGGTCCATGGGCTTCGTCTCCGGTCCGACCTTCGCGGTCGCGGTCCAGAGCACGAAGCAGAGCGGGACCAGGAGGTCCACGGAGCGGCCCTCGAGCGCATGCGGCTTGCCGCTGCCCTCGCGGATGTCCCAGCTGTGCACGGCGTAGTCGACCAGTTGGAAGACCGGGTAGAAGAACGCCGGCAGCGGGCCCATGTACTTGTGGGGGACCAGGAGGTTCCAGTCCTCCTCGGAGAGGCCCTCCTCGATGGCCAGTATCCGTTCGAGGGCGGCGCGCAGACGATCGAGGGCCTCCTCCCGCTCGAGGGAACGGAACGCCTGGGCGCCCCGGTCCACGTGGACCGCCATCTCGGCGAGCGGCACCAACGGGGGACCCTCGCCGGCGCCGCGCGCCGCGTCGAAGCCGGTGAAGTACGTCTCGGTCGTGTCGATGAGATGCCCGAAGATGTCGCGCACCTGCCAGTGGCCGGCGCCCGTGGGGGCCTCCCAGGACCCGGGATCCTCGGCCAGCGCGAACATGTCCGACGACTCCCGCCGGACCGCCGCCAGCACGTTGTCCTTGCTGTCGTAGCTCATGAAGTTCCAGGCACTCATCGCGTCCTCCAGACCCTGCCTGTCCCGAGCGCTGGTTGTCGTGACAACCAGATTGACCCTGGTCGGAGGCGCTGTCAACAGGTGCGGGCTGCCTAGACTCGGTCCGTGCCCCTGGACGTGCGCTGGCTCGACCCCGACGAGCAGCGGGCATGGCGCGGATGGCTCGATGCCCACGCCCACCTGTCGGCCCGCATCAACCGCGAGCTGCAGGCGACGTCGGGTCTGTCGCTGTCCGACTACGACGTGCTCGTGCACCTCACCGACGTACCCGATGGGCGGTTGCGCGCCTTCGAGCTCGGCCGGGGCCTGGAGTGGGAGAAGAGCCGGGTCTCCCGGCAGGTGGCCCGGATGGCCGAGCGCGGACTGGTCGCGCGGGCGGCCAGTCCCGAGGACGGACGCGGCGCCTACGTGGAGATCACGCCCGCGGGACGCCGGGCGCTCGAGAGCGCCGCCCCGGCGCATGTCGAGCTGGTCCGGCAGCTCCTGTTCGACGGCCTGACCAAGGCCCAGGTGCGGACCCTGGCCACCGTGGCGCTCTCGGTCCTGAGCCGCCTGGACGAGGCGACGTGAGCTGACGCACCCAGCGTGGAGGGTGCGTCGAGACACCACAAACGGCCCCCAGGGCCCCGGCCGTTCCAGGGGCCGTTCCTGGTGTCTCGACGGTCTCGGCGTCAGCCGGGCCTTCACGGTCGGCATGTCGTTCGCCGTCTCCGAGACCGAGCTGACCTCCACGCGCATCAGGAGGATCGCGCTCGGGCACGCCCTGCTCTCCTACGCGTTCGGCACGGGCGTCAAGAGCACCACCGACGGGGTGCGGTACGCCGAGGCGAGATGCGCGATCCCGGTGTCCCCGGCCACGACGAGCCGGGCGTGCGCCTCCCGGCGGAGCGCAAGATGGATCCGGCGATCGTCGCCGGCCTGGTCCGCACCGCCGTCACCCTCCCGCCGGAGGTGGTGCTCCAGAGCCTGGTCGTCACGCTGCGCAACGAGCAGTAACCCCGCTGAGGGCCGCTCCGCCGCCGTCGCTGTCGCGGCGACCCGGGCTGGGTGGCTCGCCCGTCGCCGCGCGATTCAGCCCTCGTCGGCGGTGGAGTGGTCGGCGCGGGCGGCGTGCGCTCGCGCATGCGCGATCGCCTGGGGCGTCGTGTCGAACAGGTGGCGTTCATGGGCCAGACCGGCGTAGACGCCGAGCCTGTCGAGGACCCGCTCATGGTGTGGCTGGACGCCGGAGAGCAGCACGGTGATGCCGCGCCGCTCGAGGCGTCCGATCGTGTCGGCGAGCACGCTGGCGCCGGTGGCGTCGACCGCGGTGACGCGGGACATGCGGAGGACCACGACGCGCACCTGGCTGACCTCGGCTAGCTCGAGCAGGAAGTCGTGGGCGGCGGCGAAGAACAGCGGTCCGTCGATGCGGAAGGCCACGATGTGCTCGTCGAGCAGCGACTGCTCCTCGTCGGTGTGGTCGCTCCCGTCCAACGGCATCTCGTCGAGCCGCGCGGTACGGGCGGTCTGCTGGAGGGCGAAGAACCCGGCGACCGCCAGGCCGACCAGGACGGCGGTGACCAGGTCGAAGACGACGGTCGCGGCCGCGGTGACGAGCAGCACCGTGGCGTCGCCGCGGGTCGCCCGCAGGAGTGCCTTGAGGCTCGACACCTTGACCATCTGCACGGCCGTGGCGATGAGGACGCCGGCGAGTGCCGCCACGGGGATCTCGGCGACCCAGCGGGTCGCCACCAACGCCACCAGGAGCAGCACCGCCGCGTGCGTGAGTGCGGCCAGGCGCGAGGTGGCGCCGGAGCGCACGTTGACCGCGGTTCGCGCGATGGCGGCGGTGGCGGGAATGCCGCCGAACAGGGGGGCGGCGAGGTTGGCCAGCCCCTGGCCGACCAGCTCGCGGTCGGAGTCGTGTCGCTGTCCCACGCTCATGGCGTCCGCGACCGTCGCCGACAGCAGGCTCTCCAGCGCGGCCAGCGCGGCCACGGCGATCGCGGGAAGGATGAGCGCGGTGAGATCGGCCAGCGGGACGCCGGGCAGCGACGGGGTCGGGAGCCCGGCGGGGATGGTGCCGATCGGGGCGACGTCCCAGTCGAGCGCCGTGCTGCCGATGGTCGCGGCGACGACGGCGATCAAGGAGGCCGGCAACGCGGGCCGGACCCGCGCCACCAGGAGGATCACGGCCACCACGCCCAGCGTGAGCAGCACGGGTGGCCAGTGCGGCGTCGAGGCCCAGGCTCGGGCGGCGCGGAAGGTCAGCACGAGCACCTTCTCGGCCTCCACGTGCACGCCCAGGAGCGCCGGAACCTGCTGGAGGGCGATGATGGCGGCGATGCCGAGGGTGAAGCCCTCGACCACGGGGATCGGCACGTACCGGATGACCCGACCGGCACCGACGTACCCGAGGGCCACCAGGATCAGTCCCGCGAGCAGTCCGACCACCAGCACGCCCGGCGCGCCGTAGGTCGCGACGATCGGGATCAGCACCACCGTCATCGCGCCGGTCGGGCCGCTGACCTGCACGCGGCTGCCTCCGAACACGGCGGCGACCGCGCCGGCCACGATCGCGGTCACGAGGCCCGCCTCCGCCCCCATCCCGGAGCTGACGCCGAACCCGAGTGCCAGCGGCAGCGCGACCAGGCCGACCATCAGCCCGGCCGAGGCGTCGCGGCCGAGGTGCGCGGGTGCCCAGTCCGCACGGCGTGGTGACAGGTCGCGGACGCGCCGGGCGACGGGCTGGAAGGCCGGCCGGCGGACTGACGGCTCCAGCGTCACGTCTGCGGGGAGGGGGTCAGCTCGGCCTCGAGCTCGCTCTGGGAGGCGATGATGCTGGACAGGATGCTGCGGGCGGCGAACAGGAGGTCGCGGACCTCGGGCACGCTCACGGAGTACACCACCTCGCCGCCGGTGCGGTGGGACACCACCAGCGACGTACGACGCAGGACGGCGAGCTGCTGGGAGAGGCTGCTGGGCTCGACGGCGATCTGCTCCAGCAGCTCGTGCACGGCATGGTCGCGCTCGGTGAGCAGCTCGAGGATGCGGATCCTCACCGGGTGCCCGAGGGTCTTGAAGAACTCCGCCTTCGCCTGGTAGAGGGGAACGCTCATGACGTCAGCACCGTGACTTCCTCGACCCTTCGCGCGGCTCGCACCACATCGTCCCCCTCGTCTCGCCATGAAGACTACATGACTTACAAATATCTTCAAGTCATGTACCGTTCGCGCGAAGGTACTTCGACAGACGAGGACGACGATGGTTGACGCCGCTGAGGTGAACAGGGTGCTGGACGAGGCGGGGGTCAAGAACCCGCGGGTGCGCGAGTACGTCGAGTACTGGGCGGAGCTGACCGGGGCCGAGCGTGTGGAGGTCGTGGGTCTCGACGACGACGCCCGCCTGGTCCAGGAGGCGCTGGAGGCGGGGGAGTTGCTCCCGGCAGGGGAGGGACGCTACTACTCCCGCAGCTACCACAAGGACACCGCGCGCTCGGAGGAACGGACGATCGTCGCGACCAGCGAGGTCGAGGACCGTGGCGTCTACAACAACTGGCACCACTCGGCTGAGATGACCCCGCTACTCAAGGAGCGCATGCGCGGGGCCTCGGCCGGCAAGACGATGTACGTCATCCCGTACCTGATGGCACCTCCCGGCAACGAGCTGGCGCCGTACGCCGCCGGCGTGCAGGTGACCGACACCCGCACGGTGGTGCTGCACATGAACCGGATGGCGCGGGTCGGCGTGGAGTACCTCGAGAACCTCGATGACCCCAACACGTTCGTCCGCGCGGTGCACGTCACCGGCGACCTGGAGAGCCTCGGTCAGGGCACGCCCGACGACCAGCGCTACTTCGTCACCGTCGCCGACGAGCGGACGATCCTGCACTTCGGGTCGTCGTACGGCGGCAACGCGCTGCTGGGCAAGATCGCGCACGGCCTGCGCCAGGCGGCCTACGACGGCTGGACCTCGAAGAAGTTCCTCGGCGAGCAGTACATGCTGATCGGGATCGAGGACAAGGAGACCGGGCGGAAGTACCACATCTGCGGCGGCTTCCCGAGCGCCTCCGGCAAGACGAACCTGGCGATGCTGCTCACCCCCGACGCGCTCGGCGACCGCTACCACGTGTCGTTCTACGGCGACGACATCGCGTGGCTGTGGGTCGACCAGGCCAGCGGCCGGCTCTACGCCATGAACCCGGAGTTCGGCGTCTTCGGCGTCGCCAAGGACACCAACGAGCGCACCAACCCGGTCGCCCTGCACTCGGTCGACCCGGGCACCGGCGCGATCTTCACGAACGTCGCCTACAACGAGCTGACCCAGGAGGTCTGGTGGGAGGGGCGCACGCCCGAGCCGCCGTCTGACACCCGCGGCTGGCTGGACTGGAAGGGCAACCGGATCGCCGACCGCGAGCCCGGCAGCACGGAGCCGTGGGCGCACCCGAACAGCCGGTTCACCACGACGCTCGCGAACGTCCCGAACATCGCCGACGACTACAACGCCGCGGCCGGCGTGCCGATCGACGCGATCATCTTCGGCGGCCGGACCCGGGACCGCGAGCCGCTGATCCGGGCGATCACCGACCTCGCGGAGGGTGTGTACGACGGGCTGACGCTGGGCGCCGAGGCCACGGCCGCCGCGGAGGGCGTGGAGGGGGTGCTGCGCTACGACCCGATGTCGAACCGGCCCTTCATGGCCTACGGCGAGGGCGACTACGCCGCGCACTACCTCGAGATCGTCGGCGCCGCTTCGGAGCAGCCGATCTTCGCGCACGTGAACTGGTTCCAGCGCGGGGACGACGGCCGCTTCCTGTGGCCCGGCTACCGCGACAACCTGCGCCCGCTGCTGTGGCTGCTGCGGCTCAAGGACGGCGAGGTCCAGGGTCGGCAGACCCCGGTGGGCATCGTCCCGACCGCCGACGAGCTCGACCTCGCCGGCGTCGACATCACCCCGGAGGACCTCGAGACGATCTTGTCGATCGACGTGCCGCGCTGGAAGCAGGAGATGTCCTACCGCGCCGAGCACCTCGCTCAGTTCGACAACCTTCCCGAGAAGATCTGGGAGGCCCACCGCCGCGTCTCGGCCGCTCTCGATGCCGCGTCCGACTGATCCGGTGAGCTTCGAGCCCCGTCGGCCTGGGCGACGGTGATGTCGATCGCCTCGCGCCCCGCCCGGTGGCTGGGCCCCGGCTTCGCCCGGCTTCACCCAGCGGCAAAGGGGGTGCTGGGGTCGCGCAGCTGCGAGGTAACGGGCCCTCCGACGATGCGCCTGATGGGTTCGATGGCGTCCCAGTCGTTGATGTGCAGGCCGGCGACGACCCGGTCGTCGCGTACCCAGAACGCGGTGAGGACGGACTGGTCGAGATCGCCTCGGATCAGGAGCTCGTCGGCCCCGTCCGGTCCGACGTAGCCGACGTACTCCATGCCGAGGTCGTACTGGTCGGTGAAGAAGTAGGGCATCCGCTGGTAGGGAGGGTCGTCGCCGAGCATGGCTCGGGCGGCGTGCCTTCCCTGCTGGATGGCGTTGTCCCAGTGCTCGACGCGAAGCCGGCCGAGCTGGGGGTGACGATGGTTGGCCACGTCTCCTGCGGCGTAGACGTGCGGGTCGCCGGCGCGGAGCCGGGCGTCGACCAGAACGCCGTTGCCGGTGGCCAGCCCGGCGCGGGTGGCAAGGTCGTCGCGCGGGATGGCGCCGATGCCGACGACGACCGCGTCGGGGGTGAGGCGGGTCCCGTCGGAGAGGGTGACCACCTGCCCGGCCGCCTCTACGACGGAGGTGGCGAGGCGCAGGTCGACGCCGTGCTGGCGGTGGAGCTCGGCGAAGAAGAGGCCGAGCTGGTGCCCGAGCACTCCGAGCAGCGGCAGCGGGTTGTTCTCCAGGACCGTGACCTCTGCGCCGACCTGGCGTGCCGCGGACGCGACCTCGAGACCGATCCAGCCGGCGCCGACCATCAGCACCCGCCCGGCGAGGTGGCTCTTCACGGCGGCGGCGTCGTCCAGGGTCCGGAGGTAGAGGACGGGTACGTCCAGCCCGTCGAGTATCGGCAGCCGGCGTGGCTCGGCGCCGGTGCTCAGGAGGAGCCGGTCGTAGGCAACTCGCTGGTCGCCGAGGTGGACCTGGCCGCGGTCTAGGTCCAGGGCCGTCGCCGAACTGCCGATGCGGACGTCGACCTGCTGGTCGTCGTACCACTGTCGGTCGTGGACGAAGACCGACTCCACCTTCTCGGTGCCGAGCAGGAGTCCCTTGGACAGCGGGGGGCGTTCGTAGGGCAGGTGTCGCTCGTCGCCGACCAGGACGATGTCGCCACTGTGACCGTGCTGCCGCAGCTCCTCGATGGCGCTCGCTCCGGCGAGTCCTCCTCCGACGACGACGATGTTCACCGTCTGCTCCTGGTGAGGTCGAGGAACTCGGCGCGACTGCGCGGGTCTTCACGCAGCTGTCCGAACAGGGCGGAGGTGACCGTGTGCGTGCCCACGGCGCGTGCTCCGCGCAGGCTCATGCAGGTGTGCTCGGCCTCGATGACCACGCCGACGCCCTTCGGCTCCAGGCCGCGCTGGAGCTGGCCGGCGACGCGTGTGGTGAGGCGTTCCTGGGTCTGGGGCTGGCGGGCGTGGAGGTCGACCATGCGGGCGAACTTCGACAGCCCCAGGATCCGGCTGCCGGGTAGGTAGCCCACGTGGGCGACGCCGACGAAGGGCAGCATGTGATGCTCGCACAGCGACCGCACCGGGATGTCCTGCACCAAGACGAGCTCGTCGTACTCCTCCTCGTTGGGGAAGGTGGTGAGCTCGAAGTCCGACGCCGTGGTCATCTCGATCAGCGTCTGTGCCATGCGCCGCGGGGTGTCGGCCAGGTGCTCGTCGGTGAGGTCGAGCCCCAGGGCGGCGAGGAGGTCAGCGGCCGCCTCCTGCGCCGCCCTGGGGTCGGGTTCCGGCCGAGCGTGCGTGACGCGCGGCCGCCAGCGAGCCGGAGCGGCGCAGGCGGTGGGGTCCGCCGCAGCCGTGCTCACGCCGGTGCCTTGGTGTCACCCGCGCGCTGGTCCCACGCCAGCAGCGTCAGCGCGACGGCCGCGACGAGGAGACCGAAGTCGCGCAGCGCGATGTCGTAGAACTCGCCCATCGTGACCAGGTTGACGATGATGCCGGCCAGCCAGACGGCCACCAGTGGGCCGCCGAACCGGGGTGCGACGGCGACCACGACGCCGGCGAGGATCTCGATGACGCCGACGGCGAGCATCGCCTGGTGGGCGCTTCCCGGGACGATGTCGTCGGCCCAGGGCGCGAGGTAGACGGCCCAGTCGTCGGTCAGCAGGTCGAAGAACTTGTCCAGTCCGAACGCGATCGGCGCGAGGGTGAAGGCGGCGCGCAGCAGCTGGTAGGCGCGCGCGGCGCCGAGCCGCGTCCCGGTCGGGGAGGGGTGGGAGGTGGTGGCGGTCATGGGACTCTCCTCATTCTAAAAAGGATCATATTGAAAAATAGACCGCGGCATGTGTTGTGTCAAGAAGATTGTGTTTTAGAATCGGTGCATGGATCTGGCAGCGCACGCGGCAGGCATCGGCGCTCTCGCGGACGACACCCGCCGCGCGCTGTACGAGTACGTCGTGGGGCAGCCGAACCCGGTCGGCCGCGAGCAGGCGGCCGCCGCCTTGAGCATCGCCCAGCACAACGTGAACTTCCATCTCGACCGACTGGTGTCCGAGGGGCTGCTCGAGGTGGAGTACCGCCGGCTGAGCGGCCGGTCGGGTCCGGGCGCGGGCCGCCCGAGCAAGCTCTACCGGCGCGCCGACCGGGAGTTCACGGTGTCGATCCCCCCGAGGCGCTACGACCTGGCCGGCGACATCCTCGCTGCAGCGGTCGGCCGCGCCGCCCAGGGCCTGCCGTTGGACGACGCACTGCGCGAGGCGGCGCTCGCAGAGGGACGGGACGTCGGTGTCGCGACGACCGGCGTCGACCCCGCGCGCCCGCTGCACGCGATGGCCCAGGTGCTGGGCAGCCAGGGCTACGAGCCGCAGGTCGAACCCGGTGTCGTGGTGCTGAGCAACTGCCCGTTCGACACCCTCGCCAAGAAGCACACCGCTCTCGTGTGCGGCCTCAACCGCGACTTCGTCCAGGGCGTCGCCGAGGGGCTCGGATGTGAGCAGGTCGTCGCCTGCCTCGAGCCCGAGCCCGGCCGATGCTGCGTCAAGGCGCGGGCGGCGCACTGACCAGTGCGCCTCGTCCATCCTCATCGAGGAGCCCGGCACCTGGTTCGCCCTCGTCCCCGGGCGCGTCGATCAGGCGCCAGGCGAATTTCGCCGGCTCGTCGGCTCCGGCGTGGTCATCCGTCATCTGCAGGTTGGTCGGCTGACGCCGACTGGAGCGCCGTGCCGAGGGTGGGATCGGTCCGGCCGCGCACGGGCTCGTCCGGGAGCCGTGCTCGTCAGGGCTGGAACGGTGGCGGCCCGGTGACCACGCAGCCCAGCGGCGTGAGCACCTCCTGCAGCGCGGCGACCGCCTCGGGAGGCACCGGCCCCGGCACCGGCAGCTCGCCGTCGAAGGGCTGCCCGGTCGGCATGCCGGTCGCGGCGAAGAACGACTCGAACCCGGCGGGGGTGATCAGGGTGTAGAAGTGCGCCGTCTCGGAGGCGACCCGGAAGGCATGCTCCCGTCCTGCCGGCAGGTGGATCGCACTCCCGCTCTCCACGAGGTGGCTCACCCCCTCGCACCAGCCCTCGAGCGCGCCGTCGAGCACGACGAAGATCTCGGCCTCCCGCTCGTGGACGTGGCGCGGCGTCATGCAGCCGAGCCGCCCGCGTTCCTCGACGATCGAGAGTGCGCCACCGGTGTCGGCGCCGGTGAGCAGCGTGCGGCACAGGAAGCTGAGCTGGTCGAGGACCGGGACGTCGTCCGCAGTGACGGCCGTGGGTGCACTCGGGGTCAGTGAGGTCATGCCCTCAGCCTCGGTCCGGTCGGGGCGCCCGATCCATCCCCGGATCCGGGGATCGTTACTAGACTCCCGTGCATGGGTACGGCGGCGCGCCGCTCGCTCGAAGACGCGATCCGCGTCGCCGTCCGTGACGGCGCCGGGGACGTCCCGGCGCGGCTCGCGGCGCGACTCCTGAGCGCGCTGGTGTCGGCGGTCCGGGCCGACGGGGGCGCGCTCGTGCTCATGGACCCCCAGACGGGGTGGTTCTCGACCGGCGCGGTCCATCGGCTTCCGGCCGAGTGCTGCCACCCCTTCTTCGCCAGCGAGCTGAACGACGCGCCCCGCACGTTCCGGCGGCTCGCCGCGAGCGACGCCTCGGTGTCGACGATGTCGGCGTACGACGATCCCGACGACGAGCTGCGTCGGTCGGTGCTGGTGCCGTTCGGATACGGCGACGAGATGCGGGCGGTGTGTCGGGATGCGGGTGCGACCTGGGGCGGGGTGTCACTCTGGCGCGCAGCCTCGGCTCCGCCGTTCAGCCCGACGGAGGCGGACCTCCTCGACGCGGTCGCCCCCCGCGATCGGAGCCGCGCTCCGAGACGCCGTGGTGCAGTCCCTGGTCGCCGTGGCGTCGGGACCGGGCCGGGCCATGCAGGGCGTCGTCGTGATCGAGGACGGCCGCGTGGTCGAGGCGAGTCCGGAGGCCAGGCAGCTCTGCGGGAGATCGACGACCCGGCGCTCGTCGAGTTCCGACCGCTGGACCACCTGCTGGCCGTGGCGCAGCGGCAGCCCCGGTTCTCGTTCGTGGTCGGCACCCACGACGGGCGCTGGATGACGGCACACGAACAGCCGCTCAGCGAGCGCCGTACGGTCGTCGTGCTGGCGGCTTCCACGCCCGCGGAGCTGTTCGGGTCGCTCGTCGCGGGCGTCGGGCTGTCCGCTCGCGAGGTGGAGGTGACCCGGCTGCTGTGCCAAGGCCTCACCGACACCGAGATCGCCCGCGAGCTCGGCATCTCCGCACACACGGCGCACGACCACGTCCGGGCGGTTCGTCGCAAGCTCGGTGTGCGGAACCGCGGCGAGGTCGCGGCCCGGATCTTCGCCGACCACTACCTCGACCGGTTCCTCGAGACCGCGGACGTGGCGCACGTTCGCTGAACGGCGTCCGCAGGAGCACGGAGTTACCTCGAGATGCACAGCGGCGCCCGAACAGGCGGACCAGCTGACCTGGCGCGGTGGCGTGACCAGCCTCACCGGCGCATCGTTGTCGGACCATGACCTCTCGTATCGCCCTCGCCCTCGGCGCCGCCGGCCTCGCGGTCGCCGGCCTGGTCCCCGTCCCGAGCGCCGCCGCGACCGCCGCGCCGGCCGCCGCCGGCCCCACCGTCATCAACGGCTGCCTGAAGAGCGTCCCGGAGCCCGACACGACCGAGAAGGTCGACATCTGCTACTCGCTCTTCCGGCCCGCCGGCGCCAGCAGGTCGCACCAGGTGCCACTGATCATGCACAGCCACGGCTGGGGCGGCTCGCGCACCAAGGACCCCGCGGCCTTCGAGAAGTGGCTCGACGCGGGCTACGGCGTACTGTCCTTCGACCAGCGGGGCTTCGGCGAGAGCGGCGGCTACGCCCACGTCGAGAACCCCGCCTTCGAGGGCCACGACGTGCGCAGGCTGATCGCGCTGATCGCCGACCAGCGCTGGGTCCGCAAGGACGCGCCGGGCGACCCGCGGATGGGCGCCATCGGCGGCAGCTACGGCGGCGGCTACCAGTACCTCGCGGCGTTCGAGAGCCTGCGCACCACCGGCACGCCGGTGCTCGACGCGCTCGCCCCCGAGATCACCTGGTACGACCTCAACGAGTCGCTCGCCCCCGAGGGGGTCGTCCGCACCGAGTGGGCCCTCGCCCTCAGCGCCGCGGCCACCGCCTCCGACGCGCTGCCGCCGCACGTCTACAAGGCGCTCGTCGAGGGCGCCGCGACCGGCATGTGGCCGGACGGCTCGGTCCCGGGCACGGAGAACATGGTGAAGTTCTTCCGGAAGAACGGCCCGAAGTTCCACGTCTCGAAGGGCCGCAAGCTCGACGTCCCGGTCCTCATGGGCCAGGGCACGACCGACACGCTCTTCCCGCTCCAGCAGGGCCTGGCCACATGGCGGCACGCGCTCACCAAGAAGGCGCGCCAGCACAGCATCTTCGTGGGCTACAACGGCGGCCACGTGCTGCCGTCGGTGTTCCCCCAGGGCGTCAACGTCACCTCCGACCCGTGCTCGAAGCGGCTCGGCGGCGGCTCCTTCTCCGACCTCGCGCTGAAGTTCATGGATGAGCACCTCAAGGGCAGGGACCGGGGCCTGCGCGGGTACGGCGACTACCACCTCGCCACCCCCGACAGCACCTGCACGCGGGTCGACAGCGTCGCCCCCGACGCGACCAGGTCGATCGGCACCGTGGCCACGACCGAGGGCGGTGGCGCCCCGATCGCGTACGCCGTCGCCGAGGGTCCGATCCGCATCGCCGGGTCGTCGTACTTCACCGGCCAGGTCACCGCGCTCGGCGCCAACAACCGGGCGTTCTACGGCCTCGCCGTCGGCACCAGCCCCGCCGACGCCCACCTCGTGCAGAACAACGTGCTGCCCTTCAGCTCGCTCGAGCCGGTGGTCGGCGAGCGCCGGCGTATCGACCTGCCGGCCGTCGCGATCGACGTGCCGGCGGGGCAGACGCTCTACGTGCTCGCCTCGGCCGTCAGCGACACATTCGCCGGCATGGGCAGCCGCACCCCGGGCGCGGTGGTCATCGAGAACGCGAAGGTGCACCTCCCTGTCGTGGGGGACTGAGCGACCTACGTTCGTTCGCGCCCAGAGCGGCAGATCCGGTTGGCTGACTCGCCTCTCAAGCAGATTTCGCGTGAAGCGAGGCGGTGTGCAGGACTGCGCCGCCATCGTCGAGTAGCTCAACTACCGAGGTGCGGTCGAGCGCGTCGTCGTAGATCAGGATGGCGACACCCTTCTCCACCGTGTCGACCTCGACCCGACCATCGGGCTCGCGGATGCGGATGAGCCTGACCCGGTTCTCCGGACACGGTGATGTTCCCCCGGTCTCACGGACACGGGGTTGAGGAGTCCAGGGCTCGTGGTGGGTGGTTGTTCTCGAACTGTAGGGGGCTGAGCATGGCCAGGGCGGTGTGCCGACGCCTCGGGTTGTACCAAGCTTCGATCCACTCGAAGATCGCCGATCCGAGTTCTGCGGGGCGGTCCCAGGCTCGTTGGTCGAGGAGTTCGCGCTGCATGGTCGACCAGAACGACTCGATCATCGAGTTGTCGACGCTCGAGGCCACGCGGCCATCGATCCGAGCAGGCCGGCGTCTCGCAGTCGGTGTCCGAAGACCCAGGACGTGTACTGACCAGGTTCAATCGATCGTCGCACCACCGGCCATTTGGAGTAACCGTAGTTGTTCGTCGAAGGCCTCGGCGGGTGTCTTCCACCCAAGGATCTTGCGCGGTCGATTGTTGAGCGCGACGGCGACGGCCTGGACCTCGTCGTTGCTCCAGCGAGCCAGGTCGGTGCCCTTGAGAATGTACTGGCGCAGCAGTCCGTTGGTGTTCTCATTCGTGCCGCGCTGCCACGGACTGGGGGGGTCGGCGAAGAAGACCGGGATGCCGGTCTCTACCTTGAATGCGACGTGGGCTGAGAGCTCTTTGCCGCGGTCCCAGGTCAGCGACCGTCGCAGCTGTTCAGGCAGCGTCGTCATCGTGTTGGCCATGGCGTTCTTCATCGTGATCGCTCCGTAGCCGGCCAGCGCCGGACCGTTCTTGGTCCGCGGGATCACCCCGTAGCCCTCCTCGCGGGGTAGGTGGACCAGCATCGTGAACCGGGTGCTGCGCTCGACCAAGGTGCCGATCGCGCATCAGGCGATACCGGACCGGGTAGAGAGAAGGCCCGTTGCATTTCGCGGACGCCTGTGTCGCGCGGTAGGGCAGATGGCCCCGACTCGCGGGCGGTCATGACGTCGAGAGAAGGTCCGGTAGGTTGATGAAGGTGACTGCACTTCGCGAGGTGGTGCTCGTCGTAGGTCCGAGCAGGAGCTTGGAGACGATCGGGACACCGATGCTGTGGGCCGGGACCATCGGTGGGGTTGTCGCGCTGCTCGCGCTCGACTTCGTGGTCACCCGTCGGCCGCACGACGTCAGCATGCGCGAAGCTGTGGGATGGTCGATCTTCTACGTCGCCCTGCCGCTCGCGTTCGGGGCCTATGTTTGGGCAGAGTTCGGGTCGACGCGCGGAGTCGAGTACTTGACCGGTTATCTGGTCGAGAAGTCACTGTCTGTCGACAACCTGTTCGTCTTCATGTTGTTGCTGTCCGCCTTCGCGGTGCCGCGTGAGCTCCAGCAGCGGGTGCTCCTCTACGGGATCGTCGGGGCGTTGGTGCTGCGCGGCATCTTCATCGCGCTCGGCGCCGCAGTGCTGGCGAACCTGAGCTGGGCGTTCCTCCTCTTCGGGGCGATCCTTCTGGTGACTGCGATCAAGATCTTGCGGGACCAGCAGTCCGGGCACGGCAACGAGGTCGACGTGTCCTCGATGCGTTCGGTGCGGCTGCTGCGCCGATTCATGCCGGTCACCGACTCCTACCAGGGCCCTCGGATGTTCGTTCGGCAGTCCGGTAGGCGTGCCGCGACCCCGTTCGCCCTGGTCGTCATCGCCGTGCTGGCGACCGATGTCGTCTTCGCCGTGGATTCGGTGCCCGCGGTCTACGGCATCACCGGTGATCCGTTCCTCGTCTTCGCCACCAACGCTTTCGCGTTGCTCGGGCTTCGGGCACTCTACTTCGTCCTGGAGGGGGCGCTGAGCAAGCTGGTGCATCTGGGCTACGGGCTGGCGGCGATCTTGGCATTCATCGGCGTCAAGCTCGTGCTGCACTGGGCTCATGGCGTATGGCCGGGCGTTCCGGTGATCCCCACACTGGTCTCCCTAGGAGTGATCGTCGGGATCCTCGTGGTGGTGACTTCGACGAGCTTGTACACAACCCGATACGACCGTCGCGGGGAAGAGCATCCCGAACACCAGACCGGTCACGTGTCTCACCCCGGCGGAATCCCGCGCGGCACGCGGATCCACGGCGACACTCACTGAACCGTCGGCAGTATCTCGGCAGGGCATGCTGGCGCACGGAACCCCGAGGAGCGGCCCGATGCCACGAACATCAGCGCCGAAGCGACCGCTTGGCGCCTTGCAGAAT
>NZ_BAAIFY010000026.1:0-62711 GCF_054653575.1 Nocardioides pyridinolyticus | reverse complement strand
CGGACGTGGTTTCGGCGGTGGGGCGGTGTCCGGGGCGATTCCCTCCGCGGTTGGTGACCAAACCACAACCGGGAGCGCTCCCACCTTGCGGTTGGTGACCAAACCGCGCGTCCGATAGCCGAACGCTAGATGTCCCGGAACGTCTCGATCGAGGCGCCGAGCTGGTTGAGACGCTCGGCCAGGTCCTCGTAGCCGCGGTGGATGACGTACGTCGAGCGGAGGACCGAGGTGCCCTTCGACGCGAGCATGGCGAGCAGGATGACCACGGCGGGGCGCAGCGCCGGGGGGCAGACGAGCTCGGTGCCGGTGAACGACGTGGGGCCCTCGATCATCACCCGGTGCGGGTCGAGCAGCTTGACCTTAGCGCCGAGCTTGTTGAGGTCGGTCAGGTAGATCGCCCGGTTCTCGTAGACCCAGTCGTGCAGCAGGGTCTGGCCCTCGGCGACCGCCGCGATCACCGCGAAGAACGGCAGGTTGTCGATGTTGAGGCCGGGGAACGGCATCGGGTGGATCTTGTCGAGCGGCGCGTGCAGCGTCGACGGCTTCGTGGTGATGTCGACGAGCCGGGTGTGGCCGTTGAGGGCGACGTACTCGGGGGAGCGCTCGTAGCGCAGGCCCATCTCCTCGAGCAGCGCGAGCTCGATCTCGAGGAACTCGATCGGCACCCGGCGGATGGTGATCGAGGAGCTCGTGACGATCGCGGCGGCGAGCAGCGACATGGCCTCGATCGGGTCCTCGCTCGGCGCGTAGTCGACGTCGACGTCGATGTCGACGCAGCCGGTGACGGTCAGCGTGGTCGTGCCGATGCCCTCGATCTGCACGCCGAGCCGCTCGAGGTAGAAGCACAGATCCTGGACCATGTAGTTCGAGGAGGCGTTGCGGATCACGGTGGTGCCGGGGTGCAGGGCGGCGGCCATCAGGGCGTTCTCGGTGACGGTGTCGCCGCGCTCGGTGAGCACGATCGGGCGGCCCGGCTCGATGGTCCGGTTGACCTCGGCCTGGTAGTGGCCCTCGGTCGCCTTGACCTCGAGGCCGAAGGGCCGCAGCGCCGACATGTGCGGCTCGACGGTGCGCGTGCCGAGGTCGCAGCCGCCGGCGTACGGCAGCTGGAAGGTGTCCGCGCGGTGCAGCAGCGGGCCCAGGAACATGATGATCGAGCGGGTACGGCGCGCGGCCTCGGCATCGACGTGGCCGAGGTCGAGCTCCTTCGGCGGCACGATCTCGAGGTCGTTGTCGTCGTTGAGCCAGCGACACTGGACGCCGAGGCTGGTGAGCACCTCGATGAGGCGGTTGACCTCCTCGATCCGCGCGACCTTGCGCAGCGTGGTGCGGCCGCGGTTGAGCAGGGTGGCGCACAGCAGCGCGACACCGGCGTTCTTCGACGTCTTGACGTCGATCTCCCCGGACAGCGTCGTGGGGCCGGTGATCCGCAGGTGGGTCGGGCCGGCACCGACGGCGACGATCTCGGAGTCCAGGGCGGAGCCGATCCGGGCGAGCATCTCCAGGGACATGTTCTGGTGTCCCTTCTCGATCCGGTTGATGGCGCTCTGGCTGGTCCCGAGGAGGTCGGCGAGCTGGTGCTGGGTCAGACCGCGGTGCTTGCGCGCGTCGCGGATGAGGTTCCCGATCCGGTTCTTGTATCCCTCGCTCATACAGCCACGGTAACTCACATGTGAGATAAGGCAACTTCACGGGGCCCGGGGTGTCGCGCCGCGGGACCGGGGTGGCTGGGAGGATGGTCCCATGCGAGCGACGACCATCCACGGCACCCGCGACATCCGGGTCAGCGACGTCCCGGACCCGACGATCGCGGCGCCCACGGACGCCATCGTGAGGGTGGTCGCCGGGTGCATCTGCGGCTCGGACCTGTGGCCCTACCGCGGCGAGAACCCGATCCGGCCGGGGGACACCATCGGCCACGAGTGCGTCGGGATCGTCGAGGAGGTCGGCTCGGCCGTCTCGTCGGTCCGGCCCGGCGACTTCGTCGTCGTGCCGTTCGACCACTGCGACAACACCTGCACGCACTGCCGGGCCGGCGCGCAGAACGCGTGCGACAACCTCGGCTTCACCACGAGCGGCCAGGCGGAGTACGCCCGCGTGACCCAGGCCGACGGCAGCCTCGTCAAGACCGGCGGCGTCCCGGAGGCCTCCCTGCTGCCGTCGGTGCTGACGACCTCCGACGTGCTGCCGACCGGCTGGCACGCCGCGGTGTCCGCGCGCGTCGGCCCGGGCGGTACGGCGGTCGTGGTCGGCGACGGCGCGGTGGGACTGTGCGGCGTACTGGCCGCCGGGCTCCTCGGCGCCGAGCAGGTGATCGCGATGTCGCGGCACGCGCCGCGCCAGGAGATCGCCCGGAAGTTCGGTGCCACGCACGTCGTCGCCGAGCGGGGCGAGGCGGGCGTGGTCGCGATCATGGAGCTCACCGGGGGCGTGGGCGCCGACTCGGTGCTCGAGTGCGTCGGCACGAACGACTCCATGGACACGGCGTTCCGGATCGCCCGCCCGGGCTCGACGGTCGGCTTCGTCGGCGTACCGCACGGCGTGGAGCTCCCGCTGCGGCGGATGTTCCAGAAGAACATCGGGCTCGCCGGCGGCATGGCGCCGACCCGGCGCTACCTGCCCGACCTGCTCGACCTGGTGCTGGCCGGCTCGATCGAGCCCGGCCTGGTCTTCGACAGCACGCTGCCGCTCGACCGGGTCGCCGAGGGGTACGCGGCGATGGACGAGCGGCGCGCGGTGAAGGTGATCATCCAGCCGTAGCCGGACCGCCGGACGGCGTCAGTCGCGGTGGCCGCTGGCGTAGAGCGCGGTGCCCGCGAGGAGCACGCCGCCGGCGAGGACCTCCGAGACGAGCACCTTGGTCGGGTTGTCGAGGAAGAGCCCGAACAGCACGAGCAGGATGCCGCAGAGGGCGAGCAGGCCGAGGAACGGCTTCTTCGGCAGCGAGATGTTCAGCGCGAGCGCCGAGACCACGACGGCGGTCGCGATGACGCCGTCGCGGTAGCCGGCCCACATGCCGTCGGCGTCGAGCGGGTAGAGCATCCACGTGGCGAGCATCAGGCCGGAGCCGGCGAGCATGATGAACATCCAGCCGAACGGGGCCAGCACCGGGACCGGCTCGAGCGGAGCGGCGGGCGCCGCCGGGACGGCCGGGACGGACGAGCCGGAGGGCTTCACGGGGGTCGACATGGCTGCATCGTATTAGGTTCGGGTCGTGCTCACACTCGGCCCACTGCTCCGGTACGTCGACGACTGCTCCGCCACCATCTGGGTGGAGACGGCGGAGGCGGCCGTCGTGACCGTGACGGCAGGGGAGCGGAGCGCCTCGGCGCGCACCTTCGGGGCGCACGGCCACCACTACGCGCTCGTGGAGGTCACCGGCCTCGAGCCCGGTTCGAAGACGCCGTACACCGTGGACGTCGACGGCGAGCGGGTCTGGCCCGCGCCCGACCCGGACTTCGCCGACTTCCCGCCCTCGATCATCCCGACGCTGCTGCCCGGCAAGCCGCTGCGGCTCGGGTTCGGCTCCTGCCGGGTCAGCGTGCCGCACGACGAGGAGGGCAACGCGAAGTTCGGCGTCGACGCCCTGCGCGCCTACGCCCTGCACATGGCCGGCCTGACCGACGCCAGCGAGGACGAGGACGAGCGTTGGCCGGACCTCGTGCTGTTCCTCGGCGACCAGGTGTACGCCGACGAGACCAGCGACGAGATGCGGGAGTTCATCGAGCGGCGGCGCGACCCCGAGCAGGCGCCGTGGTACGAGCTCAAGGACTTCGAGGAGTACGCCCACCTCTACTCGATCGCGTGGTGCGACCCCGCGAACCGCTGGCTGCTCTCGACGCTGCCGAGCGCGATGATCTTCGACGACCACGACATCCGCGACGACTGGAACACCAGCTGGACCTGGCGGCAGGCGATGGAGTCCACCGACTGGTGGCACGAGCGGGTCGTCGGCGGACTCGGGTCGTACTGGGTCTACCAGCACCTGGGCAACCTCGGCCCCGAGGAGCGGCACGCCGACGAGCTCTGGAAGCGGATCGCCGAGCACGAGGGCCCGGACGAGCTCGACGTGACCGAGCTGCTCGACGCGCTCGCCGACCGGGCGGACCAGCACCCCGAGACCTACCGGTGGAGCTTCTCGCGCGACTTCGACACCCAGGCTCGGCTGGTGGTCGTCGACTCCCGCGCGGCCCGCGTGCTCGAGCCGGACCGCCGGTCGATGCTCGACGACGGTGAGCTGATGTGGCTCGACGCCCAGCTCCAGGGCGATGTCGACCACCTCCTGGTCGGCACCTCGCTGCCGTTCCTGCTGGCGCCGGGGCTGCACCACATCGAGTCCTTCGGCGAGTCGATCGCCGAGGGAGCCTGGGGACCGCCGGGCAAGTGGCTGGGGGAGCGGGGCCGCCAGGCGGCGGACCTCGAGCACTGGGCGGCCTTCCAGCAGGGCTTCCGCGACGTCGCGGAGATCGTCGTCGAGGTCGCGACCGGCCGGCGCGGCCGGCCGCCGCGCACCATCACGTTCCTGTCCGGCGACGTGCACCACAGCTACGTCGCCGAGGCCTGGCCGCGCGGCGGCCTGGCGACGACCCGGATCCTCCAGGCGGTGTGCTCGCCGATCCGCAACCCGCTGCCGCGGGTCATGCAGGGCTTCACGGCGGGCGCCGCCCGGCGTACGACGGGGTGGGCCGGCCGGCTGCTGTCACTGGCCGGCCGGGTGCCGCTGGAGCCGCTGCGGTGGAAGGTCACGCACGGCCCCTGGTACGACAACAACCTGGCGGTGCTCGAGATCGGCCCGCCCGGCCTGCGGATGTGGTGGAACGCCGGGGAGGTCGACGGCCGCCCGGAACTGCCCGTGCTCAAGCGGGTGGCGACCGTCGACCCTGTCGGCTGAGGCGCCGAGACGCTGCGCCCGGCCGACGCTCCGGGAGGGGGTCGGTGGAGGTGGGTCGAAGGGTGGGTGGTGCTGGTCAGACGGTGACGAGCTGCGCGAGCTTGCTCGGCCGCACCGGCACGCAATCACACCCATCCCCGCACTCGAGGTAGACGTGGAGGGCGTGCCCGCAGTGTGGGCACGGCATGTCGTGCGTGAGGTGCTCAGCGTTCGGCTGGACGGTGTCCCACATGGTTCTACCTCCCCTCGAGCCTCGGAAATGCCCCCCAACGTGATGTCCGGTCTCACGGCCGTGGCTCGCTCTCCTGGGAGAGGAGGCCCGTCGACCGGACCGGATACATCGGTCACGAAGGTAAAGGGCGGCCCTCCGCCGCGCGCGGGGTTTGCGGGACAATGCCCCGGGCGGGGGGTGTCGGTCTAGTCCGGCCGGGCCATGGGTGCCTCCCGCCGGTGGAGGCGGGCAGCGTCCCTGATGCTGTGGCCGACCGGACGGTGGCGCACCTCGCCGGCCTCGGCCGATCCTGGAGCCCTTCCAGGTCGGCCGGTCCCGCTAGGGTCGTGCCGTGGCCGGAACGAACAGCGACCCGCATGCCGCCGACAGCCACGAGCTGATCCGGGTGACCGGGGCCCGGGTGAACAACCTCCGCGACGTGAGCGTCGAGATCCCGAAGCGCCGGCTGACCGCCTTCACCGGCGTCTCCGGGTCGGGCAAGAGCTCGCTGGTGTTCGGCACGATCGCGGCCGAGTCGCAGCGGCTCATCAACGAGACCTACAGCGCGTTCGTCCAGGGCTTCATGCCGACGCTGGCCCGGCCGGACGTCGACCACCTCGAGGGCCTCACGACCGCGATCATCGTCGACCAGGAGCGGATGGGCGCCAACCCGCGGTCGACCGTCGGGACCGCGACCGATGCCAACGCCATGCTCCGGATCCTCTACAGCCGGCTCGGTGATCCCTACGTGGGGCCGCCGACGGCGTACTCCTTCAACGTCCCGACCCGCAAGGCCAGCGGGATGATGACGACGGAGAAGGGCGGCCGCACCGAACGGAGGATCGCCCGGCAGGAGGTCTATCTCGGCGGCATGTGCCCGCGGTGCGAGGGCATGGGCAAGGTCAACGACATCGACCTGACGGCCCTCTACGACGAGGAGAAGTCGCTCCGCGACGGTGCGCTCACGGTGCCCGGCTACTCGATGGACGGGTGGTACGGCCGGCTGTTCGAGGGCATGGGCCTGCCGATGGACAAGCCCATCGCGTCCTTCGGCAAGAAGCAGCTCGAGACGATGCTGTGGGCCGAGCCGACCAAGATCAACGTCGAGGGCGTCAACCTCACCTTCGAGGGGATCATCCCGAAGATCCAGAAGTCGATGCTCTCCAAGGACGTCGAGTCGATGCAGCCGCACGTCCGCCGCTTCGTCGAGCGGGCCGTGACCTTCCAGACCTGCCCGGACTGCGAAGGCACCCGGCTCACGCCCGAGGCGCGCGCGTCGAAGATCGGCGGCAAGTCCATCGCCGACCTGTGCGAGATGCAGATCAGCGACCTCGCCGAATGGGTGCGCGAGCTGGACGAGCCGTCGGTCGCCCCGCTGCTCAAGGGGTTGCTGCACCTGCTCGACTCGTTCTCCGAGATCGGCCTGGGCTACCTCTCGCTCGACCGGCCCGCCGGCACGCTGTCCGGGGGAGAGGCCCAGCGCACCAAGATGATCCGGCATCTCGGGTCGTCGCTCACCGACGTCACCTACGTCTTCGACGAGCCCACCATCGGCCTGCACCCGCACGACATCGAGCGGATGAACCACCTGCTGCTCCAGCTGCGCGACAAGGGCAACACGGTGCTGGTGGTCGAGCACAAGCCGGAGACCATCGCGATCGCCGACCACGTCATCGACATCGGACCCGCCGCGGGGTCCGCCGGCGGCACGATCTGCTTCGAGGGCGACCTCGACGGCCTGCGCGCGAGCGGCACGATCACCGGCACGCACCTCGACGACCGTGCGTCCCTCAAGGACTCCGTCCGCGAGGCGACCGGGCAGATCGAGATCCGCGGCGCCAGCACGCACAACCTGCGCGCCGTCGACGTGGACGTCCCGCTCGGGCTGCTCACCGTCGTCACCGGCGTCGCCGGGTCCGGCAAGAGCTCGCTGATCCACGGCTCGCTCGCCGGCCGCGAGGAGGTGATCATCATCGACCAGGGGGCGATCAAGGGCTCGCGCCGCAGCAACCCGGCGACGTACACCGGGCTGCTCGAGCCGATCCGCAAGGCGTTCGCCAAGGCCAACGGCGTGAAGCCGGCGCTGTTCAGCTCCAACTCCGAGGGCGCCTGCTCGACCTGCAACGGCGCCGGGGTGATCTTCACCGAGCTCGGCCCGATGGCGACCGTCGAGTCGCCGTGCGAGGAGTGCGAGGGCCGCCGCTTCCGGGCCGAGGTCCTCGAGCACACGCTGGGCGGCAAGGACATCGCGGAGGTGCACGAGATGTCGGCGACCGAGGCGCTCGAGCACTTCAGCGGGGGAGAGGCGAGGATCCCGGCGGCCGTGAAGATCCTCGAACGGCTGGTCGACGTCGGCCTCGGCTACCTCACGCTCGGCCAGCCGCTCAGCACGCTCTCCGGCGGGGAGCGACAGCGGCTCAAGCTGTGCGTGCAGCTGGGGGAGAAGGGCGACGTCTACGTCCTGGACGAGCCGACGACCGGCCTCCACCTGGCCGACGTGGCGAACCTCCTCGGCCTCCTGGACCGCCTGGTCGACTCCGGGAAGTCGGTCATCGTGATCGAGCACCACCAGGCCGTGATGGCCCACGCGGACTGGATCATCGACCTCGGCCCCGGCGCCGGCCACGACGGCGGGCTCGTGGTGTTCGAGGGCACGCCGGCCGATCTAGTCGGCGCACCCGCGAAGAAGCGGACGCTCACCGGCCAGCACCTGGCGGCGTACGTCGGCGCGTGAATCACACCGGTGTCGATGAGTTCCTGCCGAACGACATCGGTGTCGCATCGGGGTAGTCAGCACGCTAGCGCCCTGGTGCGCGCGTGGGGCTCTGAATCCGCGCAGATTCGCCGATCGAGCAGATGCCCAGCACGGCCTCGTGTTCTACTTCGAGGATGCAACCGGCGACGTTGAGCGACGACGTCTCGGCGTTTGGTGGGACACGTCGCCGGCTGGTCACCCTGACGGCGTTCGGGGCGATCCCGACCTTCGTGCTCTCACTCGCCATCGTCCTTGCGACGGCACTCCGGGACACCGAGCTCGTGGCGACACAGGCCGGGCAGCGCAGCGTCGACCTGGGGTGGCCGTGGGCGTGGATCCGCCAGGATCAGCATTCTCTCGATCCGCCGTTGCCGGACCGGATGGGCTTCACGTCGCCGTGGGAGAGCCCGACGAGTCTCTCGGGAGTGGCGTTCGTCGAGAACGTGCTCGTCGTCTTCACGGTGCTCACGGTCGGCGGACTACTCGCCGGCGCACTGATCGTTGTCCTCACACGGGCGGTCCGTGCTTCTCGGTTGTTCGCCGATAACTGACATTATGTCACTCTGTTTATCAGAGGCGCCCGAGCGTGCCTCCCCCTCCACGATGGCCACGAGCGACATCGCGGCTGGCGCTGACCACGCGAGGCCTGGCGTGAGAACAGGTCTGCAGCGCCGCCACGAGCGCGGCCGCGTCACTGGGCCAGGTGACGTCCGACCAGCTCTTCATGCACACGGAGCCGGCATCGTTCGATTGATCCGCCCCCGCGACGGGCAGGGCACGGAGCAGCACCGCGAAACCCTCGATTGAACACGGTGCCGTCTAGGCTCGCCCCGTGACCGACGCCAGGGGGAAGCCGAAGAAGAAGCACCGACCGTGGTGGCAGGAGACCCTGCTGCTGCTGGTGATCGCGGTAGGGCTCGCGGTGCTGATCAAGACCCTGTTCGTACAGGCGTTCTACATCCCCTCCCCCTCGATGGTCCCCGGGCTGGTGAAGGACGACCGGATCCTGGTGGAGAAGCCGTCCTACTGGTTCGGCGGCTCCCCCGAGCGCGGCGACGTCGTGGTCTTCCAGGACCCGGGCGACTGGCTGCCGGCGCACGAGAAGGCCGGACCGACCAACCCGGTGGCGCGGGCGATGGCCAAGATCGGCCTCTACCCCACCGGCGGGCACCTGGTGAAGCGCGTGATCGGAGTCGAGGGCGACACCATCGTCTGCTGCGACGAGCAGGGGCGGATCACGGTCAACGGCCAGGTCCTCGACGAGGACGACTACGTCAACAACGCCGACACCGTCGAGTGCCGGGGTCCCCAGGGCCCGGGTGACTGCGAGTGGACCGCGGGGCCCGTGCCGGCTGGGCACGTCTTCGTCATGGGCGACAACCGCGCCGAGTCCGCGGACAGCAGCTACCACCTGTGCCGCGAGAACGACGACACCTGCGACCCCGACGAGGCCTTCGTCGATGCCGACCTGGTCGTCGGCAAGGTCTTCGCGGTGATCTGGCCGCGCGACCATTGGGACTGGCTGACCCGGCCGGCGACGTTCGACGACGTCCCGGACGCCGGCTGACGGACTGGTTGAAGTCTGGAGTAACGTCGCGTCATGGCCGACCTCGATCTGGATCGCATCATCGCGGAGCGCGACCGCATCCGTGACACCTACGTCGCCGACGAGGCGGATCGCCCGGCCTCGTCGGCCCGCGGCCTCCACCACGTGGCGATCGTCTGCGCGGACGTCGAGACGACCGTGCGGTTCTACCAGGAGCTGCTGGAGTTCCCGCTCACGGAGATCTTCGAGAACCGGGACTACCCCGGCTCCAACCACTTCTTCTTCGACATCGGCAACGGCAACCTGATCGCGTTCTTCGACTTCCCCGGTCTCGACGTCGGGCCGTACGCCGAGGTGCTCGGCGGCCTGCACCACCTGGCGATCTCCGTGGCCCCCGACCGCTGGCAGCACCTCAAGGAGAAGCTCGACGCCGCCGGCGTCGACTACCTCCTCGAGAGCCGCACCTCCATCTACCTCAAGGACCCCGACGGCACCCGCGTCGAGCTGATCGCCGACCCGCTCGGCGAGATGTACGGCACCAAGGTGACATAACTCTCGTCTCCCCTGCGGTTCGGTCACCAACCGCAGAGAACGGGGCCTGGGATCTGCGGTTGGTGACCAAACCGCGCGCCCGGGCGGCGCAGGCAGCGCTCAGACGTCAGCCAGCCGCGGGACGACGTCCTGGCACACCTGGGTCGTCCAGGCGACCGGGTCGTCGGTGGGCGGCATGAGAGTCACCAGCGACATGCCGAGGGCGGCGTACTCGGCCATGTCGGTGAGGAACGAGTCCGGGTCGGTGGCCGGGTCGCCGTTCCAGAGCATCGTCTTCTCGATCGCGTCGTAGTCGCGGCCGAGGTCGTCGCAGTGGCGGCGCAGGACGTCGAGCTTGTGGCGCACGCCGTCCACGCCCTCGGGGAAGATGTTGCAGGCGTCGGCGTACTGCGCGACCAGCCGCAGCGTCTTCCGCTCGCCGCTGCCGCCGATGAGGATCGGTGGGTGCGGCCGCTGGACCGGCGGGGGCACGTTCACGGTCTCGGCGAGCTCGTAGTGCCGGCCGGCGTAGGCGCCGTCCTCGTCGCTCCACATCTGCCGGACGACCTGGAGGGTCTCCTCGAGCCGCTCGAACCGTTCGGCCGTCGACGGGAACGGCACCCCGAGGCCGTAGTGCTCGCGGTCGTACCAGGCGGCGCCGATGCCGAGCATCGCCCGGCCGCGCGAGAGGACGTCGAGGGTGGTGACGATCTTGGCGAGCAGGCCGGGGTGGCGGTACGTCGTCCCGGTGACCAGCAGCCCGAGGCGGACGTTGGCGGTCTGGCCGGCGAGGTAGCCCAGCGTCGTGTAGCCCTCCAGCATCGGCTCGGGCGGACCGCCGAGCATCTCCATCTGGAAGTAGTGGTCCATCACCGTGAACATCGCGGCCCCGCCCTGGTCCGCGACGCGCGCGGTCTCGGTGAGCCGGTCGGTGAGGCGGGACTCCCACTCGGGGTGGGAGAAGTTGGCGTAGTGGATGCCGATGCGCACGTCCCGAACCTACGCCCCCGCCCACAGCCAGCGACCGCCCAGCAGGAGGCAGCCGAGCGTCACGAGCAGGAACACCAGGACCCACACCAGACCCGGCAGCGGCGTGAGACGGGCCAGCATGTCGGCGTCGGAGTCCCGGGCCCGTCCCGCGCGCCGCAGCTGCTGGAGCTCGAGCACCGGACGCGGCGCGGCGAGCAGCAGGAACCAGGTCCCGGTGTACGCCGCCAGCGACTGCGCCGGGTCGCTCCCCCACCAGGTCACGGCGACCACGCCGACGCCGGCCAGCAGCACGATCCAGAGGCCGAAGAAGTTGCGGATCTGGACCAGCAGCAGGCCGAGCAGCAGCACCGCCAGCCAGAGGACGGCGAGGGCGTGCCGCTCCCGCAGCAGGAACGCGCCGCCCAGGCCGAGGAGCGCCGGACCGACATACCCGGCGAAGGCGGTGAGCACCATGCCGGGCCCGGTACGCCGGCCTTTGGAGACCGTCAGCCCGGAGGTGTCCGAGTGCAGCCGGATGCCGGCGAGGCGCCGGCCGCTGACCAGCGCCGCGACGCCGTGCGCGCCCTCGTGCGCGATCGTCACCACGTGGCGGGCCAGCTGCCACGCCCGCGGCACGAGCACGAGCGCCAGCGCCACCAGTGCGGTCGCGAGCACGCTCCCCTCCCCCGGCGGCGGCTGCGTGCCGGTGACGTCCTGCCAGATCCGGTCGAGCACGGGAGAAGCGTGCCTCACGCGACCCGTGGGTACGTCGCCGGCATGACCGAGCGATACGAGACCGAGAAGCTGGAGGCCGTCCAGGCCGTCGTCGACCGGGTCACCTCCTGGCAGGACGGCGCGACCGAGGGCACCGTCGAGCAGGAGCTCCGCGACGGGTGCGCCGAGGCCGGCGTCGACGTGCCGGACGGCGACGTGAAGAGGCTGGCCGACGCGATCCAGGACGAGCACGGGGCCGTGTCCGCGCAGGAGGTCCTCACCGCGTGACCCAGCACGACGACGGGTTCGACCACGCGACCGTGGAGGCCGTCGGCAAGCTGTCCGAGGCCTTCGAGGTGATCGAGGAGGCCCGCGGCAGCCTCTACCACTTCCACCGGCGCTCGGGCACCGCCGACTTCGCCCTCGGCGAAGCCGTGGAGCTGCTCCGGGAGGCCGGCCACACCGACCTCGCCGACCGGATCGACCGCGAGCTCGTGGGGCGCAACGTGCTGCCGGGCATGTGGACCTTCCAGATGGTCGAGGGGTACGACGACACCTACTACTCGCACTTCCAGCGGTTCGTCACCGAGGCCCGGGACACGCTCACCGGCGGCCAGCGGCACGCCTACGAGGCGCGGCTCAAGGCGGCGCGACACACCCAGTCCACCGACGAGAGGTGAGTACGTTGGACCGCATGGCGATCCCGACGTACGAGCTCAACGACGGCACCACCCTCCCGGCGATCGGCTTCGGCACCTATCCGCTGAAGGGCGAGGACGGGGTCGCGGCGGTGCGCAGCGCACTCGAGGTGGGCTACCGGCTCATCGACACCGCGGTGAACTACGAGAACGAGACCGAGGTCGGCGAGGCGATCCGGCAGAGCGGCGTCCCACGCGACGAGATCGTCGTGACGTCGAAGATCCCGGGCCGCCACCACGCCTACGACGACGCGATCCGCAGCACGCACGAGTCGCTGGAGCGGCTCGGGCTCGACCACCTCGACGTGCACCTCATCCACTGGCCGAACCCCACCGTCGGCCAGTACCCCGAGGCCTGGCACGCCCTGATCGACCTGCGCGAGAAGGGCCTGGTCCGCTCGATCGGCGTCTCGAACTTCACCGCCGAGCACCTCGAGCGGATCATCGACGACACCGGCGTGACGCCGGTGGTCAACCAGATCGAACTGCACCCGTACTTCCCGCAGGCGGTGATGCGCGACGTCCACGCCGGCTACGGCATCCGCACCGAGTCGTGGAGCCCGCTCGGCAAGCGGCAGGCCCCGTTCACCGAGCCGCCGATCGTCTCGGCCGCCGAGAAGTACGGCGTCACCCCGGGCCAGGTCATCCTGCGGTGGCAGGTCCAGCTCGGGTCGGTCCCGATCCCGAAGTCGGCGACGCCGGAGCGGCAGCGCGAGAACCTCGACGTCTTCGGCTTCGAGCTGACCGACGACGAGGTCAAGGCGATCACGGGCCTGGGCCGACCCGACGGACGGCTGTTCGGCGGCGACCCGGACACCCACGAGGAGATGTGAGGACGCCCCACCTGTGCATCGACGAGGCCCGGCTGCGGGCCAACGTCGCGCAGGTCGCCGAGCGGGCCGCCGCCGCGGGGGTCGCGCTGCGGCCGCACGCGAAGACCCACAAGTGCGCCGAGATCGCGCGGCTCCAGCTCGACGCGGGCGCGATCGGCCTGACCGTCGCCACGATCGGTGAGGCCGAGGCGTTCGCGGAGCACGGCGTCGAGGACCTGTTCATCGCCTATCCGCTGTGGGTGACCGAGGACGCGGCGCGGCGCCTGCGCGGCCTCGCCGACACCGTCGACCTGGCGATCGGCGTCGACTCCGCCGCGTCGGCCGAGCGGTCGGCGCGCCTGCTCGAGGGCACCGGTGTCGTCGCGATGATCGAGGTCGACAGCGGACACCACCGCAGCGGCGTGCCTCCCCAGGACGCGGGACGCCTGGCCGCGGCCGCGGTGGAGGCCGGGCTGCCGGTGCGAGGGATCTACACCTTCCCGGGTCACAGCTATGCGGCCGACGCCCGGGCCGCGGCGGCCGCCGACGAGGCGCGCGCGCTCACGGAGGCCGTCGAGGCCTTCCGCGCGGCCGGGCTCGAGCCGGACGTCGTCAGCGGTGGCTCCACCCCCAGCCTGGCGCACAGCGACACCGAGATCCTGACCGAGCTGCGACCGGGGGTCTACGTCTTCGGCGACGCCCAGCAGTGGGAGCTCGGGGCGATGGCGCCCGACGAGATCTCGCTCGTCTGCCGCGCGACCGTCGTGAGCCACGCGTCCGGCCGGCTCGTGCTCGACTCGGGCAGCAAGGCCCTCGGTGCCGACCGGGCGACCTACGCGACGGGGTGGGGCCGGTTGCCGGCGTACCCGGACGCGCGGGTGGTGCAGCTCTCCGAGCACCACTGCGTGGTCGACCTCGCCGGTGCGGAGCTGCCCACGCTGGGCAGCGTCGTCGACGTGGTGCCGAACCACGTCTGCACCGCGGTCAACCTGGCCGACGAGCTCTGGACGGACGCCGGCGAGAGGTGGGCCGTCGTCGCCCGGGGGCGCAACTCCTAGGATGCGGGCCATGCTGCTGCGCCGGATCGCCCTGCCCCTCGCCCTGGTCGGCCTGCTCACCCTCGCCGGGTGCGGGGACGACGAGGCGAGCAGTGACGTCACCGCCACCGACGGCGTCAGCTGCGAGTACCCGCAGAGCGAGCAGCCCGCGGCCGAGGAAGGGGTCGAGCCCCCGTCGGCCGCCGCGACGGAGACGGGCAGCGTGCCGGTCACGGCGGCGACGAGCGCCGGTGACTTCGCCCTCACCTTGGACGCCGACGCGGCACCGTGCACGGTCAACTCGTTCCTCTCCCTCGCCGAGCAGGGCTACTTCGACGGCACCACGTGCCACCGGCTCACGACCGCGGAGGACAACGGCATCGCGGTGCTCCAGTGCGGCGACCCGTCCGCCTCGGGCTCCGGCGGCCCGGGCTACAGCTTCGACGACGAGCTGACCGGCCAGGAGACCTACCCGGCCGGCACGCTGGCGATGGCCAACGCGGGCCCCGACACCAACGGGTCCCAGTTCTTCTTCGTGTACGGCGACACGCCCCTGCCGCCGGACTACACGGTCTTCGGGAGCTTCGACGAGGCCACCGTCGAGCTGATCCAGGGCGTCGCCGAGCAGGGCAGCGACCGGTCCTACCCCGACGGCAGCGGCCGGCCGGTCGAGGCGGTCGACATCGAGTCGGTCACCGTCGACTAGCGCGGGGACGACCGCCCGGTCAGCTCCGGCCTACCGCTGGACGTACTCGATCGGGGCCCCGAGCTGGACGGTCCGGCCGACGGTGCAGAGCCGGTCGCGCGACTGGGCGATCGAGCGCGGCAGCGCCTCGCGCGCGCGGTCGCCGGCCTCCCCCTCGGGGAACCGGACCTCGAAGGTCAGCCTCAGGTCGACCAGGTGGTTGCCCTGCTCGTCGCGCACGTTCTCGCCGGTCGCGACGAGTTCGAACGTCGTCGCGTCGGCCCGCTTGCGGGTGATCAGGTCGACGTCGATCGCGCTGCAGCCGGCGATCGCCGCGAGCAGCAGCTCGACCGGGGTGAAGTCCGGGTCGTCGCCGGACCCGACGGGCAGCACTCCCCCACGGGCGTTGGTGGCCTTGAACCGGCCCTCCCCGATCTTGGTCAGGTCGACGCTGCGCACACTCCCGGGCCCACTCATGGGCACAGCGTGCCAGACCGCGCGACACGCCCGGGCGCCCGGCGCGGACTTGAGTCGAGGCGGGTCATCGGGGACGGTGGAACGGGTAAGCAACCGCTATCCGGAAGGCGAGCCATGCTCACCCTCACCGAGAACGCCAGCGCCATCGTCAACGAGATCACGCACCAGCCGGGCCTGCCCGACACGGCCGGTCTCCGCATCACCACCGAGGACACGCCCGAGACGGCCTTCGCGGTCTCCGCGGCCCAGCAGGCCGAGCCCGGCGACCAGGTCGTCGAGCAGGGCGGCGCCACGATCTACCTGGAGCAGTCCGCGGCCGAGCTCCTGGACGACAAGATCCTCGACGCCGCGGTCGACCCGAGCGGCAAGGTCGAGTTCGCGCTCGCCCAGGCCTGACCCCCCACGCCGAGTCGGCGCTGTCTCAGCTGAGACAGCGCCGACTCGGCGTTTCCCATCAGGTGTCAGTCCGGGAGGCCGGTGACCAGGCGGGTCTGGACGAAGCCGTTGCGGACCCGCTGCGGGTGGTCGCCCACGGGTGCGGTCCGCGTGATCCGTCCCGTCCGGTAGGAGATCTTGGCGACCTGGTCGGTGCCACTCCACGAGATGTAGCAGGACCTGCCGTCCCAGCTCTGGGTGACCCAGTAGGGCTTGCCGTCCGCCTTCTTCAGCAGCTTGCCGCGCTTCCAGGTGCGGGCGTCGACGACGGTCGCGTAGTCCGACATCGTGCCGGCCACGCAGATCTTCGTGCCGGCCGGGCTCATCGCGATGCCGTGGTGCGCGGAGTCGAGGAGGTACTGCTCCCGCGGCGTGTCCGGGACGAGGTTCGGCAGCCGCACGACCTTGCTGATCCGGCCGCTGGCGAGGTCCATGCCGAGGAAGCCGTGGAAGAACGACACCTGGAAGTAGACCGTCTTCTCGTCCGGCGACAGGGTCATCGGGCGTACGGCGGTGCTGAAGTCGTCCAGCCCCCGCTTGTCGAGCGCCGCGCGGAGGTCGTACTCCCGGAGGACCTCGTAGGTCCTGGCGTCGACCAGCTGGAACCGCCGCTCCTGCTTCGTGGGGTCGAGCGCAGGGTCGTCGAGCGGGCTGTAGACCATGCCGATGCTGGCGTGGAGGATCTTCCTCCCGCCGTCGAGGTAGACGCTCTCGTGCGGCGACCCGCCGGAGGGGAACCTCCCGACCTCGGTGCCGTCGGCGATGTTCAGCGCGTGCACGACGTTCCCGGTCGACGCGCTCACCACCACGGTCCGGCCGTCCGGCGAGATCGCCATGTGGTCGGCGCGGACGCCGTCGACCGCGAAGCGCCACACGATCTCCTGGGTGCGCAGGTCGATCGCCACCACGTCGGCGAAGGACGGACGCGACACGATCAGCAGCCGGCCGTCGTTCGAGGAGTACATGTCGTCGACGAACTGGTCGTGGCCCTCGCCGATGAGCGTGCGGATGCCGAGGAAGTAGCCGAGCCGGTAGGGGTTGGTGGTGATCTCCTGCATCCGCTCGTCGTAGTCGGGGATCACGTTGATCCGCCCGAGCCGCTCGAACGAGCCGGGCGCGAGCACGTCGGCCGTGCCGGCCCAGTTGTTGCCGACGAACGCCACCCGGCGTACGTCGTCGGCGCGGCGCTCGAGCACCCCGCGGGTCTCCTCGGCGGAGACGGGCGGCGCGACGAGCGTCGTCGTCAGGGTGGCGGCGAAGGCGGCAGCGAGGGCGGCGGCGAGGGTCGGGACGAGTCGGGGCTTCACGCCCGGCCAACGACCGCGGCGCCGGGCCGGTTACGTCCGACCCGCGCCGCGGCCGGCCTCAGCGCGCGAAGACCGGGGCGAGCACCGACCCGCGGACGACGCCGTCGAGCGGGCCGAGCACGACGCGCGACTGCCGCTGGTCGGCGTCCTTGCGGCCCATGAGGATGAGGTCCAGGTACCCGCCGCCGCGCTGCGGACGACGCGACACCGTCACGAGGATCTGGTCGTTGCGCACCTGGCCGTCGAGCCACGCCTGGACGTCGTGCACGTTGCGCGGCATCCGGCCGGAGCCGGCGGACTCGCCGCCGAGCACCTGCAGGAAGCCGCGGTGCCGCGGGAGGTTCGTCGGCACCTCGACGGTGGTCGGCAGCACCGTGGTGGCGCCGTTGCCGCGCACGGTCACCCGGGCCGCGAGGTCCTGCCCACCGCGGGCGAGCAGGGTGGTCCGGCGACCGATCTCGATCCACTGGCCGCGCTGGCGCACCTCGACCTTCGCGATCGAGTACGACGACTGGTCGTCGGTCAGCTCGCCGGTCGTCGTGACGGTGTCGAGCGTGATCCCGGAGAGCTGCGCGAGCGCGTAGACCAGGTCCCCCATCTCGAAGCCGAGGCGGAAGGGCAGCGAGCTGCCGCCCGAGTACAGGTCCTCGCGGGTCAGCTCGAACGGCCTGCCGTTGCGGTCCGTGCCGGTGATCGTCCACGCCAGGGACTCGGTGCCGCGGACCGGCCCGTCGACGACCGCGTCGAAGTTCGACAGCAGGCCGTAGAACGTGGTGAGGGCGAGGGTGTCGGGGCTGTCGATGCTGACGTGCGAGACGCCGGTGCGGCTCCGCTCGGCGTAGGTCAGTCCCGCGCTGATGTCGGTCGTGTCCGGGAGGACGCCCAGGGTGCCCGCGATGCCCGCGCGCCGGTCGTCGGTGATCGTGCCCAGCGGGGCACCGAGGTTGGCGACCTTGAAGCCCGCGACCAGGTCCTCCTGGACGTAGAGCGCGTCCGCGCCGTGCAGGGCCATCGTGGTGCCGCCGAGGTACGCCGCCGGGTGGCCGAAGCCCACGACCCGGTCGCCGCACACCGAGGTGACCGTGCCGACCCCGGACATGGTGACGTCGCCGTACGCCGTGGAGGCCGCGAGGTTGCCGCCCGCGACGATGTCCGTGACGTCCGCGGCCGCGGCCCCGGCCCGGCCCGCGGCGTACGCCGAGCGCGGGACCCAGGTGCGGTCGCCGGCCCGGTCGGCCGCCTGCGCCAGCCGGGCGGCGCCGACGCCGGCGACGCCGAGCGGCATCGGGAGCTGGGCGAAGCCCTGACGGGCCTGTGCGAGAGAGACGTCGGTGCGGCGCGCGATCGCGCGGGCGGCCGTGCCGTCGACCGCGACGTCCTCGGGCGCGGCCAGGTAGTCGTCCATCTGCTCGAACGGCGTCACCCCGGCCACCGTCGAGCTGCCCATCGCCAGGCTGTAGCCCACCGCGCCGATGAGGCGGCCGTCGGCGGCGTACACCGGCGAGCCGGACATGCCCTGCCAGATCCCGACCCGGTCGATCTCGGGCGAGGTGAGGCGGACCATGACCATGTCGAGACCGGGACCGACGCCGTCGTCGAGCACGCCGAGCACCCGGCCGGTGAAGCCCTCCGGCGTCGTGCCACGGGTGACGGTGAGGCCGGTGACCGCGTCGTCGGCGGTCAGCTCGTCGACCGGGAAGGCGACGGCGCAGTCGCCGGCCGGCGCGGCCGACTGGGCGGGAGCGCCGGTGACGGCGGCGGCGGAGAGGCCGAGGCCGGCGACGAGCGCGACGGACGCGAGGGCGCGGGCGCGCCGGGTGCTGCGAGTCATGAGTGGATCCCCCGAGACGACAGGAGACACGGATCTCGCACCCCCCGCGCAGGAGCCTAACTCAGGTGCCGGCCCGGCAGCAGGAAATCGGCGTGATCGGGACCGCATAGGCTGGCGAGGTGACCAGCGCCTACCGAAGCCTCCAGCACGCGGAGGCCGTCGCCCGATTCGAGCTCATCACCGTCGACGAGTACGACGTCCGGCTCGATCTCGCCTCGGACGAGAGCTCGTTCCGCTCCGTGACGACGGTGCGGTTCCAGTCGCAGGGCGGGTCGACGTTCGTCGACCTCAAGCCGCTGCGGGTGAACGGGATCCGGCTCAACGGCAGCCCCGTCGACCCGAACCTGCTGGACCGCGGGCGGCTGCCGATCGACACCGTGGCGGGGCCGAACGAGCTGGTCGTGGACGCGCTGATGCCCTTCCGCAACGACGGCGAGGGTCTGCACCGCAGCGTCGACCCGGCCGACGGCCGGCACTACGTCTACGGCATGAGCTTCATGGACGCGGCGCCGACCGTCTACGCGTGCTTCGACCAGCCCGACCTCAAGGCGCCGTACACCTTCCACGTCACGGCGCCCACGGACTGGGTCGTGGTCGGCAACGCGCCGTCCACGCAGGTGGAGCCCGGCGTATGGGAGCTCGAGCGGACGGCCCCGCTGTCGACGTACTTCGTCACGCTCGTCGCCGGGCCGTACCACGTGCTCCGCGAGGAGCACGATGGCATCCGGCTCGGCCTGTCCGCGCGCGCCAGCCTCGCTCCGGCGCTGGACGCGGACGCCGACGAGCTGTTCACGATGACCCGGCAGTGCTTCGACGAGTTCCACCGGCTGTTCGGGATCCGCTACCCGTTCGGTGACTACCACCAGGCCTTCGTGCCGGAGTTCAACGCCGGCGCGATGGAGAACCCGGGCTGCGTGACCTTCCGCGACCCGCTCGTCTTCACCAGCCGGGTCACCCGCGGCATGCGCATCGCACGAGCGACCACGGTCGCGCACGAGATGGCGCACCAGTGGTTCGGGAACATCGTCACGCCGAAGTGGTGGGACGACCTCTGGCTCAACGAGTCGTTCGCCGAGTACATGGGCGTGCGGGTGACCGCCGACGTCACCGAGTACGGCGACGCGTGGATCGACAACGCCTACGACCGTCGCCTCTGGGGCCTGACGGCCGACCAGGGCCCGAGCACGCACCCGGTCGCCGGCAACGGCGCGGCCGACGCGAGCGCGGCGCTCCAGGACTTCGACGGCATCTCCTACGCCAAGGGCTCGAGCATCCTCAAGCAGCTCAACGCCTCCCTCGGCGACCGGGTGTTCTTCGACGGCGTGGTTGACCACCTGACCCGGCACCGGTTCGGCAACGCCACCATGCACGACCTCTTCACGTCGTGGGAGCGGGCGGGCGCCGGCGACCTGTCCTCGTTCACGTCGAACTGGCTGCGCACCGCCGGCGCCGACACGGTCAGCTTCGACCGGGACGCCGGCGTCGTGCGACGCACTCCCCCGCAGGACCACCCGGCCGACCGCGCGCACACGTTCCGCGCCGCGGTCGCGATGGACGGCGCGTGGGAGGACCGGCAGATCACGCTGGACTCCCCGTCGACGCCGCTGGACGTGCCGGACGGCGCGGCGGTCGTCCTCGACCCCTACGACGACTCCTGGGAGGTCGCCCACGTCGACGCGGTCACCGTCGGCGCGCTGCGAGAGCTGCTGCCCGACGTACCCGACGACCTGCGGGCGGGCATCTGGAACAACCTCCGCGGCGCGCTCATGGACGCCGCGGTCGACCCCGCCGCCGTGCTCGACCTGGTGGCCGCGAGCCTCCCGGTCGAGGACACCGAGGACACCCGCCGGCGCACGCTGACGTGGGTCTTCGGCTGGGTCGTGCCGCTCGCGGGCGAGGGCGCGCTGGCGCGCGTGCACCGGGCCGCGCTGGCCAAGCTCGAGACGCTCGAGCCCGGCTCCGAGCGACAGCTCGCTGCGTTCCGCGCGTCGATCACGTCCTCCGAGGACGCCGACGAGCTGCGCGGGTGGCTCGCCGACGCCCCCGCGGGCATCGAGGTCGACCTCGACCTGCGCTGGCGGATCCTCGTGCGGCTGGCCACGCTCGGCGCCACCGACCGCGAGGAGCTCCGGGCGGCGCTGGACGCCGAGCCGACCGGCGAGTCCCGGGTCGCGCACACCCGCGCGGTCGCCTCGCTCCCCGACTCCGACGCCAAGGCATGGGCCTGGGACCGGTTCACCGGCAAGGTCGACGTGCCCAACTACGAGATCGAGGCCGCGGGCTTCGGCATGTGGCGCGGCGGCCAGGAGCACGTGACGGCGCCGTACGTCGACCGCTACTTCGAGGACCTCCCCGCGACCGTCGGGGTGCGCAGCGGGTGGGTCCTGGCAGACGCAACGGAGTTCTTCTTCCCGCGTACGTCGGTCACCGAGGAGACGTTGGAGCGCACGCGTGCGCTGGCCGCGGACGAGGGCCTCGACCCGTCGGTCCGCCGCCGGCTGGCCGACCAGGCCGACACGCTCGCCCGCAAGCTGGCCGTCGCCCGGGCCTTCCCGCAGGCATGAGCACCAGCCGCGCACGCCGACCCGGACCCACGGTCCGGGCGCGGGTGCACGAGTCCACCTCCGCCGGCGAGCGCCGCCGGGAGGACCGGCTCGCGACCGAGGAGCCGCTGGAGATCCGGCTGGCCTGGCCGTCGGCGCCGGCCCGCCGGGTCTGGGTGACCATGCGCACGCCCGGCCACGACTTCGAGCTCGCGGCCGGGTGGCTGGTGCACGAGGGCGTCGCCTCGCCGGCGTCGATCCACGGCGTGGCCTACTGCACCGACGTCGCACTGACCGCCGAGGAGGAGTTCAACGTCGTCACCGTGACGCTGTCCGCTCCCCCGCTGCGCGACCCCGGGCACCGGCACTCCGGCTCCGGCTCGTCCGCGTGCGGGGTGTGCGGCAAGGACAGCGTCACCGACGTCCTCGACGCCCCCGTGGCACCCCGCTGGTCGGGTCCGCCGCTCCCCCCCGAGCTCGCCCGGTCGCTGCCGGACGCGCTCCGCGACCACCAGCAGGTCTTCGCCCGCACCGGCGGCGTCCACGCGGCCGGTCTCGTCTCGGGGTCCGGGGAGCTGCTCGTCGTACGCGAGGACGTCGGGCGGCACAACGCCGTCGACAAGGTCACCGGCGCCCGCGTGCTCGCCGGCTCGCCGCCGGCCGAGGCCGGCCTGGTCGTCTCCGGCCGCGCCGGCTTCGAGCTCGTCCAGAAGGCCGTCGCCGCCGGCATCGGCACCCTCGTCGCCGTCGGCGCCCCCACGTCGCTGTCCGTGCGGCTGGCGGAGCAGGCCGGTCTCGGGCTCTACGGCTTCACGTCCGCCTCCCGGTGCGTGCGCTACGCCTGAGAGGTCGCGGTTTGGTCACCAACCGCAGATCTCGGGCCCCGATCTCTGCGGTTGGTGACCAAACCGCAGCCCCTCGGCGCGCCGGACCGGGGACTGTCGGCGGCCCCTCCTAGCGTTGCGGTGTGCGCATCCTCCACACCTCCGACTGGCACCTCGGGCGGTCCTTCCACCGTGAGGGCATGCTCGGGCACCAGGCTGCGTACGTCGACCACCTGCTCGAGGTGGTCGAGGCGGAGCGCGTCGACCTGGTCGTCGTCGCCGGCGACGTCTACGACCGGGCCCTGCCCCACGTCGACGCGGTGCGGCTGGCCGACGAGACGCTCGCCCGGCTGGCGGCCAGCCGGGCGAAGGTGGTGCTCACCAGCGGCAACCACGACTCGGCCCAGCGGCTGGGCTTCAGCTCCCGGCTGATCGATGCCGCGGGGGTCTTCATCCGCACCGACGCGAGCACGGTCGGCGCGCCCGTGCTGCTCGACGACGAGCACGGCACCGTGGCGGTCTACGGCCTGCCCTACCTCGACCCGGACGCCGTCCGGGAGCCGTGGGGGCTCGCCGGCCGTTCGCACGAGGCGGCGCTGACCGAGGCGATGCGGCGGGTGCACGCCGACCGGGCCGGGCGCAGCGCGCGGTCGGTGGTGCTCGCGCACGCCTTCGTGGCCGGGGCCCAGCCCAGCGACTCCGAGCGCGACATCAGCGTCGGCGGGGTGTCGCTGGTCCCGACCAGCGTCTTCGACGGCGTCGACTACGCCGCGCTCGGTCACCTGCACGGTCGGCACACGCTCACCGACACCGTCCGCTACTCCGGCTCGCCGCTCGCCTACTCCTTCTCCGAGGCCGGCCACACCAAGGGCTCCTGGCTGGTCGACCTCGGCGCCGACGGGTTCGAGCGGGCGGAGTTCGTCCCGGCCCCGGTCCCCCGGCCGCTCGCCCGTCTCCGCGGCACGCTCGACGACCTGCTCCATGACCTCACCATCACCGAGCACGAGGACGCCTGGGTGCAGGCGACGCTCACCGACGACGTGCGGCCGGTGCAGGCGATGGAGCGGCTGCGGCGCCGGTTCCCCCACACGCTCGTGATCGGGTTCGAGCCGCGCGGCGGCGAGCGGACCGCCGTACCCACGGCGAAGCGGGAGGGCCGCTCCGACCACGCGGTCGCGCTCGACTTCATGGCCGACATGCGCGGTGCCCCGGCCACCAAGGCGGAGGCCGCGCTGCTCCAGGAGGCCGTCGACGCCTGCTGCGACGACCCCGACTTCGACGTGCTGGTGTCGGAGGCCGGATGAGGCTCCACCACCTCGAGGTCACCGCGTTCGGGCCGTTCGCCGACACGGTCGCGGTCGACTTCGACCACCTCTCCGACGCCGGGCTGTTCCTGCTCTCCGGCCCCACCGGCGCGGGCAAGACCAGCGTCCTGGACGCCGTCTGCTTCGCCCTGTACGGCGACGTGCCCGGCGACCGCGGCAGCGCCAAGCGCCTGCGGTCCGACCACGCCGCGCCCGACGCCCGCCCGCGCGTGGTGCTCGAGGCGACGCTGTCCGGGCGCCGGTTCCGCATCAGCCGCTCGCCCGCGTGGGAGCGACCCAAGAAGCGCGGCACGGGCATGACCACGGAGCAGGCGTCGGTGGTCATCGCCGAGCGCGTGGACGGCGAGTGGACCACCCACAGCACCCGCCTCGACGAGACCGGCCACCTGGTGACGCGGTTGGTCGGCATGAACGTCGCCCAGTTCACCCAGGTGGCGATGCTGCCCCAGGGCCGCTTCCAGGCCTTCCTGCGCGCGCGCTCCGAGGAGCGCCACCACCTGCTCCAGCAGCTCTTCCGGACCGGCCGGTTCGAGGACGTCGAGCGCTGGCTGCGCGACCGCCGGCTCGCGCTGCGCAAGCAGTCGGAGTCGGCCGAGGCGGCGGTCGCCGACCTGGTCAGCCGGGTCAGCGAGACCACCGGCACCGAGGCGCCGGCCGATGGGGTCGCCGCCTGGGCGCGCGGCCTGCTCGCCACGGCCGAGCAGCGCTGCGCCGAGACCGTCGCCGCTGCTGCCGCCGCCCACGGGGCCGAGGCCCGGGCGCGGGAGTCGCTGGAGTCCGCCCGCGTCCTCACCAAGCGGCGGGCCCGGCTCGACGCCGCCCACGCCGAGCACGACCGCCTGACCGCGGCGGCGCCCGAGGTCGACCTCGCGCGCGAACGCCTCGCCGCCGCGCGCCGCGCCGCCGGCGTCGTGTCCCTCCACCGGGTCGCGGTCGCCGCCCGCGCCGCGGTCACCGCGACCGACCGCGGCGAGCTCCAGCAGCACCTCACCGCCACGGTCGAGGAGGTGGCCCGCCTGCGCGCCCTCCAGCCCCGCGTGGCTCGCCGGCGCGAGGTGCAGGCCGAGACCCACCGCCTGGAGGCCCGGCGGGCCGAGCTCGCCCGCGCAGACGAGGCGGCCCGTGCCGCCGCGCGGGCGCAGGTCGCCACGCTCACGGCGCGTCTGGCCGATGCCGAGCGCGCGCACGAGGCCGCCCGGCTCCAGACCCTCGACCTCCGCGAGCACGCGATCGGGCTGCGCGAGCTGCGGGTCAACGGCATGGCCGCGGAGATCGCGGCCGGACTCGTCGTCGGTGGCTCCTGCCCGGTGTGCGGCTCGTGCGACCACCCCCACAAGGCCGTCGCCACGGCCGATGCTCCCGACGAGCTCGCCGAGAAGGCCGCCCAGAAGGCCGCGGACGATGCCGCCGCAACCGAGTTCCTCCGCAAGGACGAGGTCCGTGACGTGGCCACCGCCCTCGCCGTGGCGACCGAGCGCATCGACGTCACGCCGCCCGAGATCGCGACCGAGACCGCCGCCGTCGACGCGCGCCTCGACCACCTCGCGGCCGAGGCGGCCGACCTGACGGCCGCCCTCGCCGACTACGACGACGACCTGCTCGCCGCCTCCGTCCGGCGCGAGCGCGACCTCCGCACCGCCCTCGGCGCGCTCGACGACCTCGAGGCCGCCGAGCAGGCGCTGGCGCACGCCGTCGACGAGGCGGGCTTCGTCGCCGCCGAGTCCGCGGTCGCCGCGGCCCTCACCGAGCGGGCGTACGACGACCTGGCCCGTCGCGTGGCCGAGCACGACCGCCGGCTCGCGGCGGTCACCGAGCTCCTCGCCGAGCCGGGCGCCGACGAGGTCGCCCGGACCGAGCTCCCCGACGTCGCCGCGCTGACCGAGGCCCACCGGGTCGCGCTGGCGGCGCTGGGCGACGCCCGCGCCCAGGAGCAGCACTGGCGCACGCGTGCGCAGCGGCTGACCGACCTCGCCGCCCGGCTCGACGACGCCCTGGCCGCCTGGGCGCCGCTGCGCGGCGACCTGGACCTGGTGACCGGGCTGTCGGCGTTCGTCGAGGGCAAGGCGGCCGACAACCGGCTCCAGATGCGGCTCTCGGCCTACGTCCTGGGCTACCGGCTGACCCAGGTGGTCGCCGCCGCGAACGCCCGCCTCGCCGGGATGAGCGACCAGCGCTACTCCCTGGAGCACACCGGCCAGCGCGGAGCCGGCGAGACCCGTGGTGGCCTCAGCCTGCTCGTGCGCGACGACTGGTCCGGCGAGGCCCGCGATCCCGCGACGCTCTCGGGCGGCGAGACGTTCGTGGTCTCGCTCGCCCTCGCGCTCGGCCTGGCCGACGTGGTCACCCAGGAGGCGGGCGGCGCCGACCTGGACACGCTCTTCGTTGACGAGGGCTTCGGGTCGCTCGACGCCGACACCCTCGACGACGTGATGGACACCCTCGACTCGCTGCGCGACGGCGGCCGGGTCGTCGGGGTCGTCAGCCACGTGGCCGAGATGCGTGACCGCATCCCCACCCAGCTCGTCGTCCGCAAGGACCGCCGCGGCTCGACGCTCGCCGTCAGCCGCTGACTCCTGCAACGAGGCGTGGTCGCCCACGCATGGTCACCCCAACGAACGCCAGCTGCTGAGGTCGAGCCCCCAGTCGTCGGCGAGCCGTCGGGCCTGCGGTCGGTAGAGCCGGCGAAGCGCGTCCTGCATCCCCTCCGGCCACGCCCATGCGGCGTCGGGCGCCGAGCTCGAGCGGGACCGCTCGTCCACCGCCTCCAGGGGTACGGCGGTCAGGCCCATCCGCGACCACACGGCCTCGACCGCCGCCTGCGGATCCTGCGCGGCCTGCTCGTAGACCTGCACGACCAGCCGCTCGCGTCCGACCTGGGACGCCCAGACGTCGAGCTGGTCGGCGTAGTAGCCGGCCCACGTCTGGAGGCTGGTCGGCGTGCCCGACAGCTCGGTCTTCCCGCGGGTCACGGCGAGCCGCATCGCGGAGCGGAACCGGTCCACGGGGTCGCGCAGCAGCACCACGATCGGGGCGTCCGGAACCAGCTGCGGCACCGCGAGGCCGACCGACGGGTGCCGCAGGTAGCTGGGCGAGAAGTCGCCGCGCTTGATGCCGTCGTCCGGGAACAGCCGGAGGTACTCCTCGGGCGGGACGTTGCCGTCGGCGACCCGGTGGAGCAGCTGCTGCTCCTTCTTGCCGTTGGTCCCGAGGCCGACCTCCGGGTGCTGCGTCAGCAGTCCGGTGAACCACGAGGTCCCGCTGCGCTGAGCTCCGATGCCGAGCCAGGAAACCACGTTCATAGGGAGGACATTAGTCAGGTAGGTTCGCGCCATGAGTGGCCCGGTCCTCGACCCGTCCTTCACCGCACTCCCCCACCGCACTCTCGGCGACGCCGCCCTGTCCCGCGCCGGGGAGCTCGGTGCGAGCCACGCGGACTTCCGCTTCGAGCGGGTGCGCTACCAGAGCCTGGTCGCCCGCGACGGCGTCCTGCAGAGCGCCAGTGACAGCGAGGACCTCGGCTTCGCCGTGCGCGTCATCCACGGCGGCGCCTGGGGGTTCGCGTCCGGCGTCGTGCTGACGCCCGAGGAGGCGGTCCGGGTCGCCGAGACCGCGGTCGCGGTCGCGCGGGTGGCGGCGGAGATGACCGCCACGCCCGTCGAGATCGCACCCGAGCCGGTGTACGACGACGTGGAGTGGGTCTCGTCCTACCGCCTGGACCCCTTCGAGGTCCCGGTGCCCGAGAAGGCGGCGCTGCTCGTCGACTGGACCGACCGGCTGCGCAGGGGCGCCGCGGTCGACCACGCGTCGGCGCACCTGCTCCAGGTGCACGAGGTCAAGTACTACGCCGACCTGGCCGGCACCCGCACCACCCAGCAGCGCGTCCGGGTGCACCCCGGGTTCGAGGCGATGGGCACCGGCGCGGACGCGTTCGACTCGATGGCGAGCATCGCGCCGCCGGTCGGTCGCGGCTGGGAGTACCTCACCGGCTCCGGCGACGAGGCGTGGGACTGGGACGACGAGATCGAGCAGGTCCCCGAGCTGCTCGCGGAGAAGCTGAAGGCGCCGAGCGTCGAGGCCGGCACCTACGACCTGGTCATCCACCCCTCCAATCTCTGGCTGACCATCCACGAGTCGATCGGCCACGCGACCGAGCTCGACCGGGCGCTCGGCTACGAGGCCAACTACGCCGGCACGTCGTTCGCCACCCCGGACCTGCTCGGCAACCTCCAGTACGGCTCCCCGGTCATGAATGTCACCGGCGACCGCACCGTCGAGCACGGGCTCGCCACGATCGGGTACGACGACGAGGGCGTCGCCACGCAGAGCTGGGACATCGTCCGGGACGGGCTGTTCGTCGGCTACCAGCTCGACCGGGCGATGGGGCTGATGCACCCCGAGCTGAACGACGGCCGCTCCAACGGCTGCGCCTACGCCGACTCCCCCGGCCACATCCCGATCCAACGGATGGCCAACGTCTCGCTCCAGCCGGCGCCGGACGGGCCCTCGACCGATGAGCTGATCGGCCGGGTCGAACGCGGGCTCTACGTCGTCGGCGACAAGTCGTGGTCGATCGACATGCAGCGCTTCAACTTCCAGTTCACCGGCCAGCGGTTCTACCGGATCACCGACGGCGAGCTGGTCGGCCAGGTCCGCGACGCGGCGTACCAGGCGACCACCACGGACTTCTGGAACTCGATGGAGGCCGTCGGCGGGCCGGACACCTGGCTGCTCGGCGGCGCCTTCAACTGCGGCAAGGCCCAGCCCGGGCAGGTCGCCTCGGTCAGCCACGGCTGCCCCACCTCGCTGTTCCGCGACGTCCGCATCCTCAACACCACCGAGGAGGGTGGCCACTGATGAGCTCCCCCCAGGACTTCGTCGAGCACGGCCTCGCGACCTCGGCAGCCGACGACTGCATGGTGATCGTCCGCGCCCGGACCAGCGCGAACCTGCGGTGGGCCAACAACACGCTCACCACCAACGGCGTGATGAGCGGCAGCGACGTCACCGTCATCTCGTTCGTCGGCAGCGCCACCGCCTCGGTCAGCGGGAGCGTCACGAGCACGGCCGGCGTGACCGCGCTCGTCGACGCCGCGGATGCGGCGGCGCGTGCGGCCGCGCCCGCCGAGGACGCCAACGAGCTGGTCCGTGACCGGGTCTCCGTCGACTGGGACGCCGCGCCGGTCCCGACCGACATCCACGTGTACGACGACGTCGCCCCCGCTCTGGGCGGCGCGTTCGGCCGCGCCCGCTCGGCCGGCCGCATCCTGTACGGCTTCGTGAACCACGAGGTCACCACGACGTACCTCGGCTCGTCGACCGGACTGCGCCTGCGGCACGTGCAGCCCACCGGGCACGTCGGCTGCACCGGCAAGACCAGCGACCTGCGCAGCAGCGCCTGGGTGGGCGCCGCGACCCGCGACTTCGCCGACGTCGACCCCCTGGCCATCGACGACGAGCTCGCGAGGCGGCTCGCCTGGGCCGAGCGCAAGGTCGACCTCCCGGCCGGCCGCTACGACACGATCCTGCCGCCGACGGCCGTGGCCGACCTGATGATCGACGCCTACTGGTACGCCGGCGCGCGCGTCGCCTTCGAGGGCCAGTCGGTCTACAGCCAGCGTGGTGGGGGCACCCGGATCGGACAGCGCCTGGCCGGCGAGGGCGTCCACCTCTTCTCCGACCCGGCCGCGCCCGGGTTGGAGTGCCTGCCGTTCGTGGTCACCGCGAGCTCGAGCAACGAGGCGTCGGTCTTCGACAACGGCCTCGCGCTCGAGCGCACGGACTGGATCCGCGACGGTGAGCTCACCGCGCTGATCCAGACGCGACACTCCGCCGCGATGACCGGGCAGCCGCTGACGCCGGCCGTCGACAACCTGCTGCTGTCGGTCGACGGGGCCACCGGCTCGATCGAGGATCTGGTCGCCGGCACCGACCGCGGCCTGCTGCTGACCTGTCTCTGGTACATCCGCGAGGTCGACCCGCAGACCCTGCTGCTGACCGGCCTGACCCGCGACGGCGTCTACCTCGTGGAGGACGGCGAGATCACCGGTGCGGTCAACAACTTCCGGTTCAACGAGAGCCCGGTCGACCTCCTGAACCGCTTCACGCACGCCTCGGCGAGCGCTCCGGCGTTCAGCCGGGAGTGGGGTGACGACTACTTCTCCCGGACGCAGATGCCGGCGCTCCGAGTGCCCGACTTCAACATGTCCAGCGTGTCGCAGGCTCAGTAGTCGCGCGGGCCACCGTCCGCGCCACCGGCGACCGATCGCTGCGTTCGCCCTCGGCCACCGCGCGACAGGGCTACCGTGATCGCGTGCGCGCCGCCCTGCTCGCCGTGGCCATTGCTCTCGCGGCGATCGTCAGCGCGCCCGCGCAGGCGGTCCCCCGGCAGGACGCCGCCCCCGCGGAGCGGATCGAGCTCCGCGACGTCCAGCCGGTCCGGGTCTCCAAGACCTCCGACCGCGGCGAGCTGCAGGTGACGAACCCCAACGACCACTGGGTGAGGTTCATCTGGGGCACCTTCCGCCGGGCCAAGCCCGACGGCCGCAAGCGGGTCGAGGCGTCCGAGACCGTCACGATCCGCGTGCACCGGCACCGGATCGACTGGATCGCGCTGCTCGACGGCTACCAGCTCGCCGGCCAGGGCTCCGTGCGGGACATCCGGCTCTAGGCTCCCGGGATCGGCGCCCCGGGGTCGTAGGGCACCCGCGTGTAGATGAACGTCGCGACGTCGAGGTGGCTGATCGAGCCGTCCTCGCGGCGGACGACGTGCAGCTCCTCACCGGCGTGGTAGCCGGATGCGCCGAGCACCCGGCCGTCCGCGCCGACCCGGAACCGGTAGGACTCCGTGCCGTTGCGGCGGGCCACCAGGTCGGTGCCCTCCATGGCGAACACGAAGGGCGTGTTGCCCCAGTGCCACACGCCCGGGACACCGGCCAGCGGGGCCGGCACGCCCGCGGACGGCAGCCACGGGCCCTCGAGCGTCGGCTCGCTCCGCTCGAGCTCCTCGAGCAGCTCGGTCACGATCGCCGCCGGTGAGTAGCCGGTGGTCGCGTTGGCGAGGACGGCGCCGCCGGTCCGCCGCTTGCGGTCCACCAGGACCGTGGCGAGGAAGCCGGGCATCGAGCCCGTGTGACCGGACAGCGTGCCCGAGCCGCCGCGGAGGATCTGGAAGCCGAGGCCGTGCGCTCCGGCGAGCCCGTCCTCGGGGGTACCCGACTGCGGCCCGTAGGCCCGGTCCAGCTCCTCGACCGCCAGCACGTCCGGATGGCCCTGCCCGAGGAAGGAGGCGTACGTCGCCAGGTCGCTGATCGTCGACCACACCTGGCCCGCCGGCGCCATCGCGCCGGTGTCGGTGGAGGGCTCGGGGAAGAGCGTGCCGTCGTAGGGGTGGACGGACTGGCCCTGCGCGGCCGCGCCCTCGGGGAGGTACGACGTGCGGGTCATGCCCAGCGGGACCAGCACCCGCTCCCGGACGGCCTCCCACCAGGTCGTGCCGAGCAGCCGGGCCGCCACCTCGCCGAGGAGGGCGTAGCCGAGATTGGAGTAGTGGAACCGCTCCGCCGCGCCGAAGACCGCACCGGAGCCGTCGTTGGCCGCCACCAGCGCGTCGAAGGACAGGCCGGCGGACCGCTCCCACCAGGAGCCGACCGGTTCGGACTGCATCCCCGAGGAGTGCGCGAGCAGCTGGCGCAGCGACCGGTCGGCGTAGCCGACGTCGCCCAGCACCACCGACGCGGGGTCGTCGAGGCCGATCCGGCCGTCGCGCACCAGCTGGAGGACGAGCACCGCGGTCATGGTCTTGGTGATCGACCCGATGCGGTACTGCACGTCCAACGCGTCGTGGCCCGGCACGGCCGGCGAGCCGTAGGAGCCGAACCAGGCCGGTGCGCCGTCGCGGACCAGCCCGGCGACGACCGACGGCAGCCGGCCCGTCGTCTGGGCATGGGCGAGCCGCGCGAGCAGCCGGTGGGAGGTGTGGTCGGTGACGGTCACGCCGACATCATTCCGCGAATGCCTCCAGGGGCGGGCACGCGCAGACGAGGTTGCGGTCGCCGTACGCCTGGTCGATCCGCGCCACCGGCGGCCAGTACTTGTCGGGGTCGATGCCGGTCGGGAACACCGCCAGCTGGCGGTCGTAGGCCCGGTCCCAGTCGCCGACGAGGGCGCGGGCCGTGTGCGGGGCCCCGCGCAGCGGCGACTCCTCCGGGGTCCACTCCCCCGCCGCGACCCGGTCGATCTCGCCCTTGATCGCGATCATCGCCTCGACGAACCGGTCGATCTCGGCGAGGTCCTCGGACTCGGTCGGCTCGACCATGAGCGTGCCCGCGACCGGGAACGACATCGTCGGCGCGTGGAAGCCGTAGTCCACCAGCCGCTTCGCGACGTCGTCGACGGTCACGCCGGTGTCCTTGGTGATCCCGCGCAGGTCCAGGATGCACTCGTGGGCCACCAGGCCGCCGTGGCCGCGGTAGAGCACCGGGTAGTGCTCGCCGAGCCGGGTGGCGATGTAGTTGGCCGACAGGACCGCCACCGCGGTGGCCCGGGTCAGGCCCGCGGCTCCCATCAGCCGGATGTAGGCCCACGAGATCGGCAGGATGCCCGCGGAGCCGTACGGCGCCGCGCTGATCGGGCCGATGCCTTCCCGCTTCCCGGCCTCGGGGTGCAGCGCGTGCGAGGGCAGGTACGGCGCCAGGTGGGCGCGCACCGCGACCGGTCCGACGCCCGGTCCTCCGCCACCGTGCGGGATGCAGAAGGTCTTGTGCAGGTTGAGGTGGGAGACGTCGCCGCCGAACTCGCCGGGCCGGGCGTAGCCCAGCAGGGCGTTGAGGTTGGCACCGTCGACGTACACCTGGCCGCCGTGCGCATGGACGATCTCGCACAGCTCGGTGATGGTGTCCTCGTAGGCGCCGTGCGTCGAGGGGTAGGTCACCATGATCGCCGCGAGGTCGTCGGCGTGGGCCTCGCACTGCGCGCGCAGGTCGTCGAGGTCGACCTCGCCGCCCTCGCCGGACTTCACGACCACGACCCTCATGCCGGCCATCACCGCGGACGCCGCGTTCGTGCCGTGCGCCGAGGACGGGATCAGGCAGACGTCACGCTCCCCCTGGCCGTTGGCACGGTGGTAGCCACGGATCGCCAGCAGGCCCGCGAGCTCGCCCTGCGAGCCGGCGTTCGGCTGGATCGAGACGCGGTCGTAGCCGGTCACCTCGGCCAGCCAGGCCTCGAGCTCGGCGACCAGCTGGCGGTAGCCGGCGGCGTCCTCCGCCGGCGCGAACGGGTGCAGGTCCGCGAAGCCGGGCAGCGAGATCGGCTCCATCTCGGTGGTGGCGTTGAGCTTCATCGTGCAGGAGCCCAGCGGGATCATCCCGCGGTCGAGCGCGTAGTCGCGGGCCGAGAGCGTGCGCAGGTAGCGCAGCATCTGGGTCTCGCTGTGGTGGGTCGAGAACACCTCGTGAGTGAGGTACGGCGTGGTCCGGAGCAGCGCCTCCGGGAGCGCGTCGGACGTGGCCGCGTCGACGGCGTCGAGGTCGACGCTCGAGACGCCGAACGCCTTGAGCACGCTGGAGATCGTCGAGCGGGTGGTCAGCTCCGAGGTGCTGATGCCCACGTGCTCGGCGTCGACCAGCCGCAGCTGGATGCCGTAGGACCGGGCCGCGGTGACGACGTCGGCCGCGGCGGCGACCTGCACGGTCAGCGTGTCGAAGAAGTCGCGGTGCCGCGCCGGGAAGCCGGCGTCGGCCAGCGCGGTGGCCAGGACGGCGGCGTACCGGTGGGTGCGGGTCGCGATCGACCGCAGGCCCTCGGGGCCGTGGTAGACGGCGTACATCGACGCGACCACGGCCAGCAGGACCTGCGCGGTGCAGATGTTGGAGGTCGCCTTGTCGCGGCGGATGTGCTGCTCCCGGGTCTGGAGGGCGAGGCGGTACGCCGGGCGCCCCTCGGCGTCGACGGAGACGCCGACGAGCCGTCCGGGAAGGTGGCGCTCGAGGCCGGCGCCGACGGCCATGTAGCCCGCGTGCGGGCCGCCGTAGAACAGCGGGACGCCGAAGCGCTGGCTGGAGCCGATCGCCACGTCGGCGCCGAGCGCGCCGGGCGACTCGAGCAGGGTGAGGGCGAGGAGGTCCGCGGCGACCACCGCGAGCGCGTTGCGCTCGTGCGCCTGCTCGATGACCCGCCGCGGGTCGAGCACGCGGCCGGAGGCGCCGGGGTACTGCACCAGCACGCCGCACAGCTCACCGTCGGGCAGGCCGTCGCTCAGGTCGGCGACGACGACCTCGATGCCCATCCCCTCGGCGCGGGTGCGGATCACGTCGATGGTCTGCGGCTGCGCGTCGGCGTCGACGACGAACGGACCCGAGGCCTTGCCCGCCTTGGATCTGGGGAGCGCACGACGCACGAGGGTCATCGCCTCGGCGGCCGCGGTGCCCTCGTCGAGCAGCGACGCGTTCGCGGTGGGCAGCCCGGTGAGGTCACCGACCACGGTCTGGAAGTTGAGCAGCGCCTCGAGGCGGCCCTGGGAGATCTCCGGCTGGTACGGCGTGTAGGCGGTGTACCAGCTCGGGTCCTCGAGCACGTTGCGGCGGATCACCGGCGGGGTGATCGTGCCGTGGTAGCCGAGCCCGATCATCGCCTCGCCGGGGCGGTTCTGCGCCGCCAGGTGCCGCAGCTCGCGGGCGGTGGCCTCCTCGCTCAGCGCGGTCGGGAGGTCCAGCGACTCCGGCGTACGGATGCCGCCGGGGACGGCCGCGTCCATCAGCGCCTCCAGCGACCCGAACCCGAGGCGCTCCAGCATCGTGGCGACGTCGGCGTCGCGTAGCCCGATGTGGCGCTCGAGGAACGGCAGCGCGCCGTCCAGATCGGTCAGGGTGGGGTGGTCGGCCATGTGCGGGGGCTCCTCGGGGTCGACTGTCGTCGTTCGGGTGCCTCCCCCTCTGTCAGCGCGCTCACACCTTCAGAGTTGCCTGACCCGCACGGTCCGGGCGCCTGAGAGGTTCCGGGGAGGAATTGCCCCTTCGGCGCTCCGCGAGACCCGGAAACGACTGAGCCCCGCGAAGACTCTCCCGTGCGGGATCGTCAGCGGGGCTCAGTTTAGCCGAGCGGTCAGCTGATCTTGCGCGCGCGGCGCGCGGCGAGCTCGTCGCCGGGGGCCGGCGCCTCGTCCGCGTCGGCGGTGCGCTCGCTGGGCAGCTCGGCGAGCGTGCCCTCGATCTCCTGCCAGACGCCGCCGATGGCGATGCCGAAGACCCCCTGGCCGCCCTGGAGCAGGTCGATGATCTCGTCGTTGCTGGTGCACTCGTAGACCGAGACGCCGTCGCTCATCAGCGTGACGCGGGTCAGGTCGTCGGTGCCGCGCTCGCGCAGGTGCTGGACCGCCGTCCGGATCTGCTGCAGCGAGATGCCGGCGTCGAGGAGGCGCTTGACGACCTTGAGCAGCAGGATGTCCTGGAAGGAGTACAGCCGCTGCGAGCCCGAGCCCTTCGCGCCGCGCACGGTCGGCTCGATCAGGCCGGTGCGGGCCCAGTAGTCCAGCTGGCGGTAGGTGATGCCGGCGGCGTTGCACGCGGTCGGGCCGCGGTAGCCGGTGTCGCTGGGCAGCGGGGAGACGTCGTCGGTGAAGAGCAGTCCCTGCTCCTCAGCCACTGCGGTCGCCTCCGCGACCTCGGCGTTCTCGGTGTGCTGCTCGTTCTCGTTCACGCGGTCCTCCGACGGCTATCCGTTGTGCGTAACACCGGGGAAGTAGTTACAACGGAGGACTTCACGGTAGAACCCGCGAGGAACACCGTCAAAGACGCGCCCGGCGTGTCGTAACCCTCTACCTCTACTTGAGGGTGAGTGTTCAGGCATCGGCGAGCGTGCCGCTGGTGCGTACCTGACAAGGCGGAGGAGCGAAGGCGGCCTTGGAGCGGAGCGGGCCGTCGAGCGACGACAACGCCGCCAGGTGCGTGCCAGCGGTGTGCTCAGTGAGCGTCGAAGTCTTCGGGGGTGACCTGGTCGAGGAACTCGCGGAACTTCTCGACCTCGTCCTCCTGCTCGGCGGGTACGGCGAGACCGGCCTCGTCGAGCACCTCCTCGGCGCAGACGATCCGGGTGCCGGTCCGCAGCGCCAGCGCGATCGAGTCCGACGGCCGGGCGGAGACCTCGGCGCCGGAGCCGAAGACGAGGAGCGCGAAGAACACGCCGTCCTTGACGTCGGTGATCCGCACCTCGGTCAGCTCGTTGCCGGTCGCGTCGAGCACGTCCTTCATCAGGTCGTGCGTCAACGGCCGCGGCGGCACCACGCCCTGCTGGGCGAACGCGATGGCGGTCGCCTCGACAGCACCGATCCAGATCGGGAGGTACCGCTCCCCCGCGACCTCGCGCAGCAGCACGATCGGCTGGTTCGAGGGCATCTCGACCCTGACTCCCATGACATCGACTTCGCGCACGTCCCCACAGTACCCCCGTCCCGAGAGCGCACGAGGTCACTGGGTTCTCGGCCTCTTCGCGCGGTTCTCGGCCACTGCAAAGGCCGACAACCGCGTCGATACCCGGCTGACCGGGTATCGCCACGACGGAGCCGCTCAGCTCGACCGCAACCCGACCTTCACCAGCGTCGCGTGGAGCCGCACGGAGAGGGCGGCGATCTCGGCGACGGTCTCCTCGGCCCGGGCCTTCGCGGCGGTGTCGCGGCCGGCCTTCTGAGGGGCGACGACCTGCTCGACCAGGCCCACCTCGCGGTCGGCGGCGGTCTTGAACGCGCGGAGGTGGCGCGGCTCGAAGCCGAAGTCGGCGAGCTCGCGGGCGGTCCGGGCGAGGACGAGGGCGTCGGTGTCGTAGTGGCCCGTGCGCGACGGCGTGATCAGGCCGAAGGACTCCAGCTCGACGAGCAGCTCCTCGGTGATCTCCGCGATCTTGACCAGCTCGCGGCGCGAGAGGCGGAGGTGGTCGCGGCGGTTGAACGACGCGGCGCTGGGCAGGCCGTCGGCGGCGAGCGCGACCTTCGGGACGGTCGGGACGACCGGGTCGATCGGCGGCGGCTCGAGGCCCCGGTCGATGGCGTCGAGGTGCTCGCCGATCACGCGCAGCGGCAGGTAGTGGTCGCGCTGCATCCGCAGGACGTAGCGCAGCCGGTCCACGTCGGCGTGGGAGAACTTCCGGTAGCCGGCGGCGGTGCGCTCGGGCTTGATCAGCCCCTTGTCCTCGAGGAAGCGGATCTTCGGGATCGTGATGCCCGGGAAGTCCGGACGCAGCTGGTCCAGGACCTCCCCGATGTTCATCCGCGCCCGGCCGGCGGCGGAGGAACCCGAGGCAGTCGAGGTCATCAGCGCGCGTGCCCCGAGAAGAACACCAGCCGGTACTTCCCGATCTGCACCTCGTCACCGTCGGTGAGCTGCACCCGGTCGATGCGGTCCCGGTTGACGTAGGTGCCGTTGAGGCTGCCGACATCGGTGACGGTGAAGGTGTCGCCGTCCCGGTTGAAGTCCGCGTGCCGGCGGGAGACCGTCACGTCGTCGAGGAAGATCTCGCTGTCGGGGTGGCGGCCCGCGGTGACCACGTCGGCGTCCAGGAGGAAGCGGCTGCCCGAGCCGGGCCCGCGCTGCACGACGAGCAGGGCGTGGCCCACCGGGAGCGCGTCGACGGCCGCGGCGTCGACCGCGTTGAGCTGGCGGTCGGAGGTCTCGACCTTGTCACCGGCGCCGATCGAGATCGTCGCGGTCGACTCGTCGACGCCGCCGCCGCTCACCGGGGGGACGGCGTCGGGCGTGACCAGCCGGGTCCCGCACTGCGCGCAGAAGCGCGCGTCGTCGGGGTTCTGCTTGCCACACGCTGTGCAGAACGGCATCGGTCGGTCCTTCCGGGTCAGCCAGAACTTTCGAGCAGAACCCTCAAGTCCGGGCTGAGGTTGACGGTTGGACCGAACCTATCAGCCCGGGCAGATCGTTCAAGGCAGGATCGGGACAGATCGCTGATGGGTCGGCTGACGGGTCGGCTGACGGGTCAGAGCGTCGCCTGGTACGCCGCCGCGTCCATCAGCCCGTCCACCGCGCCGGCGTCCGAGGGCACGACCTCGAAGAGCCAGCCACCGCCGTACGGGTCGTTGTTGACGAGCTCGGGCGTCGCGTCGAGGGCGTCGTTGCGGGCCACGACCTTGCCGGAGACCGGCGCGTAGACGTCGCTCACGGACTTGGTCGACTCGAGCTCGCCGCAGGTGCCGCCGGCCTCGACGTCCTCCCCCACCTCGGGGAGGGAGACGTAGACGATGTCGCCGAGCGCGTCCTGCGCGTAGTGCGTGATGCCGATCCGCACCGAGCCGTCGGCCTCGCCGGGCTGGCGCACCCACTCGTGCTCGGACGTGTACTTCAGCTCGTCGGGGTACATCGCGGGACTCCTCGGATGGGCGGGGCGTGCAGGGTGACGTTACTGCGGGGGCGCGGGCTCGGCGTACCCGGCCCGCTTCGGCTCGACGACGCTCTCGATGTCGATGGACGCGAGCTCGTCGACGGTCACCGAGGCACCGTCGCCCTCGAACAGGTCGCGCGGGCCCGAGGGGAAGTCGATGCCGGAGTCGGCGAGCGTGTGCGGGTCGCCGATGGCGTCGATGACGTACGGCGGGCTGACCAGCCGTCCCCCGATCATCAGCCCGCCCGCGGCGTCCTCGACGGCGGTGTCGGCGACCACGCGCACCTCGCCGTTGACCTGGATCGCCTCGGCGCCGGCGGTGCGGAGCTCCTGGATCGTGTCGACCATGCTCTGCACCGAGACCGCTCCGGTCTCCTCGGTGACGGTGACCCGGATGCCCGGGCCGGTGACCGGGACCAGCCCGGCGAGGATGGCCAGGTTCGCGGCCTGCTGCTGGGCCTGGGCGAGCGCGGCCTCGCGGGCACCGGTGTCGTTGAGCAGGTCGTCGCGGGTGCGCTGGAGCCGGGCGATCTCGGACTCGGCGCGCTGGGTGGTGCCGGCCAGGCTGCTGAGCACGTCGATGAGGTCCTGCTCGCGCAGGCCCGCGTAGCTGTTGTCGACCTGGGTGAAGCGGACCTGGGTGACCGCGGCGTACCCGAGCAGCGCGAGCAGCACCGCGACCACGATCTGGCCGCGGCTCGGACGCAGCAGCGCACCCCGGAGGCGGTCCCGCCCCGTGGTCGGCTGCTGGGTCAGCGGCTGGGGCGGCTGCTGGGTCGGCTGCTCGAGCTCGTCAGGCATGGAAGAGGTGCCTCCGGATGGCGGCGACGTTGGAGAAGATCCGGATCCCCAGGACGACGATGACGCCGGTCGAGAGCTGCCCACCGACGCCGAGCTTGTCGCCGAGGTAGACGATGCTCGCGGCGATCACGACGTTGCTGACGAACGACACCACGAAGACCTTGTCGTCGAAGATGCCGTCCAGGTAGGCCCGCAGGCCGCCGAAGACCGCGTCGAGCGCGGCCACGACGGCGATGGGCAGGTAGGGCTCCAGGCCGAGCGGGACGTCCGGCTGGAACACCACGCCCAGCACGACGCCGACCAGCAGCCCGAGCGCGGCGATCACTGCGGCGCCTCCCTCATCTGGTTCTTCTCCTCGCTGCGGTTCTCGGCCGCCGTGCCCTCCTGGGCCGACCGCAGCCGGGCCATCCGCGGCGGCGCCGCGGTCAGGGTGAGCTCGTCGACATTGTCCATGGTCCAGGGGAAGCCGAAGTTCTCGACGATCGACCGGAACTGCAGCCCGCTCGTGGTCTGCATCAGGTCGGCCTGCAGGGTGTCGGTGTCGCCGATGGCGAGCACGGTGTACGGCGGCGACAGGTTGCGGTTGTTGCCGGTGATGCGGACCGCGGAGCCCGACTGGCTGATGCCGGAGCGCGCCGTGATCCTGGCCCCGTTGATCGAGATGGCCTCGGCGCCGGCGTTCCAGAGACCGTCGACCAGCCGTCGCAGGTCGCGGGCGCGCACGGGCTCACCGTTCTCGGCGTCGTCCACGACGACGCGGACGCCGGGTCCGGTGACCGCGGCGAAGCCGGTGTTGACCGCCATCCGCTGGACCCGTGTCTCGACGGCGAGCTGCTCGTCGGCGATCGCGTCGGCGTCGGTCTGGAGGCGGATGTTCTGCCCCCGGAGGCGGTCGATCTGCCGCTGGTACTCGGCGAGCTCGGTGCGGCCCTCGTCGATCTGCGCGATCAGGGTGGCGCGGCTGGCGCTCTTCACGTCGGCACCCGCGGAGGTCTGCACGGCCGCGACCGCAACCAGCAGACCGAACGCCGCCACGACGACCGCCGCCACGCGGTGCGGCCGGCGCCTGCCGTCGGGGTCGGGCGGCTTGCGGTCGGCGACGTGCTGGTAGTCCTCGTCCATGGACTGCTGGGTGATCAGCGTCAGCAGGGGCGTGCTGACCCGGTCCGGGACCCCGGTGTCAGGCATCACCCACCGGCTCCCCGCGCCGGCGCCGGCGCTCGGTCGTCCTGAGCAGCGTGCGGACCTGCCAGGCGTAGAGGAGGCCGGCCCACCAGTAGAGACCGATGCCCCAGATCGCGAACGCCCAGCCGAACACGTTGGCGAGCGTCGCGACGGTGCCGTCGCCGTCACCGAGGAGCAGCAGCGGGAAGGCGTAGAGCAGGTTGAAGGTCGCCGCCTTGCCGAGGAAGTGCACGGGCAGCGCGCTGTAGCCGCGGGTGCGCAGTAGAGGCACCAGCCCCCACAGCAGCAGGTCGCGCAGCGGCAGCGAGAGGGCGACCCACCACGGGATCACGTCACGCAGGGCGAGGGCGACGACCACGGCCAGGATGTAGAGGCGGTCGGCCACCGGGTCGAGGATCTGCCCGACCGCGGAGGTCTGGCCCAGCCGACGGGCGAGGTAGCCGTCGAGGAAGTCGGTGACGCCCGAGACCATCAGCAGCGCGAGCGCCCAGCCGTCGGCCTCCGGGCCGAGCACCAGCCAGAGGAAGACGGGTACTCCCGCCAGCCGGAGCAGGCTGAGCAGGTTGGGCACCGTCCACACGCGCCCCGCACCACTGCGCGTCGAGTCGTCCGCCACTGCCAGCCTGTCTGTCTGTCTCCTCGGAGTCTGCCGCAGTCACCTTAAGGCACCGCTCCCGATCAGAATGCGCCTGCTACGCGGCCCGATCAGGAGCCGCGCCGTCCGCGCAGGAGTCAGAGCGCGTCCTCGTGGTGCGCGGCGTCGCGGATCTCTCCGACGAGCTCCTCGATCACGTCCTCCAGCGTGGCCAGGCCGAGCGTGCGTCCCTCGGCGTCGACGACCCGCGCCATGTGGGCACCACGGCGCTGGAGGGTCTCGAGGGCGTCGTGGAGCAGGTCGTCGGCCCGGACCGGCGCGAACGGCCGGATCCACTTGTCGTCGACCGGCCGCTCGCGGCGCGTCTCGTCGGTCTCGAGCACGTCCTTGATGTGCAGGTAGCCGAGCAGCTCGTCGCCGTCGACAACCGGGAACCGGCTGTACCCCGTCGCGGCGCACAGCGCCTCGACCGCGGCCGCCGTCGTCCCCCGCTCGACCGTCGCCAGCGACGACGGCTGCATGAGCACCGCGGCCACCGACTTCTCGGTGAAGCCGAGCGCACCGGCGAGCCGGTCGTACTCGTCGGCCTCGAGCAGGCCCTCGCCGCGCGACTGCTCGACGAGCGCCGCCACCTCCTCACGGGTGTACGTCGAGCTGACCTCGTCCTTGGGCTCGACCCGGAGCAGTCGCAGCACGCCGTTGGCGATCGCGTTGAGCGCGACGATCAGCGGGCGCAGCACGGTGACGATCGCGAGCAGCAGCGGGCCCAGCACGATCGCCGAGCGCTCCGGCCCGGCGAGCGCGATGTTCTTCGGCACCATCTCGCCGAGCACGACGTGCAGGAAGACCACGATGGCCAGCGCGATCATGAACGCGATCGGGTGCAGCAGGCCGTGCGGCACGCGCAGGGCGTCGAGCAGGGGCTCGATCAGGTGGGCGACGGCGGGCTCGCCGACCGCACCGAGGCCGAGCGAGCAGATCGTGATGCCGAGCTGGGCGCCCGCCATCATCAGCGAGACGTTCTCCATGGCATGCAGGGTCGTGCGCGCCATGCGGGACCCCGCCTGGGCGGCGGGCTCGATCTGGCTCCGCCGGGCGGAGACCAGGGCGAACTCCGCGCCGACGAAGAAGGCGTTGAACGCCAGCAGCACGACGGCGATCAGGACCGCGGTGAAGTCGCTCATCGGGGTCCCCTCGAGGTTGTCGGCCGGAGGAGCGGAGCGGGGGAGGTCGAGAACCTCGTGGGGTGGTTCATCGCGCCTCCTCCTGGTCCTCGTCGCTCGTGCCCTCGAGCACGCGGAGGCTGAGCCGGTCGATGCGCAGGCCGTCCATCCGCTCCACGGTCAGCACGGCGAGCCGCTCGCGCGGCTCCTCCGGGTCGCTGCGGTCGGGTACGGCGACCTCGGCGAGGTCACCGACCTCGGGCACCCGGCCCAGCACGCGCAGCACGAGGCCGGCGATCGTGTCGTAGTCCTCGTTCTCCGGGAGCTCGACACCGGTGAGGTCCTCGACCTCGTCGGGCCGGAGCAGGCCGGAGAGCGACCATGTGCCGTCGCGCAGCTGGCGCGCGTTGGCGCTGAGCCGGTCGTGCTCGTCGGCGATGTCGCCGACGATCTCCTCGACGACGTCCTCGAGCGTGACGATGCCGGCGAACCCGCCGTACTCGTCCATGACGACGGCGAGCTGGAAGCTCTCGTCGCGCAGCTGGGCGAGCAGCGGGTCGAGCCGTAGCGAGTCGGGGACGACGATCGGCTTGGCCACGAGGTGCTTGACCTTGGTGGTCGCGCGCTCCCCGACGGGCAGGGCGACGGCGTTCTTCACGTGGACCGTGCCGACGACGTTCTCGTCGGCGTCGAGCACCGGGAACCGGGAGTGGCCGGTCTCCTTGGCCCGCTCGAGCACGGTAATCGCGCGGTCGTTGGCGTCGAGGCTGGTCGTCCGCACGCGCGGCGTCATGATCTCGCCGGCCGTGCGGGTGCCGAACTCCACCGACCGCTCCATCAGCTCGGCGGTCTCGACGTCGAGCGTGCCCAGGTCGGCCGAGCGCTGGATCAGGGACGCCAGCTCGGTGGAGCTGCGCGCGGAGCGGAGCTCCTCCTGCGGCTCGACGCCGAGGCGCCGGACGATCGCGTTGGCCGCGCCGTTCAGCACGCGGATCGGGCCGCGGTTGATCGAGGTGAAGCCGCGCTGGAAGCGCTGGGTCGCCTTGGCTGTCGCCATCGGCCGGGCGATGGCGAGGTTCTTGGGCACCAGCTCACCGAAGATCATGGTGAGCACGGTGCTCAGCACGAGGGCGATCGTGATCGCGATCGGTGACACCGCCCCGTCCGGGACGCCGAGCTCGCCGAGCGGGTCGCGGAGCAGCTCCGCGATCGCCGGCTCGGCCAGGAAGCCGATCGCCAGGTTGGTGAGCGTGATGCCCACCTGGGCGCCGGAGAGCTGGGTCGACAGGCTGCGCAGCGCGGTCTGCACGCCGGCGGCGCCGGCGTCACCCGCCGCGGCGGCCTGCTCGACCTGGTTGCGGTCGACGGTGACGAACGAGAACTCGGCCGCGACGAACAGGCCGCAGGCGAGGATCAGGAGGAGGGCTGCGGCGAGCAGCCACCACTCGGTCATCGGTGCTCTCCTCGCGCGCTAGAGGGGCGGGAGAGCCGGGGACTTTGAGAGCCGTCCATGGGCGGAGCGTCGAGTCCTCACGTATCGGTGTCGGGCGGTCGCGAGCACTCTACCGAAGCCTCCCGGACCGGTACACATGCGCGAAGTTGCCGCGGCCGGCGCCCGGCTCACTTACGCTGTGCGTGCCCGCGGGACGTCCGCGGGACAGCTGCGAAGACTCGGGAGCCCTCGATGACCCGGTTGCTGCCCGCCACGGCGCGCCACCTCGTCGGCCGTTTCTCCTACGGCCTGACACCGGAGCTGGCTGCGGAAGTCCGCAACGCGGGCGGCGCCCAGCAGTGGTTCGAGCAGCAGCTCCAGCCCGGGCGGATCAGCGACCCGAGGGCCGACGAGCTGCGCCGCTGGTGGCCGAGCCTGTCCCGCGACTGCACCGAGCTCTGGCACCGCCAACGCGACGACGTCGAAGGCGGCTGGGAGGTCATGGAGCAGTATCAGAGCTGGCTCCTGCTGCGCCGGATGCGCACCCGCCGTCAGGTGCTCGAGATGGTGACCGAGCTGTGGGAGAACCACTTCAACGTCCCGGTCAACGGCGATGCCCAGTGCTTCTGGCGGACCGACTACGGCGACGTGATCCGCGCCCGCGCGCTCGAGCGCTTCGAGGACCTCCTCCAGGGCGTCATCACCCACCCCGCGATGCTCATCAGCCTCGACAACGTCAGCTCCAGCCGCAACCACCCCAACGAGAACCTCGGCCGCGAGCTCCTCGAGCTGCACACCGTGGGGCGAGGCCAGTACGACGAGGACGACGTCAAGGCCTCGGCCCGGATCCTCACCGGGTGGAGCGTCGACATGTGGGACACCTTCACCGAGGAGTACCGCCCCCGGTGGCACTGGCGCGGCCCGGTGAAGGTGATGGGCTTCGAGCACCCCAACGCGGAGGCCGACGGCCGGGAGGTCACCCGCGCCTACCTGAGCTACCTCGCCCGGCACCCCGCCACCGCCCGCCGCGTGGCCCGCAGGCTCGCCGTGAAGTTCGTCGGCGACGACCCGTCCCCCGCCCTGATCGACCGGCTCACCGCCGTCTACCTGGAGAACGACACCGCCATCCGGCCGGTGCTCCGCGCCCTCGTGCGGTCGACCGAGTTCGCGCGCTCGGCGGGCGCGAAGGTGCGCGACCCGGGCGAGGACCTGGTGGCGACCTACCGCGCCCTCGGGATCCGGGTCAGCCAGCCGGCGCTCGGCGACGCGCGCTACGACTACGCCGCCCAGCAGCTCCTCTGGCAGGCCTCCTCGATCGGCACCGTCCCGTTCGGGTGGCCGCGTCCCGACGGGCAGCCGATCGACAACCAGTCCTGGTCGTCCCCGTCGCGGATGCTGGCCTCGATGAGCGTGCACATGGATCTCGCCGGCACGTGGTGGCCCAAGACCGGCATCCGCTACCGCAAGCCGGAGCAGTGGGTCCCCCGCTTCCCCATCCGCTTCGACCAGCTCGTCGAGCACTTGTCGCAGCAGCTGCTGCACCGTCGGTCGACCCCGCAGCTGCTGCAGGCGTGCTGCGAGGCCGTCGATGTGCAGCCGCGCGAGAGGATCACCCGCGACCACGGGGTCGTGAAGTGGAACATGTACCGCCTGCTCGCGACCTTCCTCGACTCCCCCGCCTTCCTGACCCGGTGAGCCCGATGACGAACACCACTGCCGCCCCCTGCTGCGACGAGTTCGCTCGCATGTCACGCCGCTCGCTGCTCGGCGGCGCGCTGGCGCTGGCCGGCACGACCACCGTCCTGGGCTCGGCTGCCATCACCGCCTCGGCCTCGGCACTCACGCCCGCGCCGTCCGTGCTCGTGGTGCTCTCGCTGCGCGGCGCGGCCGACGGCCTCTCGCTCGTCGTGCCGCACGGCGACCCCGTCTACCACGGCGACAAGGTGCGGCCCGGCATCGCCGTGCCGTCCGACCGGCTGCTGGTCAAGGACGCCATGTTCGGCCTGCACCCGGCGCTCGCGCCGCTCGAGCCGTACTGGGCCTCCGGCACGCTGGCCGCCGTCCACGCCACGGGCCTGCCCGTACCGAACCGCTCGCACTTCTCCGCGATGGAGGAGGTCGAGGACGCCGACCCGGGATCCGACATCCGCAGCGGCTGGCTGAACCGCCTGCTCGGCACCGACGCGACCCGGTCCCCGCTCCAGGGGTTCAACATGAGCGGCGGGGTCGTCCCCACCTCGCTGTTCGGCCCCGAGCCGGTGATGTCGGCGGACAGCGTCGACGGCGTGCGGATCCCGGGCGACGACAAGTGGGATCCCACGAAGGGGCGACGCCGGTCCCTGCACACCCTCTGGGACGACGACCGCGGCCCGCTCGGCACCGCGATGCGCTCGATGTTCGGCGCCCTCGACGGGTTCGCGCCCGTGGCGGAGACCGTCGACAACCGGAAGAGCTACCCGAACAGCGACCTCGGTCGTGCCCTCTCCGAGGTCGCGCGGGTGATCCGCGGCGACGTCGGCGTCGAGGTGATCACCGTCGACCACGGGGACTGGGACATGCACTCCGACCTCGGCAGCGCCGAGCGGGGCTGGTTCGTCGACAACGCCCGCGACCTGGCACGGTCGCTCGCCGCGTTCCTGGGCGACCTCGGCGAGCACGCGTCGAAGGTCACCGTCGTCACGATCAGCGAGTTCGGCCGCCGGGTCGTCGAGAACGACAGCAACGGCCTCGACCACGGCTACGGCAACGTGATGTTCGTGGCCGGCGCCGGCGTCAAGGGCGGCCGCTACTACGGCAGGTGGACGCCGCTCACCACCGACGCCGACAGCGACGTGCTCGTCACCACCGACTACCGCAGCGTGCTCGCCGAGATCGCCACCACGCGCTTCGGCGCCTCCACCGCGGCTGTCTTCCCGCGCTTCCAGCCCGAGTCCGTCGGCGTCATGACGTCCCTCTAGTCCGAGCTGACCGGCCGGATCACGGTCTCCTCCCGGCTCAGCTCGTCGAAGGCGTCCTGGACGTCGCTCAACTGCACGAGCGTGCAGAGCGCGGCGACGGCCAGCACCGCACAGAGTGCGGCGGCGTGCAGGATGTCTCGCATCGAAGTTCCCCCCAGAGCTCCGTCCGTTGCGCGACCCAGCATTCCACGCCGGCGCCGCGAAACCCCGCAAGAGTCCCTCAAGGATCCGCCGGCGCGTCGCCTCAGCTGCTACAGCGTCTTGCCCAGCCGGGCGACGGCCTCCTCGAACTCCGCCACCAGGCCGGCCATCACCTCGGCCACCGGCCGGACCTCGCTCATCCGGCCGACGATCTGGCCGATCGGCATCGAGATCACGTCCGGGTCTCCCGAGACGTTGATCCGGTTGTGGGCATCGGCGACCAGGAGGTTCTGCAGCGGCATCGGCAGCGGCGGCGGCGCGTCGTCCTCGGCCCAGGCCTCGCTCCACTTCGTCTTGAGCAGCCGGGCCGGCTTGCCGGTGTAGATCCGGGTGCGGACGGTGTCGGACGAGGTGGCGCGGGTGAACGCCTCGGTCCACCCGGCGTTCGACTGGAGGTTCTGGTACTCCTCGGTGCCGAGCCAGATCGAGCCGGTCCACACACCCTGCGCGCCGAGCGCCAGCGACGCCGCGACCTGCCGGCCCGAGCCGATGCCGCCGGCGCCGAGTACCGGGACGTCGGGGCCGACCGCGTCGACGATGTCGGGCTGGAGGACCATGCTGGCGATCTCGCCGGTGTGGCCGCCGGCCTCGTAGTCCTGGGCGACGATAATGTCGACGCCGTTCTGCACGTGCGACAGCGCGTGCTTGGCGGCACCGGCGAGAGCGGCGACCCTGATGCCGTGCTCGTGGCACCTCTCGATCACGTCGACCGGCGGCGAGCCGAGCGCGTTGGCGATCAGCACCGGCCGGTGCTGATCGCGACGTCGAGGTGCGAGCGCGCCACCGAGTGCAGCCAGCCGAGGACCCCCTCGCGCCCCTCGCCCTCCGGCAGCGGCGGCACGCCCAGCCTCTGGAGCGTGCGGTCGACGAAGTCGAGGTGGTCCTGCGGGATCATCGCCTTCAGGTCCATCGGCCTCCCCTCGGTGGGGATCCTCATCGGCATCACGATGTCGACGCCGTACGGCTTGCCGTCGGTGTTCTCGTCGAGCCAGGTCAGCGTCTGCTCGAGCTCCTCGGTGTCGTTGAACCGGACGCAGCCAAGCACGCCGAGGCCGCCGGCCCGCGACACCGCCGCGGCGACGTGCTCGGACGGCGTGAACGCGAAGATCGGGTACTCGATCCCGAACTCGTCACAGAGGGAGTGCGCATGTCTCTCCCGGGAAGGTGCGGCGTGGTGCTCAGACGGACGTGGGGTCGGCCGTCGCGGCCCGGGCCGCGATGCCGGCCATGGCCATCTCCTTCGCGGCGGGATACTGCGCCTTGCCGGTCGCGTTGCGCGGTACCCGGTCGACGATCGTGAGCGAGCGCGGCAGCTCGTAGCCCGACAGGTGCTCACGCAGGTAGCCGCGCAGGTCCTCCAGGTCGAGGGTCGTGCCCGCGCGCAGCTCCACGACGGCGGCGACGGCCTGGCCGAATCTCTCGTCGGGGATGCCGACCACGAGCACGTTGTACACGGCGGGGTGGCCCTTGACGGCCATCTCGACCTCTTCGGGGTAGACCTTCTCGCCGCCGGTGTTGGCGCAGTTGGAGCCACGGCCCAGCAGCGTGATCCGCCGGCCCTCCTCGATCCGCGCGTAGTCGCCGGGGACGGAGTAGCGGGCGCCGTCGATCTCGAGAAACGTCGCCGCGGACTTGACGGGATCCTTGTAGTAGCCGAGCGGCACCGAGCCGCCACGGGCGAGCCGGCCGGTCCTCCCGACGTTCGTCTCCGGGTCGAGGATCCGGTTGTCGTCGTCGGTGACGACGCTGCCGGGGCCGAGGCCCACGACGGGCCCGTCCTTGGAGATGTTGTTCGGGTCGCCCAGGCCCATGCCGGCGAAGCCGGTCTCGGTCGAGCCGACCGAGTCGGTGAAGATCGAGTCCGGGAACGCCCTCATCCAGCGCTCCTTGACCGGCGGGCTGAAGATCGCGGCGCTGCTGGAGACCGCCATCAGGTTCGAGGCGTCGTACGGCGTGCCGGTCGCGGCCTTGTCATCGTAGGCCTCGATCAACGGTCGGGCCATGGCGTCGCCGGTCATGAAGATGAGCTGGATCCTCTCCCTCTCGATCAGCTCCCAGGTCCGGACCGGGTCGAACTTCGGCTCGAGGATCGTCAGGTGCCCGGCGAACAGGTGCATGAGCATGCCGGCCTGCGCGCCGCCGTGCATGAGCGGACTGAGCGGGAAGGTGACCATCCGCGGGTCCGTGGCCTGGCTGGACTGCGTGTACTCCTCCAGCGGCTCGCCGGTGTCGAAGTCGATGCCGCCGCCGAGCACCCGCCAGAAGTCCTCGTGGCGCCACATGACGCCCTTGGGGAACCCGGTGGTGCCTCCGGTGTAGATGATGTGGATGTCGTCGGCGCTGCGCTCGCCGAAGTCGCGTTCGGCGCTCTGGCCGGCCACCGCGTCGTCGTAGTGGACGCCGCCGTACGACGAGTAGTCCGACCGGTCGTCGGGGTCGAGCGCGTCGTCGACGACGACCGCGACCGCGAGCTGGTCGTGCCGGGGCCAGCACTTCGCGACGAGCGGCGCATAGGTGCGCTCGTGGATGAGCGCCACGACGTCCGCGTTGTCGAGGAGGTAGTCCAGCTCCGCCTCGACGTAGCGGTAGTTGACGTTGATCGTGGTCGCCCGGATCTTCACGATGGCCAGCGTCGCCACCACGTGCTCGATGCTGTTCTTGGCATAGATGGCGACATGGTCGCCCTGGCCGACGCCCCGCGACTGGAGGAAGTGCGCGAGCCGGTTCGCGTCCGCCTCGAGCTCGGCGTAGGTGACGGCCCGGTCCCCGACCTTGATCGCGAGGTTGTCGGGCGCGGCGTCGACGGCGTGTTCGAAGAGGTCGGCGATGTGGTGTGCCACGCCGCGACACTAGAACACGTTCTCGTTTTCGTCTAGCATGCCCAGGCATGACCGACGCCCCCCACTGCCTCGTCGAGCAGGACGGCCACAAGCTGACCGCGACGGGTCAACGGCGACGACTCCGTCCGGGTCTGCATCCTCACCGGCGCCGGCGGCTACTTCTGCGCGGGCATGGACCTGAAGGCCGCGACCAGGAGGTCGCCGGACGAGAGCTTCAGGTCGGGCTTCGACCCGTTGGTGATCAAGGGCCTGCTCAAGGGCTTCCGGCTCACGAAGCCGCTGATCGCCGCCGTCGAGGGGCCGGCCGTCGCGGGGGCACCGAGATCCTCCAGGGCACCGACATCCGGATCGCCGGGGAGTCGGCGAGGTTCGGCGTCGCGGAGGCGAGGTGGAGCCTCTACCCGATGGGCGGCTCCGCCGTCCGGCTCCCCCGCCAGATCCCCTACACCGTCGCGCTCGACCTGCTGCTGACCGGCCGGCTGGTTTCCGCGCCGGAGGCCAAGGAGGTCGGGCTGATCGGGCACGTCGTGCCCGACGGGGAGGCGCTCGCCAAGGCTCACGAGATCGCCGACCTGATCTGCGCCAACGGCCCGCTCGCCGTCCAGGCCATCCTCAGGACCGTCCGCGACTCCGAGGGCAGGCACGAGGAGGAGTGCTGGGCCGGCGACGCCGAGGTCGGCATGGCCGTCTTCGCCTCCGAGGACGCCAAGGAGGGGCCGCGGGCCTTCGCCGAGAAGCGGAAGCCGGAGTTCCAGGGGCGTTAGCCACCCGGGCAGGCCCGCACACCGTTATCGCTGGTGACACAGTCCCCGTGGCCGTCCTCCAGCACCGCTTCGCCGCTCCGCCACGACAGGAACACCATGAAGGTCGTCGGTGGACGTGTCGGACGGCCGTGGAAGTAGTGGTAGATGTTCCGGTTCTCGTACGACACGTCTGTGAGGGCGCAGAAGCGTCGCGGGATCGGCGAGACGCACCTCCAGCCGGCAGCCCTCACCCGCGGGGACCAGGGTGCTCAACGCCGAGGTGCGGTAGGTCGGGTCACCGCGGAACACCATGTCGCGGCCCATCCTCAGCCCGGACTCGGAGGCCACGAAGACGTGCCACGTCTTGCCGTCGTCGGTGACGGCGGTCGGGTAGGAGTACACCCAGTCCCCACCGGGCTCGGGCCGCGACCGGCAGCGGAGGTTGATGTAGAACGGGTCCTCCTCTCCCCAGGGTCTCCGTGCATCATCCCGGGTCAGTCCGGCTGGTACTCCAGCACGTCGCCGGGCTGGCACTCGAGCACCCGGCAGATCGCCTCGAGCGTGCTGAACCGGATCGCCCGGGCCCGGCCGTTCTTCAGCACGGCCACGTTGGCCGGGGTGAGCCCCACCTGCTCGGCGAACTCCCCCACGCTCATCTTGCGCTGCGCCAGCTGGACGTCGATGCGCACGACGATGGCCATCAGATCACCCCGTCGAGGTCGGTGCGGAGCACCGTCGCCTGGCGCAGCAGCTCGCGCATCACCACCAAGAGCAGCACCACGACGGCGGAGGCCAGCACGACGGCGAACAGCGCCATCGGCCCGCCCGGGTCGTCGGCCTGCGACACCGCCCAGAGGCTGAGGCCGGCGAGCATGACCCAGGCGGTGACCATCGCGGCGAGGATCGCGTCGACCCACACGAACGCCCGCTCGGTGAAGATCCGCTGCTCGCGCACCATGCCGAGGAGCCGCCAGACGCAGACGATGACGACCTGCACGCACAGGAGCTCGAGGACCGCCCAGGCGGTGAGCGGCCACCGCAGGTGGGCCAGGTCCGGGTTCTCCTGCGCCATGTACCGGAACTGGCCCGGCATCGAGAGGGTCTGGAACACCACCGTGAGGAGGAACGCCCCGACCAGCAGGATCTTCAGCAGCGGCACCGCACGCATCGCCCACGTCATGCATCGAGTATCGGCGGGTACCTATCGTTTATCAAGAGGTCAGAGCATCCGCGGCAGCAGCTTCGGGCACCGCTCGAGCAGCCCGAGCACACGCTCGACGAACATCGGCACCGGGTCGATGGTGATGCTGGTGATCTCGGCGTCGTTGACGACGTAGGCGTGGTCGTCGAGCGAGCCCAGCGGGTGCAGGGAGGTACGCCGGTAGCCCTGCGTCTGGCTCGCGCCCAGGATGAAGAGCACCTCGGGCCGATTGAGGGCGAGCAGCGCGCCCGCCGTACCCCGGCCGGCGCCGAGCGCCTCGAACGCCTGCACGTACTGGCTCATCCGCTCCGCGGCCCGCCCGCCGGTGATCGTCGTGTCACCGAGGTGCATCACCGGCCGGTCGCGGTGGCGCTTGAGCGCGGCCACCATGAGGTGGCCGTTGTGGGTCCCGAGGCGCAAGCGCTCGTCCGGCTGAGGGTCCGCCATGCCACCCGAGACTCGAACGTGTTCTACCGGCGGGCAATCCCCGCTACTCCTGGGGCTGCCAGTACGGGTTCTTGATCCGGTTGACCAGCAGCCCGACCTTGTCGATCCGGTGCTCGGGGTTGCCGAACCGGTCGGTCCAGTAGTTGCCGCGTGCGTGGTCCTCCGGCGTCGCGCAGGTCGAGATCGTGATCCACCCGCGGGTCGCCTTCTTGCCCGGCTGGCCGGGCACCTCGGCCCGCTGCGCCCGCAGCGACTTGGCCGACCGGAACGACACCCAGCGGGTCTTCACGATCCGGTAGACGTAGCGGTAGCGGCCGGCGTCGACGAAGACCCGCGCGCCGTTCTTCAACGACGGCGTGTGCCGGAAGACGCCGCCGTGCGAGGTGCGGTGGCCGGTGACCTGGTAGTTGCCGATGCCGCCCGGGCCGGTTCCGCCGTTCGGGCCGTACGGCGCCGCCGCGATGCCGCGGTTCTGGATCCGGGTGCCCGGGGCGTCGTCGGTCTTGCCGCGGTAGGGGACCACCGGCAGCCGGTGGATGTCGCGGGCGAGGATGGTGAGCCGGGCATTGCGGGGCTTCCCGGCGCTGTGCTCGATCGATCCCTTCTCCACCGGTGCCGCGTCGGCGGGCGAGCCCGCCAGGGCGACGGCCAGAGCCAGGCCGAGTCCGATCAGGGTGCGCATGACCCGTCGTACCCAGGATTCCCGGCCTTAGCGCAAGGACGTCGGCTTCTGGTGCTCGGGGTCCTCGGACTACCTGGCCGGCCGATCGTTCTCGTTCGTCCAGGCGGTCGACGCGATCGGCGTGATCTCGCCGGTCAACGAGTCCCACGTCGAGATGGACCTCGCGTGGGCGATGTACGAAGCCTGGCCCAAGATCCAGACCGGCGAGGTCGACACCGCGCTCGTCTACGCCTTCGGCAAGTCGTCGGCCGGCGTCCTGCGCCGGTCGCTCAGCCTCCAGCTCGAGCCGTACACGATGACCCCGCTGTGGCCCGACACCGTGTCGCTGGCCGCGCTCCAGGCCCGGGTCGGCATCGACGCCGAGGTCTGGGACGAGGCCGCGATGGCCGAGGTCGCCAACCGGTCCCTGACCGACGCGGAGAAGAACGACTGGTCGATCCGCAAGGGCGGCTCCTCGGTCGAGGAGCTGCTGGCCCGGCCGATGTTCGCCGACCCGCTGCGCAAGCACGACTGCTCCCCCGTCACCGACGGTGCCGCCGCGATCGTGCTCGCGTCCGGCGACCGGGCCCGCGAGGTGCGCGAGAAGCCCGCGTGGATCGGCCGCATCTCCCACTTCGTCGACCCGATGAGCATGGGCACCCGCGACCTCACCCGTGCCCCGTCCGCGGCCCGGGCGGCGGCGAACGTCGACCTGTCCGGCGTCGAGGTGGCCGAGCTGCACGCCCCGTTCAGCCACCAGGAGCTGATCCTGCGGCGCGAGCTCGGGCTCGCCGACGACATCCGCATCAACCCGTCGGGCGGCGCGCTCACCAGCAATCCCATCTTCTCCGGCGGCGGCATCCGCATCGGCGAGGCCGCCACGCGGGTCTGGTCCGGCGAGATCACCAAGGCGGTGGGCCATGCGACGTCCGGCCCTGCCCTCCAGCAGAACCTCCTGTGCACCCTGGTCTCCACTCCTGAAGGGGCGAGCAACTGATGGCCAAGCATCCCGCCGCCGTGGTCGGCGTGGGTCAGACCCACCACCGCGCCAAGCGTGAGGACGTCTCGATGGCCGGCCTGTGCCGCGAGGCCATCGACCGCGCGCTGGCCGACGCCCACCTGTCCTTCGACGACATCGACGCCGTCGTGATCGGCAAGGCGCCCGACCTGTTCGAGGGCGTGATGATGCCCGAGCTGTTCCTGGCCGAGGCGCTCGGCGCCGCGGGCAAGCCGCTCCTGCGCGTGCACACCGCGGGCTCGGTCGGCGGCTCCACCGCGATCGTGGCGTCGTCACTCGTGCAGGCCGGCGTGCACAAGCGCGTGCTGACCGTGGCCTACGAGAAGCAGTCGGAGTCCAACGCCATGTGGGCGCTCTCGGTGCCGCTGCCGTTCAACATGCCGGTGCATGCCGGCGCCGGCGGCTACTTCGCCCCGCACGTGCGGTCCTACATCCGCCGCTCCGAGGCGCCCACGCACATCGGCGCGATCGTGGCGGCCAAGGACCGGCAGAACGCACTGAAGAACCCCTACGCGCACCTGAAGAACCCCGACACCACCGTGGAGTCGGTGCTCGCGTCGCAGATGCTCTGGGACCCGATCCGGTACGACGAGCCCTGCCCGTCCTCCGACGGCGCCTGTGCCCTGGTGATCGTCGACGAGGACACGGCGGCCTCCTCGCCCAACCCGGCGTGGATCCACGGCACCGTGATGCGGTCCGAGGCCACCACCGCCGCGGAGCGCGACCAGGTCAACCCGCAGGCGTCCCGTGACGCCGCGGCCGCGCTCTGGACGCAGGCCGGCATCACCAACCCGCTCGAGGAGATCGACGCGGCCGAGATCTACGTGCCGTTCTCGTGGTTCGAGCCGATGTGGCTGGAGTCGCTGGGCTTCGCCGAGGAGAACGGCGGCGGCTGGCGGCTCACGGAGTCCGGCGCCACGGCGATGGACGGGAAGATCCCGGTCAACTGCTCGGGCGGCGTGCTCTCGTCGAACCCGATCGGCGCGTCCGGCATGCTCCGCTTCGGCGAGGCCGCGCTCCAGGTGCGCGGCGCCGCCGGCGAGCACCAGGTCGACGGCGCCCGCCGGGCCCTGGGGCACGCGTACGGCGGCGGCTCGCAGTTCTTCGCCATGTGGGTCGCCGGCGCGGAGAAGCCGTGGAACTAGGCTCGCGGCATGGCCGAACTGTTCCGCACCAACGACGTCGCGCTGGTCGCGGTGACCGAGGCGCTCCTCACCGGGGCCGAGATCCCCTACCACGTCGCCGATCGGCACGCGTCCGTGCTGGAGGGCTCGCTGCGCTTCCTCCAGATGCGGGTGCTGGTTGTGGACGACCGGATCGAGGAGGCGCGCGAGCTGCTGCGGGACGCCGACCTGGGCGAGTGGGTCGGCTAGTCTCCGAGCATGGGTGAGCTGGTCGCGTTCCCGAGCCCCGGCCGGGGGCCTGCGCCCGGGCCGGGGCCGCTCTGGCGCGAGGCCGTGGGCAGGGAGCTCCGCGAGGAGCGCCGAACCGCGGGCCGCACGCTCGCCGACGTCGCCGAGCAGGCGGGCGTCTCGACGCAGTACCTCTCCGAGGTGGAGCGGGGCCTCAAGGAGCCCAGCTCCGAGATCCTTGGCGCCGTCGTCGGCGCGCTGGGACTCCGCTTGGTCGACCTGACGACCCGGGTGAGCAGGCAGCTCACCCGGATCTCGGGCCCGGTCTGCCTCGCGGCCTAGTGCGGGCCAGCGCGGACTAGTACCCCGGGAAGACCTTGCGCAGGTCGTCGAGGGTCACGTTGCCCTCGACGGTCACGCCCTCGGCGTACGGCTCCTTGAGGCGGCCGTTGAGCAGCCGCATGAACGCCTCCGGTGCGCCCCGGAACGTCGCGGTCGGCGACTCGACGCCGCCAACGACGGTGACCCCGGAGTCGATGACCAGTCCGGCGCCGGGGACGGCGACGGACGCCGGCTCGCCGAGCTCGCCCGGCTTCGCGGAGAAGCCGAGGATGAAGTTCAGCGGCCCGCGGAACAGCTCGACGAGGACCTCGGCGGAGTCCGCGTGCACCTCGGCCGACGGGTCGAGGCCGACGCGGACGTCCCACGAGTGGTGGGCGAGCTCGTTGAGCCGCATCCCGAGCGCCACCGCGAGCGGCACCGGTTCCGGGAGGAAGCCGAGGTCGACCAGGAGCGACCCGCGCTGCTCGGCGGAGAGGCCCTCGACCGTCTCGAGCCAGCGGGTGTCGTGCTCGACGAAGCCCGCCGCCTGGTCGAGGGGGCCCAGCGCGTCCCAGCGCGCCCAGACGGCCTGGTTGTCCGTCGGCTCGACGTCCTCGCCCGCGGCCCGGGCGATCGGCACCCGGCCGATCTCAGCGCCGCTGCCGAGGTGCGAGAGCACCTGGGCGATCGTCCACTCGGACGCACCGCTGGGGGCGTCGAAGGACTCGTCGGGCAGGTTCGGCACCAGCGCCACGAGGGCGTCGTGCTCGGTCCGGAGGGCGGTGATCGTGCGGTCCACGAGTTCGCTCATGTGACCCGCAACACCTCGGGCGGTGAGAATCTTCCTCCTGCCCGGACGTCGCTGCGAGCGACGCGGTCGATGCGCTGGTGGACTGAGACCTACCGGAGGCATGGTTGGTCAAACGTGCTAGTCGCCGTCGCGAGCTTCCCTGTTGCTGACCTGGCTCCTTCGCACACGTCTCAACATCTTGAGCGCCTGGAACGTATGAGAGGTGAGCCGTAAGGGGACGAGCATGCGCGAGGACGAGTTCGAGACGTTCGTGGTCGAGTCGACCACGAACCTTTCTCGGGCTCGCTCGCACGGTCTCCGGGAACGAACACGACGCGTGGGACCTGCTTCAAGAGACGTACGTCCGACTCGGCACCCGCTGGAGGCGCGTTCATCGCGATGCCAATCCACTCGCCTATGCACGAACCACTCTCGTTCGCCTCAACATCGATCGTGTTCGCCGAGTACGACGAGAACTACTCAGACAGTCGACGTCGGAAGCCTCAGTGACCTGGGACCCCGAGCCAGCAGACCTCGAGTGGTTGCCCGGAGCTTGGCAGCGCCTGACACCCAGACAGCGGTCAGCCATCGCGCTGCGCTATCTGGAGGATCTCGACTTCGCGACGATCGCCGAGACGCTGCGTTGCTCGCAGGCAACAGCTCGGTCGCACGTATCGAGAGGGCTCGCATCCCTCCGTGAGGCCGCTCCGACACACGAAGGGACGCAGAAGCATGCGTGAGGAGACTTTGAAGCGAGCATTGTCCGACATGGCGTACGCCCCCGCGCGACGTGATGTCGACCAAGGGGACCTGCGCCGCGCTGTGCGCCGGCGTCGTACGGGTGTCGCGGTCGCTGGAGTCGTGGCCTCCGTGGCATGCATCAGCGGTGTCGTCGGTGGTGCACTCGCGATCGGTGAGGCGCCGGGCGACTCCCACGGACAATTCGTGGCCACCCCGACTACGTCCGAGCCGCCGGACTCCTCCCCCCCCGTCGTCACCAGGAAGCGGAGCCTCCGCCGGGATCGTGACTCCGGCTGAGGTGTGCGGCGCCGGCACGATCCCGGTCACCTTCGAGGTCGCCTCGACGTTGGGGTCCGGTGGCGCTACGGATCCCATCTCGGCAGTCGGGCCCTGGGTCGGACCGCGCGAGGACGTCGCCGAAGTCGGCCAGTCGCCCTCGGGCGAGGCGCTGATGTCAGTCCGCGAGTCAGACACGGGATCGGTCTTGCGTGTTCTGTCGGTCGGTCAGTTCCGGAAGGAATGGTTCATCACAGCTACCACCGCCTGCGGTTCACTCGCCTCTGGTGCTTCCTGCGGTGTGTCCATCGACTTCTCCGGTTCGACCTACTCGAGGGATCCTGCGCAGCCACCGAACCTCGGTGTCGGCCGACCGCTCGGTCAGGCTCAGACCTCGCCGTGCTTCGGATTCGAGACCGGGGACGGAGTTGCTCAGTTCGCTCAACCCGTGCGTCCTGTCACCGCGTTCCAGGCGAACGAACAGGAGCCGAGCCAGGCTGTTGCCGTCAACGTCGAGGGAGAGGTCGTGCTGCTTCGGATCTCGGGTTAGCGTCCCGGGAGCCGAGCGCGTCCTCGTCCAGGCCTTCTCCCGTCCAGCACTGGAAGGGACACCGACGCCAGGGCCGAGTCGAGCTGCTCGACGGTGCTCACGCCGACGATCGGCTTCCAGCCCTGCTCCATCAGCCAGGCCAGCACCAGCCGGGAGCGGGGCACGCCGCGCGCCTCGGCCTCCCGCGTCAGGGCGGCGAGCCGCTCGGTGGTCCCCGGGTGGTCGTAGGCCTCGGGGAACGGGCGGTCCTCGCGGTCGAAGCCGCCCTGGATCAGCGGGCTGTAGACCCACAGCTCGAGGTCCGGGTGCTCGTCGAGGTAGTCGACCGTCTCGTCGCTGACGAAGCCGAACCGGTGGTCCTTGCCGGGCACCTGGGCGCCCGGGCGCGGGTGGACGTACGACGTGGTCAGCTGGAGCGCCGTCCACGGCTCGACGCCGAGCTCGAACGCCAGAGCGCGGCCGCGCTCGACGCGCCAGGTGGGGTGGTTGGAGACGCCGAGTCGCTTCACGAGGCCGCGCGAGACCAGGCCGCCGAACGCGGAGACGGTCTCCTCGAGGTCGGTCGACCGGTCCTCGCCGTGCGCCCAGTAGAGGTCGATGGCGTCGATGCCGAGCCGCTCCAGGCTGCGCGCGGACTCGCGCTCGATGACCTCCGCGGACAGTCCCTCGACCCCGCCGTCGTCCGTGGGCTCGACGCCGACCTTGGTGGCGATCACGACCTCGTCGCGGATCCCGGGGTTCGCGGCGAGCCAGCGCCCGAGCAGCGCCTCGCTCTGGCCGCCGTAGCCGGTGGGCGAGGACCAGAAGGCGTAGCAGTTGGCCGTGTCGAGCACCCGCCCGCCGGCCTCGACGAACCGGTCCAGCAGGGCGAAGGACGTCGCCTCGTCGGTGCGGGTGCCGAAGTACATGGTGCCGAGGACGAGGTCCATGAACCCAGCCTAGATAGGGTCTTCGGGTGATCGAGCTCCGCACCCCCAGCCAGATCGAACAGATGCGTCCTGCCGGGCGCTTCGTGGCCGATGTCATCACCGCACTCGCCGAGAAGGCCGACGTCGGGGTGAACCTGCTCGAGCTCGACGAGCTCGCCCACGCCATGATCCGGGATCGGGGCGCGTCGTCCTGCTACATCGACTACCACCCGTCGTTCGGCGCCTCGCCGTTCGGCAAGGTGCTCTGCACGTCCGTGAACGACGCCGTGCTGCACGGCCTCCCCCACGACTACACGCTCCAGGACGGTGACCTGCTCAGCGTCGACTTCGCCGCGAACGTCGACGGCTGGGTCGCCGACTCGGCGCTGAGCGTCGTGGTCGGCACGCCGCGCCAGGAGGACCTCGACCTGATCGAGACCACCGGCCGCGCGCTCGAGGCCGGGATCGCCGCGGCGAAGCCGGGCAACCGGCTCGGCGACATCTCCGCCGCCATCGGCGACGTGGCCCGCGGCGCCGGCCTCGGCATCAACCTGCAGTTCGGCGGGCACGGCGTGGGCCGCACGATGCACGGCGAGCCGCACGTGCCCAACGACGGCCGGGCCGGCCGCGGCCTGAAGCTGCGACCGGGCCTGGTGATCGCGATCGAGCCGTGGTTCCTGCACACGACCGACGAGATCTACACCGACGCCGACGGCTGGACGCTGCGGAGCAAGGACGCCTCGCGCGGCGCCCATATGGAGCACACCGTGGCCATCACCATCGATGGTCCGCTCGTGCTCACCGCACGCGATTGACGGCTGTCCCGATCAGGCGTACCTGATCTGGAGGTCCTTGAGGCCGTTCACCCAGGAGTGCCGCAGACGCGCCGGCTCGGCGAGCTTGCTGATGTCCGGCGCGTGGTCGGCCAGGGCGTTGAAGATCACCCGGATCTCCTGCCGCGCCAGGTTCGCGCCGAGGCAGCAGTGGGCGCCGTGGCCGCCGAAGCCGAGCTGGCGGGTTCGGGTCGCGCAGGATGTCGAAGGCGAAGGGGTCCTCGAAGACCTCCTCGTCGAAGTTGGCGCTCGCGTAGAACAGCGCCGCCCGCTCCCCCTTCTGGAACCGCACGCCGCCGACCTCGACGTCGTTCAGCGCGGTCCGCTGGAAGACCGACACCGGGGTCGCCCAGCGCACGACCTCGTCGACCATCGTCGCGGGGCGGTCGCGCTTCCAGATCTCCCACTGCTCGGGGTGGTCGAGGAAGGCGTTCATGCCGTGGGAGATCGCGTTGCGCGTGGTCTCGTTGCCGGCCACGGCCAGCAGGATGACGAAGTAGCCGAGCTCGTCGTCGGTGAGGCCGCGCTCGCCCTTGTGGGCGTTGACCAGCTTGGTGATCAGGTCGTCGCGCGGGTTCGCCTGCCGGTCGGCGGCGAGCATCATGGCGTAGCCCAGGATCTCGGCCGCGGCGACCTCGTTGTTGCCGGCGTAGTCGGGGTCCTCGCCCGCGAGCATCTGGTTCGACCAGTCGAAGAGCTTGTGCCGGTCCTCCTGCGGCACCCCGATCAGGTCGGCGATGGCCTGGAGCGGGAGCTCCGCCGCGATCTCCTCGACGAAGTTGCCGGTGCCGCGGCCCACGGCCGCCTGCACGATCTCGTCGCCGCGCCGGACCATCGTCTCCTCGAGCTCGGCGATCGAGCGCGGCGTGAAGCCGCGGGAGATGATCGCGCGGGTCGCGGTGTGCTCGGGCGGGTCCTGGTTGATGAGGATCACGCGCTGGAGCTCGATCTGCTCGCGCAGCATCTCGCTCGGGAACCGGATGATCGCGCCGTTCTCGTACGTCGACCAGTTCTTGCTGTCCTGGGAGATCACGGCGACGTCCTCGTGCCGGGTGATCGCGTAGTAGCCCGCCTGGCCCTCGGCCGCGAACCCGGTGGTCCAGGTCGACTCCTGGTCCACCCACACGATCGGTGACTTCCGGCGGGCCGCGCGGAACTGCTCGTGCGGGATCGCCGCGTGCTTCACGTCGGGGTCGGTGAAGTCGAACCCCGGTGCGGGGCGGTCGCGGTCACGGGAGCTCCCTCTCGGGTCAGTCTGCAACACGTTCTAGTAACGGAGGATACATACCGGAGGTACGCATAGGAAGTTGTGCTGAGTGAGAACGTGTTCTAGTTTCGTCCCATGGGCACGCCGGTCATCGTCGACGCCGTCCGCACTCCTCTCGGCAAGCGCAACGGGTAGCTGGCCGGCGTGCACCCGGGCGTCCTCCTGGGGCACGCGATGGCCGAGGTGCTGGCCCGCTCCGGGCTCGACTCCGACCTGGTCGACCAGGTCGTCGCGGGCTGCGTCACCCAGGCCCGCCTCGGTCAGCGTCACGAGCGCCGGCAGCTCCGCCTCGGGCGTGGCGCCGACCCGGCGGACCAGCTCGTAGTCCGTGGCGGCCGCGAGCGCCGCGTCGTGGAGCCGGTCGAGCTCGGCCCGGTCGACCTTGGCGAGGTGCTGGCGCCGGTTGACCGCGACCTGCTTCCGCTCGAACCCGTGCTGCGCGGCGAACTCCGGCAGACCCGGGAGCTCCCAGCTGTCCATGCCGACCGAGGTCTTGCCGTCGCGCCGGGCCCGGTCCATGAGGTGCTCGACGATCGCCGACCCGTGGCCCCGGCGGCGGTGCTCGGGATGCACGTCGACGCCGAGCCAGGCGACGTGGAGGTTGTCGTAGGTCGTCGTCTCGTACGTCGCCGTCGCGACGTCGGTGCCGTCGACCGTCACCAGGAGGTGGTCGGCGGGCTCGCCGTCCCAGCCGTGGCGGATGTTCAAGGCCACCGCGGTCGCCGTGGAGGGGTGCGCCCAGGGCTCCTCGTGGAGACGCACGGCCTCCAGGACGTCCACCGACCGTCGCACGGCGTCGGCCTCGTCCCACGTCACCTGCTGGATGTCCACAGTCTCCGAGAATGCCTCCGACCGGCCCGGAGCGCATCCGAGTTTTCGGCGTCTGTCGGTCCCGCGGCCGCTAGTCTCCGCCCGTGGGCCGCGCCGTACTCCTCTGGATGATCCCGATCAACCTGTTCCTGGTGGCCTGGGTGTGGATCGGCCGCTTCGTCTTCGGCGTCGGCGGCTGGTTCTTCCTGATCTTCCTGTTCTCGGTCGTCCCGGTCGTGCTCGTCGCACTGCTCGTCACGACGATCCTCGCCTACACCCAGGACGGCCGGCCGCGGTCGCTCACCGGGTTCCAGTCCGTGGCGCAGCTGACCACGTGGCTGGCGCTCCTCGTGTTCGGCACGTTCTGCCCGGACTTCGGCGACACCGAGGAGAGCGAGATGTCCGTGCTCACCCAGGTCTTCGGGTGGAGTCGGACCGCGCTCGACATCAGCTACGCCACCGCGATGGCCGCGGCGCTCGTCGCGCTGGTCGCCTGGATCGTGCTGCTGGGGTCCCTGGTGTTCGGCCGCCGGCGGGCACCGGCGACAATGGGGACGTGAGCGAGCCCCAGGACAGCCCGAAGCCGAGGACGCGGCCCCGGCACCTGATGGACCCCGCCAACCCCCGCCGGGAGACCATCAAGCGGCGCGACTCCGGACCGATGCACCTCGAGCCGGTCCAGAAGTGGGTCCTCTCGATCCTCGCCTTCACCACGATCATCCACATGTCCGTCGGCCTGGTGATCGCCGCCGTCCACATCGACGGCGACCGGATGGACGCCCGGGTCGGGCTCAACGTCATCGCCGCCGCCTTCGGCGTGATCTCGGTCGCGGTCTTCCGCTCCATCCACAGCAAGAAGTTCGCCTCCCCCTGGCTGCTGCTCGGCGTGGTCCCGGGCATCATCGGCCTGCTCCTCGTGCTCTGAGTGCGACTGGCGCCCTTCGCCGATTCATCACGGTAGGCAGGCGAACTCCCACTTCCCGCGCCATGCCCACCACGGGGAGTGTCGGCTCACCCACCTACCGTGATGAATCGGCAGCGGCAGCCACAGCCACCCCTGACCTAGGTTGGCCCCGTGGCAGAGCTGACGCGCGGTGAGACGCAGACCCTTGACGCGACCCGGCTGCGGGTCGGGCTCGGGTGGGACAAGATCCGGACCGCGGGCGCCCTCAGCGGCTTCGCGGACGCCGACCTCGACGCGTCCGCGGTGCAGTTCGCGAACGGCGAGATCTTCGACCTCGCGTTCTACAACAACCTGCGGACCCGCGACGGGTCGGTCGAGCACCTGGGCGACAACCGGACCGGCAGCGGCGCGGGCGACGACGAGACGATCGTTCTCGACCTCGCCAAGGTGCACGGTCCCGTCGACACGATCTTCCTGCTGGTCAGCAGCTACCAGGGCCACTCGCTGGAGTGGGTCGCCAACGCCTACTGCCGGCTCGCCGACGAGCAGGGCACCGAGATCGCGCGGGTCACGCTGACCCTCGGCGTACCCGAGACCGGAGCGCTGCTGGCCAAGCTGGTCCGCGGCGAGGGCGGCTGGACGCTGCACGCGATCGCCGAGGGCATCGCGGTGAGGCTGCCGACCGACTCGCCGGCGAGGCTCAAGCGCTTCCTCTGAGCCTGCCGGGGCCGGTCGGCGTCCTCGG
>NZ_BAAIFY010000025.1:0-62794 GCF_054653575.1 Nocardioides pyridinolyticus | reverse complement strand
GTCGGTCAAGGGCGAGATGGCGACCAAGCTGGCGCCGGGCGCCGGCGCGGCTTCTCCCGCGGCTACCCCCGCTGCTACCGAGCCGGTCGAGACCAAGGCCGAGCCGGAGGCCGGCGACGAGACCATCACCGAGGACACCGTCGTCGATACCGAGGACACCGTCGTCGATACCGAGGACACCGTCGTCGATACCGAGGACACCGGTCCGGCCGCGAAGGCCTCGGGCGGGTCGTCGCTGTTCGACACCCCCGCGGAGTCCGAGACCGCCGCGGAGGACAAGCCGGTCGCCGAGGAGGCGAAGGCCGCCCAGCAGGCGCCCGCGTCCTCGGGCGGATCGCTGTTCGACCTGGGTGGCGACGAGCCGGCCGAGCCGGCGCCCGCGGCCCCCCAGGCCGAGACGAAGACCGACTCCGACCTGGGCTCCGGGGGCTCGCTGTTCGACATCGGCGGCGACGAGCCGGCGGCGCAGCAGAAGGCCGAGCCCGAGCCTGAGCCCCAGGCTGAGCCCCAGCCTGAGCCCCAGGTTGAGCCGCAGTCCGCGGCCCCGCAGGCCGAGGAGGAGCCCACCGCCGACCTCGGGTCGGGCGGGTCGCTCTTCGACATCGCGGCTCCGGAGCCGGAGGCCCCGAAGGCCCCGAAGGCCCCGAAGACCGAGGAGACCGCGGAGCCGCAGGCCGTGGAGCCCGAGCCGGAGCCGGCGCCGGCGCCGGCGCCGGTGCAGCGGGCCGAGCCCGCCCGGGAGCTCGACTTCGGCGGGTCACTGTTCGACATCGCCGCGGACGAGCCGGCCGCCGCGCCCGCGAAGCCGGCGGCGGAGGAGAAGCCCGAGCCGAAGCCCGAGCCCGATCCGGCCCCCGAGCCCACCGACAGCGGCAAGCCGGACCCGGTCGCGCTCAGCCAGGCCGCCACCGACGCCGCGCGCGACGAGGAGCCCGAGGCCCCGCAGGCCGAGGACAAGGCCGAGGACAAGCCCGAGCCCGAGCCCGAGGAGAAGGCGGAGGACAAGCCGAAGCCGTCCGGCGGCCCCGGCCATCAGCCGCGGACCGACGTCGACATCAACGGAGCCGGGTCGCTCTTCGACCTCTGAGGCACGGCTACCGTGGGGCAGGTGCGGACCCGGCTGCTCGCCATCGCCGCGCTCCTGGCCCTCGCCCCGGGGTGCGCGGACGAGCCCGTGCCGATGAGCGACCCGGGGCATCGGCCGAGCCCGACCGGCAGCGCCACCACGAGTCCCGCCCCCGAGCCCCCGGCCGACATCGGCCCGGCGTTCCGCGCGTTCGCCCGCGGCGGCGAGCCACCGCCGATGGCCGAGGAGGTCCAGCTCTACCTCGGCAACGCCTTCACCGGGGTCGTCACCGCCGACGACGACCGCGACGCCTGGGCGACCTGCACCGAGATCGGGTCGTACGCCGGACGCAGCTGCCCGCTCTCCCCGCTGACCGTCCTGCGGCAGCACGACGCGGTCACGTACACCGCGAAGCCGCGGGGATCCTGCATGCCGACCTACGGCCCGCTGCCGCCCGACCTGCGCGAGCTCGACCGCACCGTCGTCGTCCCGCCGCTGACGAGCGTCGACGCATGCGCACAGCGCTTCGCCGTCCAGCTCCTCACCGACGACGGCGGCCGACTGGTGGCGGTCTCCACGCTGCTGGGTGAACCCTAGGAACCATGGACCCGGCGGAGTACCGCGACGCCCGCTGGTACGCCCTGGTCCGCGATGCCGCCGCCCTCGGCGTGCCCGCGGACGAGGCGCCCGCGCTGGTGCAGCGCGTGCTCGACGAGCAGCGGCGCGCCATCCGCCGGTCCGACGACCCCGACCCGGGGGTCCAGCAGGCCCTGCGCGACGCCGTCCACCCGCCGCCGCCACCGGGTCCGCGCCGCCGGATCGCGCTCGCCGCCGTCGCCGCCGCGCTGGTCGCCGTCGGCGTCGGCGTAGCGCTGACCCGACCCGACGACCTACCCGGGGACCGGCTCGAGGGCGACCAGGTGCCGTCCCTGTTCGGGTACGACGCCGCGCACGCGCGGGCCCTGCTCGAGGACCGCGGCCTCGACGTGGCGATCCGGCCCCTCCGCGCCTGCGAGGTGCTCGACCGGGCGATCGGCTCGGACCCCGGGGCGGGCCAGCGGTTCGACCGGGGCGACCCGATCACCGTGTTCACCGCCGTACCGGCCGACGTCACCTGCCTGACCGACTACACCGACCGCGAGGCGGCGTGGGCGCTGCTCGACTTCGCCAACGGGCGTGGGCCGGCGCCGGAGTTCGCCGGCCGGGTCTTCGTCCGCCCCGGCGACGCCCGCCTGGTCGTGCTGGACGGCTCGGCCGCCGCCGACCGGGCGGGCTGGGACGGCACCGGCGTCCTCGACGGCCTCCGCGACGCCTCCCGGGAGGTCCGGCTCGTCACCGAGCGCCCGCTGCACTACGCCGTGCCGGCGATCCGGATCCTCGCCGCCGACGAGCAGCTGGGCCGCTGCGGGCTGCCGGCGCCGCCGGTCGCGGGGTCGGCCGACGCGTTCTCCCTGCTCGTGCGCCCGCCCGACCGCACCGGCTGCGGCGTCCGGGTGGACGTGTTCCGCGACGGCGGCGCGATCGAGGCGGTGGCGTACTACCCGGCGGGGTCCTGACGGGCCGCCTCGGGCTCGTCCTCGACCACGACCGGCCGCAGCCGGGCCCAGGCGATGAACACGACGCCGAACGCGAGCATCGCCAGGCCGGCCCACAGGTTGGCGCTCGCGTCGCCGGTCCCGTTGTCGCCGGCGTCGAGGATCCCCATCACGGTGAGGATCACGCCGTAGAGGCCGATCAGGCCCCCGATCACGTTGCGGATGTCGTAGACGCCCGCGGTCTGCCTGCGTGCCATGTCGTGCTCCTCAGAAGGCGATGTTCAGGACGGTGACGAGGACGAGGGCGATGCCCGCGAGGGGGAGCGTGCGGCGGTACCAGGGGTACGTCGCCTCCCGCGGGTCCACGAGGTCCTCGCGCGGCGTCTCGGAGTAGACCAGGCCGCGCAGCTCCTCCGCCGGCTTCGGCTTGGTGGCCAGCGAGACCACGATGCTGAGCACGATGTCGACCACGAAGGCGACACCGGCCGCGACGAACGACGCCCCCTGCCCGCTCAGCGGCAGCGCACCCGTGCTCCACGAGCCGAACGCGTCCTCGCTGAGGAACGCCACGAGCACGGCGGAGAGCGTGCCGGCCGTCAGGCCGACCCACCCGGCTGTCGCGGTCATCCGCTTCCAGAACATGCCGAGGATGAACGTGGCGAACAGCGGGGCGTTGAAGAACCCGAACAGCGTCTGGAGGTAGTTCATGATGTTCGAGAAGTTGGACGCGAGCTGCGCGGTGAAGATGGCGACCACGGTGGCGGCGACCGTCGCGAACCGGCCGACGCGCAGGTAGTACTGGTCGTCGCGCTCCTTGACGACGTACCGCTCCCACAGGTCGTAGGACATGACGGTGTTGAACGCCGAGATGTTGGCCGCCATGCCGGCCATGAACGCCGCGAGCAGGCCGGCGATGGCCACGCCGAGCAGGCCGTTGGGGAGCAGGTCGCGCATCAGGTAGATGAGCGAGTCGTTGAACGTCACGGTCCCGCCCGCACCTCCCGAGACCTCCTCGCCGGACTTGGTCCGGGCGATCTCGGTGACGAGGACCGCGGCGATCATGCCGGGGAGGATCGTGATGAACGGGACGAACATCTTGGGGAAGGCGCCGATGATCGGGGTCTTGCGGGCCGAGGAGATCGAGTCGGTCGCCATCGCGCGCTGGACCTCGACGAAGTTCGTGGTCCAGTAGCCGAAGGAGAGCACGAAGCCCAGGCCGAAGACGATGCCGACGACCGACAGGAAGTCGGAGGAGAAGCCGGTCAGCGCCGTGCCCGGCCAGGAGCTGAGCTGGTCGGCGGCGCTCGCCGAGCCGCCGGCGCCGGCGTTCTCGGTGATCTTGTCCCTGAGGCCGTTCCAGCCGCCGACCTCCTGGAGGCCGAGGATCGTCAGCGGCAGCAGGGCCGCGACGATCACGAAGAACTGGAGGACCTCGTTGTAGATCGCCGCGCTCAGGCCGCCCAGGGTGATGTAGGACAGCACGATGACGGCGGCGACCACGAGCGCCAGCGTGAGGTTCCACCCGAGCAGCGCCCGGATGACGCTGCCGAGCAGGTAGAGGTTGATGCCCGCGATCAGCAGCTGGGCGACCGCGAACGAGATCGAGTTGACCAGGTGCGCGCCGGTGCCGAACCGGCGGTACATGAACTCGGGGACCGAGCGCACCTTCGAGCCGTAGTAGAACGGCATCATCACGACGCCGAGGAACAGCATCGCGGGGATCGCGCCGATCCAGAAGTAGTGGACCGCCGGCAGGCCGAACTGCGCCCCGTTGGCCGACATGCCCATGATCTCGACGGCGCCGAGGTTGGCCGAGACGAAGGCGAGGCCGGTCACCCACGCGGGCAACGACCGGCCGGACAGGAAGAAGTCGAGCGAGTCGGAGATCTGGCGGCGGGCCAGGAGGCCGATCCCGAGGACGACGGCGAAGTACAGGGCCACGATCAGGTAGTCGACGAACGCCGCGTCGATGATCGTGCTCGCCAGTACGGGGGGACTCTGCATCAGGGGCCTCTCTCACACCCGACAACGAACCACCGGATGACGTGCCCCGTCGCCTTCGGCAACAAACCCGGGTCGCACGCCGACGCCGGCATGACATCACTATGGCGTTGATATGACATCGCAGTGATGTCATCGTGGTGCGCATGGACATCACGCCGTACGTCGACAGCCTCCGCCGGGACCTCATGGCCGCGGCCGAGGCGGCCGGCCCCGAGGCGAGGGCGGTCGCGGAGCGGCTCGCGTTCGCCCTCGACCCCGCGGCCCGGCTCGCGATGATGGAGGCGGTCTCCCAGGCCGCCGCCGAGATCACCGCGGAGATGCCGGCCGGCAGCGTCGACGTACGCCTCGTCGGACGCGAGCTCGACTTCGTCGTGGACAGCGGTCCGGCTGTCGCACCCGAGGCGCCGCGCCCCGCCCCCACCGAGGAGGACCCCGAGGACGATGGCAACGTCGCCCGGATCACCCTCCGCATCCCGGAGTCGGTCAAGGCGAAGGCCGAGGAGATGGCCGCGCGGTCCGGCGGCTCGCTCAACACCTGGCTGGTCAACGTGGTCCGCGCGGCCACGCGGGACGGCGGCGCCATCAACGTCGACCTCGACCTGTCCAGCATCCCGTTCCTCAGCGGCAACGACCCCTTCGGCGGCGGCAAGCGGGGCCACCGCCGGATGACCGGCTGGATCTAGGCCCCGCACCCGACCTCCCGGGACCGGCACCAGGCCGGTCCCGCGGACGAGCACACCCTCTTCCCAGGAGACCCCCATGACCAGTCACCAGTTCGAGACCCACCGGCCCGTCCACCTGTTCACCGCGATCGGCAAGGGCTCGGTGAAGGTGGTGGCCACCGACACCACCGAGACCCGCGTGGACATCTCCGGCCGCGACGCCGAGGAGGTCGAGGTCCACCAGAGCGGCGACGAGGTCAGCGTGCAGGGCCCTCGTCAGCGCGGCATCTTCGGCGACCACCGCCTCGACGTCGTCGTGACGCTGCCGACCGGGAGCCACGTCGTCGTCCGCACGGGCAGCGCCGACATCTCCGTCACCGGCACCGTGTCCCGGAGCCAGCTCAAGAGCGGGTCCGGGGACGTCGAGGTCGACGTCGTCGACGGAGTGCTGGTCGTGGAGACCGGCTCCGGCGACATCCGCGTCGAGGAGGTCCGCGCCGAGTTGAAGGCCAAGAGCGGCTCGGGCGACGTCCTCGTCGTCGACGCCGGCTCGACCACGCTGGTCTCGACGGGCTCCGGCGACGTCCAACTGGGGACGACCCGCGGCCCCGCCGTCGTGAAGACGGGATCCGGCGACGTGAAGGTCGGGGACGGCGGTGCCGACATCACGGTCACGACCGGCTCGGGCGACATGGTCGTCTCCGCCGCGCGCAACGGCCGCGTCACCGCCAAGGCCGCCTCGGGCGACGTCCACGTCGGCATCCCCGCCGGCCTCCCCGTCTGGACCGACATCTCGACGATCTCCGGAGAGATCCGGTCCACCCTCCAGGGCGCCGGTCAGCCGCAGGACGGCGCACCGCACGTCGAGGTCCGCGCCCAGCTGGTCAGCGGCGACATCGTCCTCGCCGAGGTCTGAGCGAGGTCTCCGGTCAGGACAGCTGGCCGGTCACCCTCGCATCGCCACTCCCCGGCGCCAGTACCCCATGAAGGCGACCTGACGGCGGTCGACGCCGAGGTCCTTCACGAGCACGCGACGCAGGCCGGTGACCAGGCCGGACTCCCCCGCGATCCAGGCGTAGAGGTCCTCGAGGTCGTGCCCGACCGGCGCGTGGCCGCTGCCGACGTCCTCGCCGGAGGAGGAGTACGTCGGGGTCTCCCACAGGTCCGGGTCCACCTCCTCGGGGTCCTCGACCGGGCCGGCACCGGTGCCCAGGTGGGTCAGGACGGCCGCCTGGACCAGGGAGCCGTGGGGAGCGCCCTCGCGGGCCAGCCACACGACCTCGACGCCCTCGGGGTGCTGGACGGTCTGGATGTCGACAGCGGTCGGGACCTCGAGGAACGCCGCCCCGGTGGCGTCCCACGGGAGGTGGCCCAGGGTCGCGCAGATCGCCGGGACGGCGGTCTCGTCGCCGACGAGCAGCAGGCGCTTCGCCGTACCGGGGTCGAACTCGATGCCACCGTAGAACTGGCCGCGGCGCGGCCCCATCAGCACCACCCGGTCGCCGACGGCCGCCCGGGCCGCCCAGTCGCAGCCCGGGCCGACGTCCCCGTGGTCGTCGGCGTGGACCACGATGTCGACGACCAGCCGGGCGTCGGCGCCCTCGCCGCGCAGGTCACGCACCGTGTAGGTGCGCATGTGCCCGCGCTCCTCCGCGGGGCGCTGGACCCAGGTGTCGAACCACGACTCGTCGGCGCCGGCGAACGACGGCGGCGGGCCGCCGGGCACGCCGGGGAAGACCAGCTTGATCCGCTGGTCGTAGAGCGGGCCGTCGACGCCGAACTCCGCGAGGCAGGCGCCGCCGAGCTCGATCCGCACGAAGGACGGGGAGAGCCGGTCCACCCGGACGACCTCGACCTCGTCGAGGATCATCGGGAGCGAGTGCTGCATCGTCGTCATGAAGTTAGGTTAGCCTAACTTCACGAGCTCAGATCTCGGTTCGGTGGAAGTTCTGGAACGAGCGCGACGGCGTCGGGCCGCGCTGCCCCTGGTAGCGGGAGCCGTACTTCGTCGAGCCGTACGGGTGCTCCGACGGCGAGGACAGCCGGAAGAAGCAGAACTGACCGATCTTCATGCCCGGGTAGAGCTTGATCGGCAGCGTCGCGACGTTCGCGAGCTCGAGCGTGACGTGCCCGCTGAAGCCGGGGTCGACGAAGCCTGCGGTCGCGTGAGTCAGCAGCCCGAGCCGGCCGAGCGAGGACTTGCCCTCGACCCGGGCCGCGATGTCGTCGGGCAGCGTCACGACCTCGTAGGTCGACCCGAGCACGAACTCGCCCGGGTGCAGGATGAAGGGGTTGTCGCCGTCCGGCTCGACCATCCGGGTCAGGTCCGACTGGTCGGCCGCCGGGTCGATGTGCGGGTACTTGTGGTTGTCGAAGACCCGGAAGAAGCGATCCAGTCGCACGTCGATCGACGACGGCTGGAGCATGCCCGGCTCGTACGGGTCCAGGGCGATCCGCCCGGCGTCGATCTCGCTGAGGATGTCGCGGTCTGACAGCAGCACGCTGGCACCCTACCGGCGGGCGGCCCGGCGCCGTCCGGACAATGGACCGGTGAGCTTCCAGCGGTACGTCGCGATCGGCGACTCCTTCACCGAGGGCGTCGGCGATCCCGACCCGACGCGCCCCAACGGCCTGCGCGGCTGGGCCGACCGGGTGGCGGAGCACCTGGCCACCCTCGACCCGGACTTCCGCTACGCGAACCTGGCGATCCGCGGGCGCAAGCTGCCCGCGATCCTCGACGAGCAGCTCGAGCCGGCCCTGGCCCTGCGCCCCGACCTGGTCACCGTCCACGGCGGCGGCAACGACGTGCTCCGACCCAAGGTCGACCTCGACGCCCTCGCCGCGCGGTACTCAGACGCGGTCGGTCGCCTGAGCGCCAGCGGCGCCCGGGTCGTGATGTTCACGCTCTTCGACCCCGGCACCTCGGGCATCTACGCCTCGGTGCGCGGGCGGTTCGCCGTATTCAACGAGTGGGCTCGCGAGATCGCGGACCGCCACGGCGCGACCCTGGTCGACCAGTGGCGGATGCGCGACGTCGAGCTCCCGGCGGTGATGGACTCCGACCGGGTGCACCTCAACGCCGCCGGCCACAGCATGATGGCGATGCGGGTGCTCGACGCCCTCGGCGTACGCCACCAGCTGGCGCCGCCGCCGCTCGCGCCGATCCCGGTCCTGGACCGGCGGGAGAAGCTCGCCGAGAACGCCCGCTGGACCCGCGAGTTCCTCGTGCCGTGGGTGCACCGCCGGCTCACCGGCCGGTCCTCGGGCGACGGTCTGGACCCGAAGCGTCCGACCCTCCTGCCGATCGACTAGGATCGCCGCGCAGCATGCGGATGTAGCTCAGTTGGTAGAGCGCGACCTTCCCAAGGTCGATGTCGCGAGTTCGAGTCTCGTCATCCGCTCCACGTCCAGAAGACCCGCCTCCGTGCGGGTCTTCTGTGTCTCCGGCCGTTGCCGATTCATCACGGTAGGCAGGTGAGTGCCCACTCCCCGTGCCGGGCCCACCGAGGGGAGTGCCGATTCGCCTGCCTCCCGTGATGAATCGGCGCGCGCGACACTGCCGTGACTGATGATGCACTTGACTATCCAAGTGACCAGAGGTGACAGTGGGGTGGCTCCCTTCCCCTGAGTCTCGAGGTCTTCCTTCCATGTCTCGCCGCCCCATGCTCATCGTCGTCGGCGCCCTGGTCCTCCTGCTGGCGCTCGCGCCCTTCGTCCCCCGCGGCGGCGGTGACGACGACTCGCTGGTCCCGTCCGGCGACCAGGAGTACGGCGCCCGCGCGGCCGACACGGCCGGCTTCTCGAAGCTGACCCCGCAGGCCCGGGCCGAGATCGACCGGGTGGTGAACGAGGGCACGATGCTCAGCCGCCGGACGGCCCGGACCACGGGCAAGGCCACGCCCGAGCAGCTCGCCGAGACCGCCGTCCGGTGCGCGGAGTTCGAGGGGCAGCGCTATTGCCTGGGCGCGGGCTGGACCCACGACACCGAGGAGCAGGTGCGGGCTCGCACCGTGAGCGCCGCCCGGCAGGTCGCGGCCCGCCCGGCCGGCGCGGTGGAGACCACCGGAGACCTGGACGCGCAGTCGGCGCTCGCCCAGCGGGCCCGGATGAGCCCGGCCGCACTGGCCCGGGCCGATCGTGCCGAGCTGCGGATGGCCGCTCGCTCGATCGCCAAGGTGTGGCTGCTCCGCCACCAGATCGAGGGCGTGCCGCTGCCCGAGGGCTTCCTCGACCGGCACCCGGAGGCACGCGAAACCTCCACGAGCGCCGCGGTGGCGAAGCCGCAGAGCGCGACGCCCAACACCGCCAAGCCCACCAAGTCGCCCAGCCCCACGTCGTCCCCGACGGTCCAGCCGACCAAGGTGCCGGTCAAGGGCCACTACCCCAGGCGCTTCCAGATCCTCGACGGCGACAACACCGCCGCGCAGACCCGGACCTACTGGTGCGGCCCGGCCTCGATGCAGATGATCGCGTGGGGCTGGCAGAAGGCGCGGAAGCCGCAGAAGCACTGGGCCAGCCGTCTGCGCACCACCACCAGCGGCACGTCGATCTGGGACATGGTGCGCGTGGTCAACCAGGCGACCGGCTACGACCGGAAGAAGTACGCCGGGCCCTACATCGTCCTCGACATCGGCGACTACACCTTCAGCAAGTGGATGCAGCTGATGATGCGCCACATCTACGACTACCGCGCACCGGTCGTGCTGCACCCGATCCTGCTCAAGCGGTACTACCCCTACCTCGACGACGACGCATCCGGGCACTTCCAGGTGGGCCGCGGCTTCGCGAAGAGGGGCAAGAAGCCCGACCAGCTCGGCTACTTCGAGCCCTGGAACCAGCAGCGGTTCGACCCGTCCGAGCCCTACATCGCCCGCGTGCAGTGGCGCGACGCCTACCGCAGCTTCCGCGCCAACAAGGCGCACTTCCAGCACAATGTCGGCGTCTGAGGCCGGCGTGCGGCGCCTGCGGTACGCCGTCGCGGGCGTCGCGGTGGCGCTGACGCTGACCGCGTGCAGCGACGGCGGGCCGGAGGGCACGCAGCCGACGACGGACCCGATGACGGAGCCGACGACGAGCCCGTCGACGACCGCGGCCGGCCCGACGCCGACCGAGTCGCCGACCGCCACCGGCACCACCGCACAGGAGCTCGACTGGCAGCCGGTCGACGCACCGGTCCGCGACAGCGTCACCCGGAACAGCGACTGGACGCTCACGGTGACCGGCAACGGCGCGGGCTGGTCGCTGGACGGCCCGCGGGGCTCCTCCGGCGAGGGCTCGTCGACGTGGCGCGTCAGCGACGGGCTGCTCGACGAGCGCTGGGCGGTCGTGGTGCTCCAGGACCCGACCGAGGCGGAGCCGAGCCGGGCCGAGGTCACCGACCTCGAGACCGGTCACACGTTCACGATCGACGCGACGTCCGACGTACCCACCACCAACGGCGGCACCTGGGCCCTCGGCGGCGACCGGCTGATGCACGCGACCGTCGGGCCCGGCCGCGCCTACTGCGTCGCGACCGTCGACCTGACCACCCAGGACTCGCAGCTCTCGTGGTGCGCCCCGAAGCGGCACGGCTTCAACGGCGGCCAGCTCACGCCTGGCGGCGCCTCGGTGCTGAGCTTCGACGCCGGCCGCCCCTCCTGCCGCACACTGATGGCGATCAGCGGCACCGAGGCGACCCCGTTCGACGGGGTCGAGGAGTGCTCGGCCTGGGACGGCCTGCTCACCGAGGACGGCCAGGTGTGGTCGGTGATCCCGAACGAGAAGCGGATCGAGCAGGCCCACTTCCACGCGACGTCCGGCGGCGAGGAGACGGACCTCGGGCCCGGGGTCGCCGGCAGCCTGGTCTGGTGCGGCGAGGCGGCGTGGTTCACCCGCGACCCGCAGACCGAGGGCGACCCGGCGGCGCTGATGCGCTGGTCCCCCGCCGACGGACTGAGCGTGGCCTACGAGTCCCCCGGTGGCCGGGCGTTCCTGTCCGAGCCGCGCTGCGGCGGCGACCACGTCACGGTCACGGCGCTCGCCGAGGACGGCGACGAGCAGGTCACCGCCCGCGTGCGCTGAGGAAATTCGCGCCACACCCGTCACGCAGGCGCCCTCGCTGCGTTGGACCCACTGTCGGAGCATGGGGATCCGACGTGACGGCGAGGTGGCGGCGTCGCAGCGGGTGCCGCCACCTCGTCTCGTTACGCTTGCCGGTCGTGAGCGCTCCCTTCACCGGCTTCCCCGTCGCTGCCCTGGACTTCTACGACGACCTCGAGGTCGACAACACCAAGGCGTTCTGGGAGAAGCACAGGACCGTCTACGAGGAGTCGGTGAAGGCGCCGATGGCCGCGCTGTGCGCGGCGCTCGAGCCGGAGTTCGGGTCGGCCAAGATCTTCCGCCCCTACCGCGACGTCCGGTTCGCGAAGGACAAGACGCCGTACAAGACCCACCAGGGCGCGTTCGTCCGGGTCGGCGAGGCGACCGGGTGGTACGTCGAGGTCTCGCCCCGCGGCGTCCGCACCGGTGCGGGCTTCTACGAGGCCAGCGGCGGCCGCCTCGCTGCCTTCCGCGCGGCCGTCGCGCACGACCGGTTCGGTCCCGCCCTGGAGAAGATCCTGGCGAGGCTCGCGAAGCAGGACTTCGAGATCGGCGGCGACCGCCTCAAGACCACGCCCCGCGGGTACGACGCCGACCACCCGCGCATCGAGCTCCTCCGCCACCGGTCCCTGACCGCCGGCCACCAGCTGGGCTTCGAGCCCGTGATCCACACCCCCGAGCTGCTCGACCTCGTGCGCGAGGACTGGCAGTCGCTGCGGCCGCTCGTGGAGTGGGTCGCCGAGCACGTGCGCGACTGACGTCAGTCCCACCACGCGTCCGCCAGGGCGAGGTCACGAAGCCGGTCCTCGTCGACCGAACCACCCCGCGGCACGACCTGGGCGACGGCGACGTACCCGCCGGCGGCGAAGACGCGTACCTCCGCCAGGGCGAACTCCTCGAGCCCTCCGGGCTGCTGCTCCATGACCCTTACGACGCGCGAGCCGGCGATCCGGTCACGCCGGGGTGAAGCTCGCCATCGTGCGGTCCGGCTCCCAGTAGGCCTTCATCGACGTGACCAGGCCGGCGTCGTTCACGACGTAGACCATGATCAGCTCGGTCGTCGTGTGGCTGCCGTCGGGGAACGAGGTCCGGATCCGGCCGATGTTCGCGCAGGTGTTGCCGCCCGGGTTGGCGAAGGAGTCGTGGATCTCGAACTCGAACTGCGCGATCGGCGCAATTGCGCTGTTCCAGAACGCCGCCATGCCCGCGTGGCCGCGATGCCCCCGCCCCTCGGGGCGAACATCGACGGACCCACCGGGTCCTCGAGCACCGCGTCCTCGGCGTACACCGTGAGCCACTCGGCCAGGTCGCCCTTGGCGACGGCGGAGGCGACGGCGGAGTAGGAGCGCTGCGAGGCCGCCCGCGCGGGGTGGTCGTCGTTCGGCGCGGTCCACGTGATGGCGTCCGACGTGATCATGGCGCCACTGTAGAACACGTTCTACTGCGCCGTCCTGCCCGACCGCTCAGTGGGGCTGCCAGGCGTCCTCGTCGGCGGTCCGCGAGGTCACCGCGTCCGGGAGGCGCCGGTCGGCGAGGTCCTGGATGGAGACGTTCTCGAACACGTCGCGCAGCGAGCGGCGGCCGGCGATCCACACGTGCTGGAGCACGTCCGCGGCCTCGTTGTAGGTGACCGCCTCCGGGCGCAGGCCGTAGACGGAGACGAGCGGACCGTCGACGGCGCGGATCACGTCGGCGACCGAGACGCTGCTGGCCTCGCGACCCATCCGCCAGCCACCGGACTGCCCGCGCTGGGACATCACGACGCCGGCGCGGCGCAGGTCCGCGAGGATGGCCTGGAGGAAGCCGTGGGGGATGTCCTGGAGCCGGCCGAGCTCCTCCGCGCTCACGGCGCGACCGTCTGCACGCGAGGCCATCTCGATCAGCGCACGCAGGGCGTAGTCGGACTTGGCGGAAACTCGCATGCGTCCAGTGTGTCAGATGTGTCGACTTGTTCAGTCGACCTTGGCGGCTACTGGTGGGCGACGAGGTCGCCCGGGCGTGCCGATCCCCCTCCCGCTCGGCCTGGTCGAGCTTGACCGCCCACGAGATCCACAGCACCCACAGGGTGACGACGAGCGAGGCCACCAGCGCGATCGTCAGGTGCTCGGCGCCGATCTGGATGCCGAGGGTGCGGACGTTGGTGAACACGATCAGGCCGCCCGCGGCGACGCCGAGGATGCGGGCGGGGAGGTAGCGGACCAGGGTCGCGGCGATCGGGGCGGCGACGACGCCGCCGAGCATCAGTGCGGGCACGACGGCCCACTCGATGCCCTGGCTGCCGAGCGCGGCGAGGAAGCCGAGGGAGGCGCCGACGGAGACGACGACCCGGGCCGTCCGGCCGTCGAGCTGGACGAGGAACGTCGCTCCCGCGAACGCACCGACGAATCCCGGGATGGCGAGGATGCCGACCGTGCGCCAGTCCACGTTGCCGAGCGTGTGGTGGGCGACGCCCGAGACGAGCGAGGTCCCGATCTCGGAGAAGTGGATCGCGGCGCTGGCCGCGGCGGGCCCGAGCCCGCCGGCGACCAGCAGCGTGGCGGAGTGACGCCGTAACCCATGCCCAGCGAGCCGTCGACCAGCTGGGCGGCGAGGCCGAGCAGGGCGAGCAGGACCAGCTTGCGCATGAGCGTCACCTTCGAGACGGATTGACCACTACGTCAAGTGCTTTCATGGTCAATCCGTCCGCGGTGTCGGTCAAGCGGCGACCAGCTCCTGCTGCTCCGTCGCCAGGCGGCGGGAGCGGCGCTCCTGCTTGACCGCCCAGACGATGCCGCTGATCCAGAGGATCGCCACGGTGACCGCGAGCGCGATGACCTGGTTGGTCGAGGCGCCCAGCGCCTCGGCGATCGTCTTGGAGTTGGTGAGGATGATCAGGCCGCCGGCCGCGACGCCGAGCACCCGGGCAGCGAGCTTCTTGACCAGCCAGGCCGCGATCGGCGCGGCGATCACGCCACCGGCGAGCAGCGCGAGGGCGTACTCCCAGTGGATGCCCTGCGCGCCCAGCGCGAACAGGAAGCCCAGCGAGCCACCGACCGCGACGACGAACTCGGAGGTGTCGATCGAGCCGATCACCTTCCGCGGCTCGAGCCGGCCCGAGGAGAGCAGCGTCGTGGTGCCCACCGGGCCCCAGCCACCGCCGCCGATCGCGTCGAGCGCACCGCCGACCACGCCCATCGGGGCGAGGAAGCCCGCGGACGGGCGCGACTTGAACGTCGGGCGGCGGCCGCCGAGGACCAGGAACCGCCACACGACGTACCCGCCAAGCGCGAGCAGGATGCCCGCGACCCAGGGCTTGGCCGTGTCGCCGTCGAGGCTGGCCAGGAACGTCGCGCCGGCGAACGCGCCGACGAAGCCCGGGACCGCGAGGATCGACACGGTCCGCCAGTCGACGTTGCCGAGCTTGTGGTGCGCGATGCCGGACACCATCGACGTGCCGATCTCGGAGAAGTGCACGGCGGCCGACGCAGCGGCCGGCGCGACGCCGGCGGCCAGCAGCAGCGTGGACGACGTGACGCCGTAGGCCATGCCGAGCGAGCCGTCGATGAGCTGGGCGAGGAGGCCGACGACGCCGAGGACGATGAGCTTGCGCATGTTCGAGTTGCACCCTTGAGTCGGTTGAGTCCAGTGACTCGATCAAGTTTGCCACAACTATCGCTTTTGCAGGGTATTGCCGATCACTTTCCCAGATCTCGGGTTTGACCGGCGCCGGTTGCGGGGTTACTGATGGGTACGTACCCTTGGTGTTACCGACGAGTAAGCAACGTGAAGGTGGGGCCGTGAGCCACTACAAGAGCAACATCCGCGACATCGAGTTCAACCTCTTCGAGGTGTTCGGCCGCGACCAGGTGCTGGGCACCGGCCCGTTCGCCGAGGTGGACACCGACACCGCCCGCTCGATCCTGGCCGAGGTCGACCGCCTCGCCCGCGAGGACCTCGCGGCGTCCTTCGAGGACGCCGACCGGAACCCACCGGTCTTCGACCCCACGACCAACACCGCCCCGGTGCCGGAGTCGTTCAAGAAGAGCTACCAGGCCTGGATGGACGCCGAGTACTGGCGCCTGACCACCTTCGCCGACCTCGGCGGCACCCCGGCCCCCTCCAGCATCTGCTGGGCGATGGGCGAGCTGGTGCTCGGCGCCAACCCGGCCATCTGGATGTACGGCGCCGGTCCGATGTTCGCCGGCGTGCTCCACCGCAACGGCAACGAGCGCGACCGCAAGATCGCCCAGCTGGTCGTCGACCGAGGGTGGAACACCACCATGGTGCTGACCGAGCCGGACGCCGGCTCCGATGTGGGCGCGGGCCGCGCGAAGGCCACGCAGAACGACGACGGCACCTGGAACATCGAGGGCGTCAAGCGCTTCATCACCTCCGCCGAGAGCGACCTCACCGACCAGATCATCCACCTGGTCCTGGCCCGCCCGGTCGGCGTCGAGGGCGCCGGCGGACCCGGCACCAAGGGGCTCTCGCTCTTCGTCGTGCCGAAGTACCATTTCGACCTCGAGACCGGTGAGCTCGGCGAGCGCAACGGCGTCTACGTCACCAACGTCGAGCACAAGATGGGCATCAAGGTGTCCAACACCTGCGAGCTCACCTTCGGCGACCCGGGCGTCGGCGGCGGCGAGCCGGCCGTCGGCTACCTCCTCGGCGAGGTCCACAACGGCATCGCGCAGATGTTCCAGGTCATCGAGAACGCCCGCATGATGGTCGGCACCAAGGCCATCGCGACGCTGTCGACCGGCTACCTGAACGCGCTCGAGTTCGCCAAGGAGCGCGTCCAGGGCGCCGACCTCACGCAGTCCGCCGACAAGACGGCGCCGCGTGTGACGATCACCCACCACCCCGACGTACGCCGCTCGCTGATGACGCAGAAGTCGTTCGCGGAGGCGATGCGCGCCCTCGTGCTCTACACCGCCACCTGGCAGGACCAGGTGATGGTCGCCGAGCACAACGGCGAGCGCGACGAGCTGGCCGAGAAGGTCAACGACCTGCTGCTCCCGATCGTGAAGGGCTACGGCTCGGAGCGCTCGTGGGTGCTGCTGGGCACCGAGTCGCTGCAGACCTTCGGCGGCTCCGGCTTCCTGCAGGAGTACCCGATCGAGCAGTACGTCCGTGACGCCAAGATCGACACCCTCTACGAGGGCACGACCGCGATCCAGGGCCAGGACTTCTTCTTCCGCAAGATCGTCAAGGACCAGGGCGCCGCGCTGGGCCACCTGGCGGGCGAGGTCAAGAAGTTCATCGACAGCGAGGCCGGCAACGGTCGCCTCAAGAACGAGCGCGAGCTGCTCGCCACCGCCCTCGACGACGCCCAGGCGATCGTCGGCCACATGATCAACGAGCTGATGTCCGCCCAGGACGAGGTCCGCAACATCTACAAGGTGGGCCTCAACACCAGTCGCCTGCTGATGGTGCTCGGCGACGTCGTCTGCGCGTGGCTGCTGCTCCGCCAGGCCGAGGTGGCCCTGGAGAAGCTGGGCGGCGACCCGGGCAAGGACCAGGCGTTCTACGAGGGCAAGGTCGCCGCGGCGCAGTTCTTCGCCCAGAACGTCCTGCCGAAGATCTCCTCCGAGCGCGCCATCGCCGAGGGCGTCGGGCTGGACCTGATGGACCTCGACGAGTCCGCCTTCTGACCCCTGTTCCACCCGAGTCGGCGCAGCTTCAGCTGAAGCTGCGCCGACTCGGCTATTTCAGGACGTCGCGGGCGGCCCGGCGTACGGCGTCGGTGAGCCGGTCGAGGACCGGTGAGTCGAGCCGCCACCGCTGCCAGTGCAGGGGTACGTCGACGTGCAGCCGGCCGACGAGCGGCACCAGCCGGTCGCGCTCGACCCGCAGCTGCGGCTCCGGGATCATCCCCCAGCCGAGCCCGAGGCAGACCGCCTCGAGGAAGTCCGCGGACGTCGGCACCCGGTGCACGACCGGCGGCGCCGGCACGCCGCGACCGGCCAGCACCTCGTGCTGGAGCAGGTCCTTCTCGTTGAAGACGACGACCGGCATCGCCGACCAGTCCGGGCCTCGGCCCCGGCGGTACCGCGCAGCGACCTCGGGCGTCGCGGCCGGCACGTAGCGCAGCACGCCGAGCCGCTCGACCGAGCAGCCCTGCACCGCCGTCGGCTCCGAGGTGACCGCGGCCAGGACGCCGCCGCTGCGCAGCAGGCCGGCGGAGAAGGCCTGGTCCTCGACGTGCAGCCGGAGCACGACGTCCCCCCAGCCGGCGACCTCGGCGACCGCGCCGCGGAACCAGGTGGCCAGCGAGTCGGCGTTCACCGCGAGCGGCAGGTCCACGACCGAGGTGTGGCCGTGCGCGAGCGCGTCGCGGACCTCGTCGTGGAGCAGCCGGGTCTGCCGGGCCAGCCGGAGCAGCACCTCGCCGTCCTCGGTGGGCCGGCACGGCGTCGTGCGCTGCACGACCACCCGGCCGACCTGCGACTCGAGCGCGCGGATCCGCTGGCTGATCGCGGACGGCGTCACGTGCAGCGCCCGTGCCGCGGCCTCGAACGTGCCGTGGTCGGCGATCGCGACCAGGGCGGCGAGCTGGGACGGTGCGAGGTCCATGAAGAAATGCTAATGGTTGCTGAATATCTTTCGCTGGCCTTCACCGGGCCGGAGCCCTAGCGTTGGCCGGGTGCTCGACTCCCTGCTCGCCGGCGTGGTCACCGGCCTCTCGCTCATCGTGGCCATCGGCGCGCAGAACGCGTTCGTGCTGCGGCAGGGACTCGCGCGCGAGCACGTCGGCCTGGTCGTCGCGATCTGCGCGGTCTCCGACATCGTCCTCATCACCGCCGGCGTCGCCGGCATCGGGACCATCGTCGAGCGCGCGCCGTGGGCGATCGACCTGATCCGCTGGCTCGGCGTCGCGTTCCTGACCTGGTACGGCGTCAGCTCGCTGCTGCGCGCGCGCAAGGCCGAGTCCCTGCACGCGAACGGCGGCGGCGCCCGGCTGACCCGACGCGGTGTCGTCGTGCGCGCCCTCGCGCTCACCTGGCTCAACCCGCACGTCTACCTCGACACCGTGCTCCTGCTCGGGTCGATCGCCAACCACGAGGGCCCCGTGGGCCGCTGGTGGTTCGCGGTCGGCGCGTGCGTCGGGAGCCTGCTGTGGTTCTGCGGCCTCGGCTTCGGTGCCCGGCGGGCCAGCGGCCTGCTCGCGCAGCCGCGGGCGTGGCAGGTGCTCGACGTGCTGATCGGCCTGACCATGTTGGCCATCGCACTCTCCCTCGCGCTGGGCTGACCCTGTCTTCTAGTGTCGGTGGCATGACCGACCACATGACCGACCAGCAGGTGCTGAGTGAGTACGTCGACGTGTGGTGGCGGGCGATCAACGACTTCACCGACCTCCTCGAGGAGCTCGACGAGGCGGAGTGGGCGACGCCGACCGACCTGCCCGGCTGGGACGTGAAGGCGGTGGCCTCGCACATCGCGCACCTCGAGGCCATCCTCGCCGGCGGCCGCGAGGAGACCGCCGAGGTCGGCGAGCCCGACCACGTCACCGGGATGATGGGGCTCTACACCGAGGTCGGCGTGGTCAACCGCCGCGACGCCAGCCCGGACGCGATCATCAACGAGATCCGGTCGGCCGCCACCGCGCGGCACACGGCGCTGCTGGCCGACCCGCCCACCGACGGCTCCGCGAAGCCCGACCCGATCTTCGGCGGCGTGCCCTGGGACTGGCGCACGCTGCTGCGCAACCGCCCGCTCGACGTCTGGATGCACGAGCAGGACGTCCGCCGCGCGGTCGACCGGCCCGGCGGCATGGACTCGCCGGCGGCGAGGCACACGGCCGAGTACCTCGCCGAGAGCCTCGGCTACGTGCTCGCCAAGCGGCTGGGCGCCCCGGCCGGCACGACCGCCGTGCTGGAGATGGAGGGCAGCGCGCCGTTCGCCTACGCGGTCGACGACGCCGGGCGGGGCGAGCGGCTGTCCGACGTACCCGGCGAGCCGACGGTGCGGCTGCGGATGGACCGCGAGGCGTTCATCCGGCTGGCCGGCGGCCGCTGCGATCCCGAGCCCGGCACGGTCGAGGTCGAGGGCGACCGGGACCTCGGGCAGCGCCTGCTCGACGCGCTGGCGACGACCCCGTGACCGCGGCCGACCGCTGGGACCCGGCCGACATCCCGCCCCAGGGCGGCCGCACGATCCTCGTGACCGGCACGACCGTCGGCGGGCTGGGGCAGTTCACCGCGCTGGAGCTGGCCCGGCGCGGCGCCCACGTCGTGCTCGCGGGCCGGCGCGCGGAGCGGGTCGCCGAGACCCGGGCCGCGATCCTCGAGGAGGTGCCCTCGGCGTCGCTCGAGTCGCTGGTGGTCGACCTCTCCGACCTCGCATCGGTACGCCGGGCGGCGGCCGAGGCCGCGGCCCTCGGCCCGATCGACGTGCTGGTCAACAACGCCGGCGTCATGGGAACGCCGTACGAGCGCACGGCCGACGGCCTCGAGCTCCAGATGGCGACGAACCACTTCGGGCCGTTCCTGCTCACCGGCCTGCTCCTGCCGCAGCTGGTCGACAGCGAGGACGCGACCCTGGTGACGGTGTCATCGCAGATGCACCGCGTGGCCCGGAAGGCGCCGCTCGACGACCCGCGGGTGCAGCACGGGCGCTACCAGCCATGGCCGACCTACGCGCAGTCCAAGCTCGCGAACCTGCTCTTCACCTACGAGCTGGAGCGCCGGTGCCGCCGGGCCGAGCTGCCGGTGCGGGCGCTGGCCGCGCACCCCGGCTTCGCCTCGACCCACCTGGCCGCGAACGGCCAGTACGGCCGCGCCGCCGGCGGCCGCGCCTCGATCCTCGACGGCGCGATCAAGCTGATCTCGCCCAACACCCCCGAGCGGGGCGCGTGGCCGACGCTCATGGCCGCGACCGCCGGGCTCCCCGGCGGGACCTACGTCGGGCCGGACGGCTTCCTCGAGGGCGGCGGCCGGCCCCGGGTCACCACCTCCAGCAGGCTCTCCCACGACGAGACCGCCCAGCGCCGGCTGTGGCAGCTGAGCGAGGAGACGACGGGGATCAGCTACCCCTGACCGTGGGACCGCTCGGTCGCCGCACGGCGGGAGTCCGCCCGGCGCCGCCCCCTGCGTGCGAGCATGGCCCATGCCGCCCACGTCCACGCGACCCTCGTCGCCGGCTCCTCGCCGGGCTGCCCCCGCTGCTGGCGGCCACGGCGGGCCTGACGCCGGCGACGCTCGTCCAAGCGCCGGCGCACGCGGCCGAAGCGCGGACCGAGCGCGCTGCCGAGCGCCCGAACATCGTTCTGATCACCTCTGACGACCAGACGAGTCGGACCTGCGGTGGCTGCCGAAGACCCGACGCGTGCTGGGCCGGGCCGGTGTGACGTTCACCGACATGGTGGCCCCGCACCCCAACTGCAGCCCCTCCCGCGCCCAGATGCTCACCGGCCAGTACGCCCACAACAACGGGGTACGCACGAACGCCCCGCCCTGGGGCGGCCACGAGAGCCTCGACCCCTCGGCGGCGCTGCCGGTCTGGCTGCACGCGGCGGGCTACTCCACAGCGTTCGTGGGCAAGTACCTGCACGGGTACGACGAGGACGACGGCCCCGAGCCCGGCTGGGACCGCTGGCGCCCGATCGTCGGGCTGCAGTCGCCCGACGGCGATCGGGGCGTCGGGCTCCCGGGCGACTACCACTCGTTCGTCCAGTACGCCGCCGGCGAGCTGGTCCGGTTCGGGCCCGAGGACTACCACACCGACACCGTGGCCCAGCAGGCGAAGGATCTGGTCGGGGACCTGAGCGCCGGCGACCCCCCGTCCTTCCTCTGGTCGAGCTTCATCGCGCCCCACGGGACGTGCGACGGCGGCAGCTCGAGGACGTGCTCGGCCCCGCCGCCCCCGGCCGACCGGCACGCCGACATCCTGGAGGACGTCGCCCTCCCCTCGCTGGACTCACCGTCGTTCAACGAGCGGGACGTGTCGGACAAGCCGCCCGCGATCCGGCGCCGACCCGTGTCGCCCCAGGAGCAGCAGCACCTGTTCACCCAGCGCATCCGCACGCTCGCCGCGCTCGACGAGGCGGTCGCGGGCATCGTCGCGGAGCTCGAACGCACCGGCGAGCTGGACGACACGGTCGTGCTCTTCACCTCCGACAACGGCTACCTGTTCGGCGAGCACCGGCTGACCGGCAAGAACGTGCCGTACGAGGAGGCCCTCGGGGTGCCGTTGCTCGTCCGCGGGCCGGGCATCCCGCGGGGGGGAGCGGCGCCGCCAGACGGTGGCCACGGTCGACCTGGCGCCGACGATCGCGGGGCTCACCGGGGCGACGCCGATGCGGAAACCCGACGGCATCGACCTCACGCCGTACCTCGTCGCGAACGCGCCGCAGCGGGACCGGGCGCTGCTCGTCCAGGCGGGGTCGGGCGCGGAGGTCCAGCGACGCGCCTGGCAGTACCGGGCCGTCCGGACCCGCCGCTACACGCTGGTGCGGTGGCAGGAGCCGCCGTTCCGGGAGCTGTACGACCGTCGTCGTGATCCGTGGCAGCTGACCAACGTGTACGACGACCGCCGCCACTCCCGCATCCGGCACCTCCTCCAACTCCACCTCGTCGAGACGCTCCAGGACTGCGCGGGCCGGGAGTGCCGGCGCCGCGTCCCGCCGCTGCCGCGTCCGACGGCTCCGTCGTGACGCCCGCCACGGGCGTTCAGCCCCGGTCGCGCACCCGCACGAACCCACCGAGCACGGGCACGTAGACCGAGCCGTCCGGGCCGAGGGTGACGGCGCCGTGGTGGTTGTCACGGAGGAGGCCGAGGCCGGTACGGCGGGCCCAGACGGCGCGGCCGGTGTCGAGGTCGATCGCGGTGAGGTACCACGCGTTGACGCCGAGCCAGCTGTGCCGCTTGGTGTAGGCGTAGGCCAGGCCGACGGCGGTCGAGACGGCCGGGGCGCCGCTGGGGGCGTCGAGGGCGGACTGCCAGGTGACCGCGCACTCGCCGTCGGCCCCGCCGAGCACGTCGACCCGCGCGAGGCCGCCGGTGGTGGTGCGGCCGAGCGTGGTGGAGAGCGGACCGCCGTACCCGTCGGAGTTCTGCACGAGCAGCCCGTCGCCGGCCGCGACCAGCCCGCCGTCGGTCGCGCCGGAGTCGTCGTCGAACACCTCGGTCCGGCAGACCACGTCGCCGGTGTCGCCGCGGTGGACGACGACCTGGAGCCGCGGGTCGCGGACGTCGGCGAGGGCGACCAGGCCCGACGGCAGCACGACCGGCGCGCTGCCGCGCTCGCCGCCGTCGTCGTACGCCGCCGCCCAGGCCTCGACCGGCTTGCCGGCGTGCAGGACCACCTTGTGCAGGGCGCCGGAGCCGGCGACGTACACCCCGTCGACCGTCGCCGTGACCGGCCGGGTGACGGTGTCGTCGAGGTCGAGCACCCGGGTGCGTCCACCGGCGACCACCCCGACGACGCCGTCGTGGCTGGCGAACCAGAGACCGCCGTGGCCGTCGGGCGCGATGCCGGTGACGCAGTCGCCGTCGGGCAGCCGGTCGGTCAGGTCGACGGTCGCCGCGGTGGTGAGGTCGGGCTCGCCCTCCGCGTCGGCCGTCGTGATCGCGAGCACCCGACGGTCGCCGGTGGCGACCAGCACGCGGCCGCCGGCCACCTCGAACACCGGCTCACAACCGGGCGGCAGGTCCTTGGTCGCGAGCTGGCGCAGCGACTCCGGGTCGAGCAGCCGCAGCACCGCGCCGCACACCGTCACCAGCCGCCCGTGGTCGTCGAACCGCACCTCGCGGCACTCGGCGACGCCGTACGACTTGGTGGTCACCTGCGGCGACTCACCGAGGGGCGCGTCGACGTGCTCGACGTTCACGATCGCCGGGCGGCCGAGGTACGACGGGGTGACCAGCGCGCCGGGACCCGGCGGCATCCGCACCCAGCCGTCGGGCACGACCCAGGCGAGGCCGGCCAGGGCGAGGACCGCGGCGACCCAGACCGCCGTCACCCGCCGGGTCGGGCGCAGCCAGGCGCGGACCGATCGGCTGTAGAGGGATCCGGCGGCGAGCACCAGCACCAGCGGGCCGACGGCCCACCACAGGACTCCCACCCCCACCAGGGTGGCCGTGCGCGCGAACCTCATCTCGCCCCCAGGCTAGGCGTCGGCAGGCCCTCGGCCGTGGATCTCGCGCTCGGCCGGTGCGGTGTCGGCGCGGGTCAGGACGACGGGGCCGCGCCGGCGGGGCTGATCAGCCCCTCGCGGCGCCCGACCAGCACGGCCAGGCCGCTCGTCGCCGCGACGGCGGAGCCGTTGATCCCGAGGACCGCGACGCTCTTCACGAGCACGAACGTCTCCAGCGACTGGGAGGTCAGCAGCCACAGCGTCATCGTGGCCTTGCCGAGCGCCAGCAGCGCCCAGAGCAGCGTCAGGTGCCGGAAGAGGCGCTGGATCCCCGGGCGCACCGAGAGCTCGTCGTCCATCGGGTAGAAGTCGCCCGCGAGCCGGGCCACGACGGGCCGCCCGCGCCCGAGGGACACCAGGAACGCGGTCCCGATGAGCGCGTCGGTGATCACCGGCTGGAGGAAGTACAGGAACGTGCTGTCGGCCATCAGCGCGATCAGCGTGCGGCCGGTCATCACCGCGGCGGCGAGCACAAGGAGTCCCGACGGGCGGCGGCCGGTGAGCGAGCGCCAGGAGATCGCGCCGTACGCCCAGCCCAGCGCGGCGAAGATCGCCGGCCAGACGCCGAGGACGCGGAAGGTCGTGTAGAAGACCACGGCCGGGACCGCACACGCGATCACGAGGCTGGTCGAGACGCGTCGCGCCACGGCGCCGAGGGTCGGGCGGTGGTGGACAGGAGTCTCGAGCAGCGTCGCGGGCATCCAGCGTCCGGTGCCCGCGCCCGGGACCGGCAAACGTGACGCGGACGCGCGTGGCCCGATGGGGCACTATGACGACATGAGCGACCCGCGCGCCGGACAGCCCGCCGAGCCCTCCGACCTGGTCGACGTCGCGCACCTGGTGACGTCGTACTACACGGGGGTCCCGGACCCGGAGGACCCCGACCAGCAGGTGGCGTTCGGCACCAGTGGCCACCGCGGGTCGTCGCTGCGGACGGCGTTCAACGAGACGCACATCCTCGCGACGACCCAGGCGATCGTGGACCACCGCCGGGAGCAGGGGTACGACGGCCCGCTGTTCCTCGGCCGCGACACCCACGGACTCTCGGAGCCGGCGTGGGCCACGGCGCTCGAGGTGCTGGCCGCGAACGACGTGACCGTGCTCGTCGACGACCGCGACGGCTACACGCCGACGCCCGCGGTCTCGCACGCGATCCTCCGCGCGAACCGCGGCGGCGGCACCGCCGACGGCATCGTGGTCACGCCCTCGCACAACCCGCCGGCCGACGGCGGCTTCAAGTACAACCCGCCGCACGGCGGCCCGGCCGACAGCGACGCCACGTCGGTGATCGCGCAGCGCGCGAACGAGCTGATCCGCGGCGGGCTCGCGGACGTGAGGCGGATCCCGTTCGCACGGGCGCGGGCGCACGCCGGTGCCTACGACTACCTCGGGACCTACGTCGACGACCTGCCCCAGGTGCTGGACATCGACGCGATCCGCCAGGCCGGCGTACGCATCGGCGCGGACCCGCTCGGCGGGGCGTCGGTCGCCTACTGGGGCGAGATCGCCGAGCGGCACCGGCTGGACCTCACCGTGGTGAACCCGCTCGTCGACCCGACCTGGCGCTTCATGACGCTCGACTGGGACGGCAAGATCCGGATGGACTGCTCGTCGCCCTCGGCGATGGCGTCGCTGATCGCGCAGCGGTCGTCGTACGACATCGCGACCGGCAACGACGCCGACGCCGACCGGCACGGCATCGTGACGCCGGACGCCGGCCTGATGAACCCCAACCACTACCTCGCGGTCGCGATCGGCTACCTCTTCGGCGGCGCCCGCCCCGGCTGGCCGGACTCGGCGCGGATCGGCAAGACGCTGGTGTCGTCGTCGATGATCGACCTGGTGGCCGCCGACATCGGCCGCGAGCTGGTCGAGGTGCCGGTCGGCTTCAAGTGGTTCGTGCCCGGCCTCATCGACGGCTCGTTCGGCTTCGGCGGCGAGGAGTCCGCCGGCGCGTCGTTCCTCCGCCGGGACGGCTCGACGTGGACCACCGACAAGGACGGCATCATCCTCGCCCTGCTCGCCTCGGAGATCCTGGCGACGACGGGGAAGACACCGTCCGCGCACTACGCCGAGCTCGTGGCGAGGCACGGGGAGCCGGCGTACGCCCGCATCGACGCCCCGGCGAACCGCGAGCAGAAGGCGGCCCTCTCGGCGCTGTCGCCCTCGGCGGTGACCGCGACGTCGCTGGCGGGCGAGGAGATCACCGCCAAGCTCACCGAGGCGCCCGGCAACGGCGCCAAGATCGGCGGGCTCAAGGTGACCACGGAGTCCGCGTGGTTCGCCGCCCGCCCGTCGGGCACCGAGGACGTCTACAAGATCTACGCCGAGTCCTTCCGCGGCCCCGAGCACCTCGCGCAGGTGCAGGAGGAGGCGCGCGAGGTGGTCAATGCGGCGCTGGGCTGAGCCGGCCCGTCGCATGTAACGCCGGGTTATTCGCTCCTCCCAGGAGTGTGCAACCCGGTGGGAGGAGCAGATAACCCGGCGTTACAGCGGGCGGTCAGAGGTGGTCGGGCACGACCAGCGCGTCCGGGTCCTGCCGCGGCGGGACGTGGGCGAGCGCGATCTTGACCAGGGTGGTGCGGGCCTTGACCAGGACGGCGCGGCGCATGCCCTTCTCGCTGCCCATCCGCTCCTCGACAGCGGCCGTGATCTGGGCGTCGGTGAACGAAGGACGGGTGCCGGGCTCGACGTCGACGTCCGGGAGCGAGACCAGCACGGGCAGCAGCTGGTCACCGAGGCCGTCGAGCAGGGTGAAGCGGGCGTACGGCGCCAGCCCGTCCCAGGCGTCGTCGACGCTCCGCCTGCCCTTGCGCACCGCCCTGTCCTGGGCGGCGAGGATGCTCTTCGCGGCCCCGTTCAGCGCCGCGGTCAGCTCGTGCTCGGTGAAGCGCATGGCCTCAGGGTGCCATGCCCCGCGGTCGACGCCGGCGTTCGACACCGACCGCGGGACCGCTCAGGTCGCGATGTCCGGGTACGGCAGGCTGAGGTGGGCGAGCTTGGCGGCGTAGTCGAGCTGCATGCCGAGCGGCTCGTCGAAGTCGCGCTCGAACATCGCGATCCACAGCGTCAGCGTGAGGAACGGGTGGGCGCCCAGCTCGACCAGCGCGACGTGGTCGTGGCCGGCGAGCGCCGCCCGCTCCTCGTCGGTGAACGAGAGCCAGGTGCTCTTCTCGGCCGCGATGCAGTTGAGGATCCGGTTGGCCTCCTCGGTCTCCCACCAGGCGACCGTGCCGGCCGGGTCCTCGCGGTAGCGCTCGGTGAGCTCGGCGTCGCGGTCGACGGTGAAGAGGAACTTGTTGACGAGGTACTTGCTCATCTCGGGGTCCCCTCGGAATCGTGGAGCGCCAGCGGAGCGATTGCGTGGGGTGAGTTCACAGGAGTGCTCCCCTCGACGCCAGCGGCGGGGCCGCGATGAGGTCCGGGTTCGGGTACCAGGCGAAGTACGCCTCCATCGTGTGGAACAGGTCGAGGTTGTCGGCGTAGTCGGCCTTCGCGTAGCCCGCGATGCCCATCATCAGCATGAAGTCCATGAAGCCGTGGGTGGCGTTGCCCGGCGCGTGGAGGCTGTCGAGCGTGACGTTGGCCAGGCAGCCGTCGATGTCACCGTCGGCGATCCACCGCACGGCCTGCGCGTCGAACTCGGGGTCGGGCCCGTGCGGGCCGAACTGGCGCGGGCCGCCGAGCTCGAGCGAGAGGTGGCCGGTGCCGATGACCGCCACGCGCAGCTCGCTCGGCCAAGAGTCGATGATCTCCCGGATCGTCTTGCCCAGCTGCACGAACCGCTCGGGGCGCGGCAGCGGCGGGGCGAAGATGTTGGTGTAGATCGGCACGATCGGCAGGTCGTTCTGCGGCCGCACCGTGAAGATCGGGCAGGTGATCGAGTGGTCGACGCGCAGCTCGTTGGAGAACGCGAGGTCGAAGCCTCGGTCGATCCCCTCGCGGAGCATGTACGCCGAAAGCTCCTCGTGGCCCCGGAAGAACAGCTTGGGGAGGCCGAACTCCCGCATCTCGTTCTCCCAGTTGCCGTCGTAGTACGGCGCCCTGCCGATGAGGAACTGCGGCATGTTGTCCAGCCAGAGCTGGTGGAAGTGGTCGGAGCCGACCATGACCAGCACGTCCGGCTGCGCCCGGGTCAGCGTCTCCCGGTAGGCCTCCACCTTGCGCACCCAGTCCGCCGCGAACGGCGGCGCCTCCTCTGGGGGCAGCTGGCTGGTCTTGTAGAAGAACGAACCCACCCCGACGACGAGGCGGGCTGGGACGAGGTCGCGACGGCCGCCGTTCGCCGCCAGCGCGAGGCCGGCCGGTTCGTGCCGGGCCTGGGCCGGACTCTCCCGCTCAACGGAGCCGGCGTGAGCGGCGCGGCGCTGGCCGACCTCGGGATCCCGCAGCAGCTGCTGCGCGGCACCGTGCTGCTGGCCCGCTGCGCGGGCCTGCTCGGTCACATCGCCGAGGAGATCCGGCGGCCCGTGGCCAACGACGTCTACATGACCGTGGACCGCAACGCGGTCTACGTGGACCCGGCCACGGAGGCATGATGCGCGCGGCCCGGATCCACCAGTGTGGTGAGCCGCCGCGGGTGGGCGAGGTCGAGGCCCCCACCCCCGGACCGGGTCAGGCGCTGGTCGCGGTGACCGCCGCGCCGATCACGCCCCTGGACCTGCTCTGCGCGAGCGGCACCTCATACTTCGGCGAGCCCGCGACGCCGTACGTCCCCGGCGTCCAGGGGGTCGGCGTCGTGCGGTCCTCCGAGCTGGCGGTGGTGCCCGACGCCGACCTGGTGCCGGTCTCCGGGGCGCTGCCCGACGCGCAGCTCGCGGCGCTCGGGCTCTCCGCGATCGGCGCGTGGACGGCGCTGTCGTGGCGCGGGGCGCTGCGGGCGGGCGAGCGCGTGCTCGTGCTGGGGTCCAGCGGCGTCGTGGGCACGGTGGCGGTGCAGGCCGCCCGGCTCCAGGGCGCGGGCGCCGTGTACGCCGCCGCGATCGAGCCCGGAGCCGGCGACGCCGCCCGCGCGCTGGGCGCGGACGGGTTCGTCCCGCTGGGTCACGACGACGACGCCGAGGCCCTGGCCGGACGGATGCGCGAGGTGGTCGGCGAGGTCGACCTGGTGCTCGACCCGTTGTGCGGGGTGCCCTCGTCCGCGGCCGCGCTCTGCCTCGCGCCCCGCGGCCGGCTGGTGAACCTCGGCGGCAGCGCCGGCCCCACCGCGTCGTACTCCTCCGCGCACCTGCGCAGCGGGTCGCGGGAGGTGCGCGGCTACACCAACAACGACCTCACCGCCGAGCAGCGGTACGACGCCCTGCAGCAGATCGAGATCCACGCGGAGGCGGGGCGGCTCACCGCGCCGTACGAGGTGTTCGGCCTCGACGAGGTCGCCTCGGCCTGGACCCGGCAGCTCCGCGGCGAGGTCGCCGGGCGCGCGGTCGTCGCCTTTAGCTGACGGCGACCGGCCCGACCACCACGGCTCAGGCGGCCTCGGCACGTCGCGCGGCGTGCCCCTGACCCGGATCCGTCGCACAGGCAGCCACCGCTGCCGCGAGCTTCGCGGCCATCGCGACCCGCCACCTCCGGCGTCGGCGAGGTCCTCGGGCTTCAGGTGTCAGCGCAGTGCTGACACTTCACAGAGCACCGTTGGCTCGATCCGTATGACGTCTCGCCACTGCATCACCAGGACACAGCGACGTACTTCGACTCCAGGTAGTCGAGCATGCCCTCGTGGCCGCCCTCGCGGCCGATGCCGGACTGCTTGGTGCCGCCGAAGGGCGCGGCGGGGTCGGAGACGAGGCCGCGGTTGAGGCCGACCATGCCGGAGTCGAGCTGCTCGCTGACGCGCAGCCCGCGGGCGAGGTCTCGGGTGTAGACGTAGGAGACCAGGCCGTACTCGGTGTCGTTGGCCATCCGGATCGCGTCGGCCTCGTCGGTGAAGGTGATGATCGGGGCGACGGGGCCGAAGATCTCCTCGCCGAGGATGTCCGCGCCGACAGCTACGTCGAGCAGCACGGTCGGCTCGTAGTAGAACCCCTCGCGGTCGGGGCGCCTGCCGCCGGTCAACACGCGCGCGCCGGACGCAACGGCGCCGGAGACCAGCTCGTGGACGGAGACGGCCGCCTGCTCGTTCACCAAAGGGCCGACCTCGGTGTCGTCGGAGGTGCCCGGGCCGACGCGGAGCGCGGCCATCCGGTCGGCGAGCCGTCGCGAGAACTCGTCGGCGACGTCGGCGTGGACGTAGAAGCGGTTGGCGGCGGTGCAGGCCTCGCCGGCGTTGCGCATCTTCGCGATCATCGCACCGTCGACGGCGGCGTCGAGGTCGGCGTCGGCGAGGACGAGGAAGGGGGCGTTGCCGCCGAGCTCCATCGAGCAGTTCACGACCTGGTCGGCGGCCTCCTTGAGGAGCACCCGACCCACCTCGGTCGAGCCGGTGAAGGACAGCTTGCGCACGCGCGGGTCGTGCAGCATCGCGGAGACGACCTCGCCGGAGCGGCGGGCGGGCAGCACGTTGACGACGCCGGCGGGGACACCGGCGGCCTCGAGGATCTTCGCCATCAGCAGCGCGGTGAGGGGGGTGTCCGAGGCGGGCTTGAGGACGACCGTGCACCCGGCGGCCAGTGCGGGACCGATCTTGCGGGTCGCCATCGCGGCGGGGAAGTTCCACGGCGTCACCAGCACGGCGATGCCGACCGGCTGCTGGAGGACCACGATCCTGTTCGCGCCCGACGGCGCGGTCATCACCTGGCCGGAGGCGCGGACCGCCTCCTCGGCGTACCAGCGGAAGAATTCGGCGGCGTACGCCGTCTCACCGCGTGCGTCGGAGAGGGCCTTGCCGTTCTCCAGCGAGATGAGGTGGGCGATCTCCTCGCGGCGCCCGGTCATCAGCTCGAACGCCGTCCGCAGGATCTCGGCCCGCTCGCGCGGGGCGGTCGCGGCCCAGCCGGCGGCCGCGGCGTCGGCGGCGTCGACGCAGGCGAGCGCGTCCTCGACGGTGCCGTTCGCGACCGTCGTGATGACCCCGCCGGTCGCCGGGTCGAGGACGTCGAAGCGGCCGCCGTCGGAGGCGGACACCACCTTGCCGCCGACGTAGAGGTCGAGCGGCAGGTCGGAGATCTGGTCGAGCGAGAAGTCACCCATCAGGGAAGGGCCTTTCCGAGGTACTAGTACGGGTTGGCGACGACGAGCTCCTGCGCGGGGAAGAGCGTGAGGATCTTCGGACCGTCCTCGGTGACGACGATCTCCTCCTCGATCCGCGCCGCGGAGATGCCGTCGGAGGCGGGGCAGTAGGTCTCGAGCGCGAAGACCATGCCGACCTGGAGCTCGACGGGCTCCTTCATCGAGTTGAGCCGGGAGATGATCGGGCGCTCGTGCAGGCCGAGGCCCAGGCCGTGCGCGAACTGGAGGCCGAACGCCTCCATCTCGCTGCCGAAGCCGAACTCCTCGGCGGCCGGCAGCAGCGCGGCGACCTCGTCGGTGCCGACGCCGGCCGTGATGCCCTCGATGCCACGGTCCATCCACTCGCGCGCCTTGGCGTAGGCGTCGCGCTGCGCCGGCGTCGAGCTGCCGACCGCGAAGGTGCGGTAGTAGCAGGTCCGGTAGCCGTTGAAGGAGTGGATGATGTCGAAGAACGCCTGGTCGCCGGGGCGGATCAGGCGGTCGGTGAAGTTGTGCGGGTGCGGGTTGCACCGCTCGCCGGAGATCGCGTTGACCGCCTCGACCTCGTCCGAGCCCATCTCGTAGAGACGCTGGTTGGCGAGCGCGACGATCTGGTTCTCGCGCGTCCCGGGCTTGAGGGCCTCGAAGATGTCCTGGTAGACGCCGTCGACCATCGCGGCCGCCTGGTTGAGCAGGACGATCTCGTCCTGGCTCTTGATGCACCGCGCGTCCAGCATCAGCTGCTGGGCGTCGACCACGCGCAGGCCCTGCCGCTCCATCTCGAAGAGGAACGGCGGCTCGACGATGTCCATGCCGACGGGCTGGTCCGCCACGCCGGCCTCGACGAGCAGCGACTTGATCTCCGCGACGGCGTCGGCCATGAGCCCGACCGACGGCGCGACAGCGCCGCGGAAGCCGAGGAAGCCGGCCCGGTAGTTCTCCGCCGGGACCCACTGACTGTGCTTCTTGTGGTGCTTGACCGCGGACCCGAAGTCCCACAGGACCGGCTCCTTGCCGCGCGCGAGGAGCGCGTAGCGGATCATCTTGTCGCCGAGCGCGCCGCCGATCCAGGTCTGCGTGGTGTAGCGGATGTTGTAGAAGTCGAAGAGCAGGAACGCACCGCACTCACTGCTCTCGAGGGCGGCCTGGGCCCGGCCGAGCCGGTACTGGCGCAGCCGGTCGAAGTCGACCCGCTCCTCGTAGTCGACTCCCATGTGCCCCGGTGCGGGGATCGGGCCGGTCACGCGGTCAACCGCCCAGCCCGTCGTCGACCGGCACGTTCTCCGGCTTGAGCTCGATGCCGGAGCTGTGCGCCTGGAGCTCGAGCAGGATCGCGAAGTCCTCCTCGACCCGGCCGCTGCTCACGCTCGCCTGGACGGCGGCGGCCGCAGCGGCGGCGACGGGCATCGGGACGTCGAGGTCGTGGGCGGCCGCGAAGCCGAGGTCGAAGTCCTTGCGCAGCAGGATCGGCGTGAAGGTCGGGGCGAAGTCGAGGTTCACGAATGCCGGTGACTTGTAGCGGGTGAACGCCGAGCCCATGACGGAGTTGTTGAGGAACTCGAGGAACGCCGCACGCGGGATGCCCCCCTTCTCGGCGAGCACCGTGATCTCGGCGAGGTTCTGGGTCACGACGCCGAGCATCACGTTGTGGCAGATCTTCGCGAGACGGGCGAGCTCGCCGTCGCCGACGTACGTCGCGCCCTTGCCGAGGTGGTCGAGCAGCGGCGCGACCCTCTCGTAGGCCTCCTCCGGACCGGAGACGACCAGGGTGAGGCCGCCGGCCTTCACGACCTTGCCGTTGCCACTCACCGGGGAGGACAGGAAGTCGACGCCCCGCTGGACGCAGGCGGTGCGCATCTCGGCGGACGCCTCGGTGGAGACCGTCGAGCAGTCGACGACCATGCCGGGGACGTTCGCGGGGTCGGCCAGGAGGGCGCCCTCACCGACGAGCACCTGCTCGAGGTCGGCCGGGGTCGAGACCATCGTGAAGACCACGTCGAGTCCGCGCAGGTCGGCGATCGTGTCGGCGACCTTGCACCCGACCTCGGTGAGCGCCTCGGCCTTGGAGCGGGTGCGGTTCCAGACCGTCACGTCCTCGCCGGCCTTCGCCAGGCGGCCGGCCATCGCGGCGCCCATCCGGCCGGCGCCGATCCAGCCCACGGTCAGGGGGGCCGCGGGGGACCGGTCGCGGTCCTCCGGAGGCGGGGTCTTGGGCATGAGAGCTCCTCGTTGCAATCGTTTGTAGAACCGTAGGCTACAGTGGGGCCTGCGTCAAACATCAAAGGCTCGCAATCGAATGCAGAACACGGGCACCGGAGACCGGAGGACGACATGACAGCCGCGGTGCCGAGGGTCCGGGTGGGAACGTTCAGCCCGTCGGTGGTGCTCCGGCTGGCGCGGCGGCTGGGGCTGCTGGCCGAGGCGGGTCTCGACGTCCTCGAGCGTCCCGTAGCCTCGTCGCCGGCTCAGTTCACGTCGCTGCGCGACGGCGAGCTGGATCTCGCGATCACCAGTCCCGACAACGTCCTCGGCTACCGGTTCAGCCCGGCGAACCCGTTGGGAGCCGTGCTGGACGCACACGTGGTCGAGCCGATCGACCGGGGACTCGGCCTGGCCCTGTACGCCCGACCGGGGCTCGCCGCGGCGGACGCGCTGCGCGGCCAGCGGGTCGGCGTCGACGTGCCGAACTCGGGCTTCGCGCTGGCCCTGTACGCGATCGCGGAGTCGCTGGGTGTCGGGCGCGACGAGTACGAGCTGGTCTCCCTCGGCTCGACCCCGAGGCGCCTCACCGCCCTGCTCGACGGCGCGTGCGACGCCACCATGCTGAACGCCGGCAACGAGCTGCGCGCGGAGGAGGCCGGCTGCCTCCGCGTGGCGGGCGCGGCCGACGTCTGCGCGCCGTACCTCGGCACGGTTCTGGCCGTGCTCGGCGAGGAGCACCTGCCGGCCGCACAGGCGCTGGTCGGAGCACTCCGAGGCGCCCGGGAGGCCGTGCACTCCGACCAGGGGGCACGGGCCGCCGCGCGGGAGGCCGCCGAGGCGCTCCGGCTCTCCCCGGAGCTCGCCGAGCGATACGTCGATCGGCTGCGCGACCCCGACCAGGGCCTGGTGCTCGACGGCAGCGACGACCGCGCCGGCCTGGCAACCGCGGTCGCGCTGCGACAGCGACACCTGCCCGAGATCATCGACGGCCGGGACGTGCTCGAGTCGGCGCTGGATCCCGCGAGCGGTCTCATGCTGCCCGCGGCTCCCCCTGCGGCGGGGCCGTAGGATTCGATCGTGCCGTCCCCGACCCTGCGTGACGTCGCCGACGCCGCCGGAGTCCACACTGCGACGGCATCGAGGGCGCTCAACCCCGCGACGCGGACCTTGGTCAACGTCGACACTGCCCGACGCGTCCTGCGTGCCGCCGAGAGCCTCGGCTATCGACCCAACCCGATTGCGCGCGGACTCAAGACGGCGAAGTCGGGCACGGTCGGCGTCGTCCTGCCCGACCTCACCAATCCGCTCTTCCCGCCGATCGTCCGCGGCATCGAGGACGTGCTCGGCGAGGCCGGCTACAGCGCGCTCATCGTCAACACCGACAACGACCCGCAGCGCGAGACCACCCAGGTGGACATGCTCCGCTCGCGGCAGGTCGAGGGGTTGATCGTGGCCACCGCGCGCCTGGAGCACCCTTTCCTCTCGCGTCTGCACGAAGAGGGAACGACCATGGTGCTGGTGAACCGTCGCGCCGACGATCTCGACGTCTCGTCCGTGGGCCCGGACGACTCCGCGGGCATCGAGCTCGCCGTTCGCCACCTCGCCGGACTCGGACATCGCAGGATCCTCCACCTGGCTGGCCCGCCCGACACCTCGACCGGTGTCGTCCGGTTGCGTGCCCACCGCGCGATCGTCCGGGAGCTGGGCCTGGCTGACGAGGACGCCCTCGTCCGCACCTGCGAGCAGTGGAGCGAGGCCGAGGGTGCGCGAGCGCTCGCCTCCGCCCTCGACGACGGCACCGACTTCACGGCCGTCGTCGCCGGCAACGACCTGCTCGCGCTCGGCTGCTACGACGTGTTCGCTGGGCGCGGGATCGCCTGCCCCGGTGAGGTCTCGGTCGTCGGCTTCAACGACATGCCCTTCCTCGACAAGCTCCGTCCGCCGCTGACCACGGTCGCCATCCCTCACCACCGGGTCGGGGCGGAGGCTGCCCGCATGCTCCTCGAGTCGCTCGCCGAGCCGTCCCGGCCGCCGAGGACGGTGCTGCTACCTCTGATCCTCGTCCAGCGCGGCTCGACCTCGCCCCCCAGCGCCGGCACGCGGTGACACACGGTCAGCCCTTCCCGTAGTACTCGTAGTGCGGTCCGCGCCACAGCGGGTTCACGACGAAGTCGGTGAGCCAGCTCCGGTAGGGGTACGCGAGTCCCTCCTGCGCGGCGTACACCCACATCGGGTCGTCGTGCAGGAGCTGCTGGAGCTCGGAGTAGATCTCCTCGCGCTCGGCCGGCTCGACGGTGGCCTTGCCCGCGTCGATCAACTCCGCGATCCGGTCGGGGTCGGCGTAGGCATCGCGGAAGCCGTGCTTGCTGCCCCAGTCTCCGTCGGGGTGCTGCAGCGGGTCGAAGAACTGGTGGGGATCCGCACCGGGGTCCGCGTTCTTGACCCACAGCGCGAACGGAACCGGGTCCGACCCGAGAGCCTCGTCGAACTGCGTCTCCGCCTGGGTCACGACCCGCACGGAGAACTTCGGGTTGAGGGCCTCGATGCCGTCCTTCATCAGCAGCGCAACCCCCTCGAACTCCGGCTCACCGGACTGGACGAGCACGGACACGGTGAAGCCGTCCTCCCAGTACTCGGTCTCCTGGAGGAGCTCGGCCGCGCGCTCGGGGTCGTATTCGTAGAGCGGCGCATCGGGGTCGTAGCCGAACACCCCCCGGGGGATGTAGGCCGGGTAGCGGGCGCCGTACCCGTCGAGGAACGAGTTGATGTAGGTGTCGTAGTCGAAGGCGTGGCTGAACGCCTGGCGGATCCGGACGTCGGCGAAGAAGTCCCCCGGGATCGTGTCGTCGCTCGGCAGCGCGTCACTCGGCGCCCGCATGTTGAAGCCGAGATGGATCGGCTCCAGCAGCAGGCCGTTCTCGTAGATCTCGATGCCCGCGGTGCCGGCGACGTCGCTGACGTTCGACGGCGAGATGTCGATGATGTCGGCATCCCCCGCCCGAAGGGCGAGCACCCGAGCACTCTCCTCCAGCGTGATCTCCCACCGGACGTCGAGCTGGGCGGGCTCGCCCCAGTAGTCCTCGTTCACCGTCATCAGCAACGACTCCCCGCGTCGCCATTCGCCGAACACATAGGGCCCGGTGCCCACCATGTTCGTGTCCATCCACTCGCTCGGGGTGTCGGCAGCGACGCCGCCGTTGGACTCGACGGCTTCTGGGCTGACGATGGAAGCGACGCCGTTGAGCACCACCGAGTAGAGGAACGACGCGTCCGGCTCCACGAGGGTCACCTCGAACGTCCGGGGGTCGACGGCCCGCATGTCGGCGACGCTGTCGACGAGGACGGAGGCCTGGCCCTCGGGCAGGTTCATGGTCATGACGCGCTCCCAGGAGAACACGACGTCCTCGGCGTCGAACTCGGTGCCGTCGTGGAAGGTGACCCCTTCGCGAAGGGGGAACGTGTAGGTCAGTCGGTCCTCACTGACCAAGCCGTTCTCCTGGGTCGGCACCTCGGTGGCGAGCGAGGGGATCAGCTCGGCGCTGTCCGGACCGACGTCGACGAGCCGCTCGTACACGTTGTCGATGAACGCCTCGCCCTTGGCTCCCTGCTCCGCCCGAGCGGGGTCGAGGCTGGCCGGCTCGCCATTCTGGTGGTGCACGATCACGTCGGAGTTGCGCACCTCTCCGCCCGCGCCACCGTCGTCCTCGGACTGTGGCCCGCCGGCCCCGGTGCATGCCCCGAGCAGTATCACCATCGCCGTCATGCCGACCGCGGTCCAGGTCCCGGCGCGTGCGGGGCCGCGAGTGCTAGTCGTCATGGCTGTGTTCCTCCAAGCTCGGCCGGCTCTCGCCGGCTCGGTCGTGGCTGAGGATGCAGGCGCTTGCCCGCCCCGGGGCGACCCTCAGCAGTGGGGGTTCTGCAATGTCCGAGAAGTCCAGATGCACACGGTTGTCGACCCGCCGGACGCCGCGTACGGCAGCACCGAGAGGACCGGACTCGCAGGAGACGATCTCCGTGACCTCGCCCGCGGCGTCGTCGCTGTCGAGGACGACGATGCCGCGGGTGCGCGAGTCACGTTCGACAGTCGTCACCCGCTCGCTGAGGGCGGGGTGCTCGATCTCGAGCAGCTCGACCACGTCGTCGACCTCCCAGCCGCATCGCGCGGTCGCCACCGGGCACCGGGGATGGAGTCGGCAGCCCTTCGGGGGCGAGACGGGGTTGGGCACGGAGCCCCGTAGGCCGGAGCCGAGCAGCGTAGCCTGGTCCAGGGTCGGGTTCGAGTCGCGGAGCACGCGCGTGTACGGGTGGGCGGGATCGTCGAAGACCGGCCCGGTCGGTCCGACTTCGGCAATCCTCCCGAGGTACATCACGGCCAGTCGATCGGCCATGTGCTGTACGACCCCGAGGTCGTGGGTGATGAACAGGTAGGTCAGCCCGAACTGGCGCTGGAGGTCGACCAGCAGGTTCAGGATCTGGGCCTGGACCGACACGTCCAGTGCGCTGGTCGGCTCGTCGAGCACGACGAAGTCGGGGTTCAGGGCGATGGCGCGCGCGATCGAGATCCGCTGTCGCTGACCGCCGGAGAACTGGTGCGGATAGCGGAGCAGGTGCTCGCGGCCCAGGCCGACGCTCTCCAGGAGCGTCACGACCCGCTCGTTGAGGTCGGCACCGGAGGCCTCGCGGTGGACGCGGAGCGGGCGGCCGACGATGTCCTTGACCAGCTGACGTGGGTTGAGCGAGCTGAAGGCGTCCTGGAACACCACCTGGGTGTTGCGGCGGAACTCGCGCTGGCGCTCGCGACTCATCGCCCCGAGCGCGTGGTGCCGGCGGATCTCCTCGATCCGACGCCGTCCGGCGTCATCCGGCTCCTGCTGCTGGAGGGTGTCGAGCTCGGCCCGAGTGGCGGCGTCGAGGTCGAAGTACACGTCACCGCCGGTGGTGCGCACCAGTCCCGCGACGATCCGGCCCAGCGTCGTCTTGCCGCAGCCGGACTCGCCCACCAGGCCGAGGGTCTCGCCGCGGTGGACCGAGAGGTCGACACCGTCGACGGCGTGGACATGACCGGTGACCCGCTGCACCACGCCCTGCTTGATCGGGTAGTGCTCCTCGACGCCGCGCAGCGTGATCACGTCGTCCCGGTCGGGCACTCCTGCCCGGTCGGGCAGTCCGGTCTCCTGCACGGCAGTCATGCCTCCTCCTCGGTCGAGGGCGCGGCGGCTGCCGGCAGCCGGTCGAGCTCGATCCGGGCACGCTGGCCCGCTTGGGGATACCGCAGGCAGGCGACCGCGTGAGCGGCCTCCGAGGTGGGCGCGAGGATCGGGACCGTGTCGCCGCACGCAGCTGACGAGAACGAGCACCGGGTGTGGAAGTGGCACTGCGGCGGAGGGGCGACGAGCTGGGGAACGGTGCCCGGGATCGCCGCCAGCTCGCCCCGCCCTGTCCGGGCGTGCGGGATCGCCGCGAGGAGGCCGGCCGTGTAGGGATGCAGTGGCCGAGCGAGCACGTCGTCGACCGGACCGATCTCCGCGATCCGCCCGGCGTACATCACCGCGAGCCGGTCGGCGAGCTGGCGCACCAGCGAGAGGTCGTGGGTGATGTAGAGGACCGCCGTTCCACTGCGCGCCTGGAGGTCCGCGATCAGGTTGAGGATGCGTGCCTGGATCGTGACGTCGAGTGCCGTGGTCGGCTCGTCGGCGATGAGCAGGTCGGGATCGCAGGCCAGTGCCTGCGCGATCATGACCCGCTGCTTCATGCCACCGGAGAGCTCGTGCGGGTAGCTCGACATCACCTTGCGCGGGTTGGGGATCCCGGTCTCGGCCAGGGAACGTTCGACGGATCGGTCGAGCAGCTCGCTCAGCCGCCGGGCGAGCGAACGGTCACGCAGCCTGAGCGCACCGCGTGACAGCGGGCCGCCCCGCTGCCGGACCACGCGGCGCGCCAGCGGTCCGGCACGCTCGGGATCGACACCGGCCTGCTCGAGCATCGTCCGCCAGCGGTGCTCGCCGAAGACCTCGCCGACCTGCCGGCGAATGGTGAGGGAGGGGTTCAGCGCCTTCCCGGGATCCTGGAAGATCATCGCGATCCGGTCACCGCGCATCTGGTTGATCTGTGACATCGGCGCCTGGAGCAGATCGGTCGACGCGTCGCCGTCCCGCTCGCGCAGGAGCACCGAGCCGGTCGGGTACCGCCCCGGGGGCGTCGGCACCAACCGCATCAGGGAGCGTGCGGTGACGCTCTTCCCGCACCCGGTCTCCCCGACGAGCGCGAGGGTCTCACCGGGCCGGAGGTCGAACGAGACTCCGTCGACCGCCTCCACCGTGCCGCGTGAGGTGTCGAAGTGGACGCACAGGTCGCGGACCGACAGCAGCCAGTCATCGACCGCGCCGACGGCCCGATCCCGCACCACCGGCGCGGTGTCGACCGAGGTGCCCGCCGTCGTCGCGGGCGTCGTCGGCCGCTCCATCAGCGTCCTTCCGTCTTGGGATCCAGGACGTCACGGAGACCGTCGCCGATCAGGTTGAAGGCCAGGGCCCACAGGAACACCGCGGCGCCGGCGAAGGTCGAGACCCACCACTGGCCCGAGACGATCCCAGCTTGGCCGATGCTCACCAGGGCGCCCCATTCGGTCAGGCCGGCCTCAGCCAGCCCGATGAAGCTCAGGCTCGCTCCGATGAGGACGACCCCTCCCATGTCCTGCGTCGCCTGGACCATCAGCGGCGTCATGCAGTTCGGCAGGACGTCGCGGCGGTAGATGTTCCACTTCGAGTCACCGATCGCCCGCGCAGCCTCGACGTACTCGTTCTGGCGGACGTGGATGATCTCGCCGCGGACAATGCGTGCGTACTTGACCCAGAACACCACGGCGAGCGCGAGGAGGATGTTCCGGAACGACGGACCTAGCACCGCGGCGATCGCGAGCGCGAAGATCAGCTCCGGGATGGCCAGGAAGATGTCGACGACCCGCATCAGGACCTCGTCGACCTTCCCACCGACCATGCCGGCCACGCTGCCGACGATGGCACCGATCACGAGCGTCGCCAGGACCACGGTCAGCGACAGCTGGAGCGAGAGCCGCGATCCCCAGATCAGCCCGTAGAGAACGTCGCCGCCGGTGGGGTCGGTGCCGAGCGGGTGCCCCGCGGTGCCCGGGGGAACGCTGATCGCCTGCCAGTCGCGGGGCATCTGGTAGGGGTCGGGCTGGTTGGGCTCGGTCAGCCATGGCGCGAGTGCGGCGACGAGCAGGAACAGCACGACGATCACGAGGCCGAGCATCGTGAGCGGGTTGCGCAGCACGCCGCGCGACACCTCGGCGAACCGCTTGGTCCGCACGACCGCGGCCGACCCGGACGACCACGGGACGCGTTGCGGGATGGAGTCGGGCACCGTGGTCATCTCAACCCTCCAGGACGACGCGGCGGTCGAGGTAGGCGTAGGTCACGTCCACCGCGAGGTTGACAGTCATGAAGATGAGGCTGGTCACGAGGACGTAGGCCATGATCGTGGCCTGGTCGCCCGACAGGATGGCGTCGGTGACCCATTGGCCGATCCCGGGCCATCGGAAGATGAGCTCGACGACCACGGAGCCCTGGAGCAGGAAGCCGAAACTGAGGCCGATCACGGTCGACGTCGGCACCAGCGCGTTGCGCCGGGCGTGGCGCCGGATCACCTGGCGCTCGGGCAGACCTTTGGCGCGTGCCGCGTCCACGTAGTCCTCCGAGAGCTTCTCGACCATCGAGGACCGCATCATCCGCACGATGATCGCCATCGCGGAGAAGCCCAGGGTCACGGCCGGGAGCACCAGGTGCCAGATCGCGTCGGCGAACGCCCCGGGATCTGCGTTGAGGAGCGCGTCGACCGTGTAGAGGTTCGTGACGTGCGTGATCCGGTCGTAGACCTCCGGGGTCGCGCGACCCAGCGGGAACCATGCCAGCACCACGTAGAACGGGATGAGGAGCAGGAGCCCGAACCAGAACGTCGGAGTGCTGGCACCACTGATCGAGAACAGACGCGCGAGGTGGTCCGGCAAACGGTTGCGGCGCACGCCCGCGATCGTGCCGAGCGCGATGCCGCCGAGGACCGCAAGCAGGCCGGCGCAGACCGCCAGCTCCAGCGTCGCGGCGAGCTTGAGGGGCACGACCTCGGTCACCGGCGCCACCGAGACGCCGGACCAGCCGAGGTCACCTTGGAGCACTCCGCCGAGCCAGTAGAGGTACTGGATGGGGATCGGCTCGTCGAGTCGGTAGCGCTGCTCGAGCGCAGCGACCTGGTCGGGGCTCATGTTCGGCGTCGCATAGATGCCGACGGGCGACCCGGTGAACCGGGTCAGGGTGAACACCACGACGGACACGCCGAGCATGATCAGTGGCAGCATCATCAGTCGCCGGAGGACGTACTGACGGATCTGCATCGAGCCCTCCACGACAGCTGACTGCAAACGTTTGTAGTGCGGCTGTGAGTGTAATCACAGCCGCTCGACAGCGTCAAGGAGCTCGCCGGTCACCCGCTGCGCGCCTCACGGAGCCGGGACGCCCGAAGTCGTGGGACTGACATACCGGAGCCGCCCGGCGAACCTTCGCCGGGCGGCTCAGACAGCGGTCATCGTGCTACGTCAGGCCTCGGCGGCCTTCCGGCGGGCGAGCTGCTCGAGCCGGGCGGCCGCGGCCCGGCGGACCTTGGGGCCCTTGGTGGTCATGGCCCAGAGCACCTTGGCCTGCTCGGGCAGGTTCCTGGCGTTGGTGGTGGCGAGCCAGCCGTTCGGGAGTGAGAGCCGCACGACCCGGTGCCAGGCCGAGTAGACCTGCTGCGGCAGCGGCGCGGAGTGGTAGTTGAGCTCGTACTTCTCGAACAGCGCCTGCACGCGCGGCGCGACCTCGGCGTACCGGTTGCTCGGCAGGTCGGGGAAGAGGTGGTGCTCGATCTGGTGCGAGAGGTTGCCGGTCATGATGTGCATCGGCTTGGAGCCCGAGATGTTGGCCGAGCCGAGCATCTGGCGCAGGTACCACTGGCCGCGCGTCTCGTTGTCCGGGATCGACCTCTTCTCGAAGGTCTCGACGCCCTCGGGGAAGTGGCCGCACATGATCACCGAGTGCGACCAGAGGTTGCGCACCACGTTGGCGGTGAAGTTCGCCGCCAGCGCCGGCAGGAAGCCGCCGAACGGGATGGCCAGCGCCGGGTTGACGACGTAGTCCTTGGTGGCCTGCTTGCGGATCTTCTTCAGCGTCTTCGCCAGGTTCGCCTTGAACTCCGCCGAGCGCTTCTCCTTGGGGATCCGCAGGTTGCGGCCGAGCTCGAGGTCGTACGCCGCGATGCCGTACTCGAAGAAGCAGGCGTTGATGAAGTTCCAGAGCGGCTGGGCGAGGTACATCGGGTGCCAGCGCTGGTCCTCGTCGACGCGCATGATGCCGTAGCCGAGGTCGTTGTCCTTGCCGACGATGTTCGTGTAGGTGTGGTGGACCTCGTTGTGCGCGTGCTTCCAGCCCTCGGCGGTCGACGCGTTGTCCCACTCCCACGTGGTCGAGTGGATCTTCGGGTCACGCATCCAGTCCCACTGGCCGTGCATGACGTTGTGCCCGATCTCCATGTTCTCGAGGATCTTGGCGACCGAGAGCCCCACGGTGCCGAGCACCCACAGCGGCGGCAGCGCCGACCCGAGCAGCACCGCGCGGGAGCCGAGCTCGAGGCGCCGCTGCACGGCGACGACCTTGCGGATGTAGGCCGCGTCGCGCTCGCCGCGGTCGTCGAGGACGTCCTGGCGGATCGCGTCGAGCTCGATGCCGATCTGCTCGATGTCCTCGGGCGTGAGGTGGGCGGTGGGGTTCACGGGCTTCTTCGTGATCGTCGTCATCGGGAGCGCGCTCCTTCGTCGATGTGGCAGGCACCAGCCGCAGCGCTGATGCAGGTCTGGATCGGTACGCCGGCCGGGTCGGTCTCACCCGGGACGGCGACGGTGACCGCCCCGTTGCGCAGGTCGCGGACGGCGCCCTGCTTCATCGGGACGACGCAGCCCATGCAGATGCCCATCCGGCAGCCGCTGGGCATGAGGACGCCGGCCGACTCGGCGGCGTCGAGGATCGGGGTGGCGCCGTCGGCCTCGATCTCACGACCGTCGGCGAAGGTGACCGTGCCGCCGTCGCCGGGCTCGACCAGCACGGCGCGGAACCGCTCGGTGGTGAGGTTCAGGCCGCGCGCCTCGTGGTGGGCCTCGAGCGCGTCGAGCAGGCCGGCCGGGCCGCAGCCGTAGGCGAGGCGCTCGTCGAGGTCCGGCACCAGGTCGATGAGGTCGGAGACGTCGAGGAGGCCGTGCACGTCGTCGTACCGCTCGACCAGCGTGATCCGGCCGGCGTCGCCGTGGGCGCGGAGCTCGTCGCGGAAGATCGCGGTGTCGGCGGACTGGTTGACGTGCACCAGGACGATGTCGACGCCCGGCGCCCGGCGGCGCGAGAAGAGGTTGCGCAGCATGCCGATCACCGGGGTGATGCCCGAGCCGGCGGTGACCAGGAGCAGCTTGTCCGGCAGCGGCTGCGGGAGGACGAACTCGCCCTCGGCCTGCTCGAGCTGGACCATCGTGCCGGCACGGACCCGGTGCACGAGGTGGTTGCTGACCACGCCGCCGGGGATCGCCTTGACCGTGATGCTGATGCAGCGGTCCTGGCGGGGGCCGTGGGTGAGGGAGTAGGTGCGCCAGAGGCGGACGCCGTCGACGTCGACCCCGATCCGGACGTACTGCCCCGGCACATGGCCCGCCCAGTCGCGACCGGGCCTGATGAGGATCGTCGCGGACTCGGCCGTCTCCGGGACCACCGAGACGATCCGGCCCTGGAGGCCGTCGCGGCCGCGGCGCAGCGGGCTGAAGACGTCGAGGACGTCGCCGACGTCGAGCGGGGTGACCGCGGCCTCGGCGACCCGGCGCAGGCTCTGCCGCAGGCTGAACCCCGAGGAGCCGGAGGTCGGGACAGCGAAGCTCATGTGTCCAGTGTGCTGGCCCCAGAGCGTAAGATCATGACCGTCAGACGTGAAGATCTGCGTCACATTTGTTCGCAGGAGACAAGATGGACCGTCGCACGACCGGGTTCGACCTCGAGGTGCCGCCGGACGCACTGGCGGCGATGCACGCCCAGCTGCCCACGCTGGCCGACGACGTGGTGGCCACGATCGTCGACGAGGTGCCGAGCTACCGCGACGCCTTCTCGGGCCCGATGGGCGAGACCATCAGCAACGCGGTAGAGCTCGCCCTCGGCGGCTTCCTGACGCTGGCCAGCCGGGGACGCGCGGTCGACCTCAGGGCGCCCTCCGCGGTCGACGGGTCCTACCAGCTCGGCCGCGGCGAGGCCCGCAGCGGACGCACCACCGACGCCCTGCTGTCGGCCTACCGGATCGGCGCCCGGGTGGCGTGGCGCGAGCTCTCCACCACCGCGGTGCGCCACGGCCTCGGGGCCGAGGTGCTGGCCGACTTCGCCGAGCTGGTGTTCGCCTACATCGACGAGCAGTCCGCCGCCGCGGTCGCCGGGCACACCGACGAGCTCGCCACGACCGGTCGCGTGCGCCAGCGGCTGCTCGAGCGGGTCGCCCACCATCTGCTCGGCAGCTCCCCGGTCGACCAGGTGGTGGCCGCCGCCGAGCGCGCCGGCTGGGAGCCGCCGAAGACCCTGACCGCCGTGATCGTGCCCGAGTCGCAGGTGCGCCCGGTGCTCAACGCGGTCTCCCCCGCCACGCTCGCGGTCGCCGACCCGCCCGACCTCGACGACCGCGTCCTGCTGCTCGTGCCCGACGCGCATGCCCACCGGCGCGCCGTCCTGCTGCGGACCCTCGCCGACCGCGAGGCGCTGGCCGGGCCCGCTCGGCCGTGGCTCGAGGCGCGCTCGTCGTACGACCGGGCGCTGCGGGCGTACGCCGCCGGCCTGCGCGCCGACACCGAGGCCCACCTGGTCGAGCTGGTCCTCGACGCCGACGCCGACGCCCGCGCCGACCTGCGCACCCAGCTCCTGGCTCCGCTCGCCGGCCTGCGCCCGAGCACGGCCGAGAAGCTCGCCGACACGTTGCGCGCGTGGCTGCTGCACCAGGGCCGGCGCGACGACGTCGCCGCGGCGCTGTTCGTGCACCCACAGACCGTGCGCTACCGGATGGGCCAGCTGCGCGAGCTCTACGGCGACCGGCTCGAGGACCCGGACACCGTGCTCGCGCTGACCGTCGCGCTGGGCTGAGCGGGTCAGACCCGCAGGGTGCACCAGACGGTCTTGCCGGACTCCGAGGAGCGGGTGCCCCAGTCGGTCGCCAGCACCTCGATGATGTTGAGGCCGCGACCGTGCTCGTCGTCGTCGTCCGGCCGGCGGCGCCGGGGCCGCAGCACCGCGCGGTCCTGCACCTCGAGCACGACCTCGTTCGCGCTGTGGCGCAGGTGCAGGTCGATCGGCGGCCGGGCGTGGACGAAGGCGTTGGTCACCAGCTCGCTCGTGATCAGCTCGAGCTCGTGGGCCGCCTCCTCCGGCACCCCCCAGCTCGCGAGCTGGCGGCGGACCGCGCGCCGGGCCTCCCGGGGCGCCTCGCCGTCGGTGTCCAGGCGGAGCTGGACGCTGCGGTCCTCCGGTTCCCGCACCTTGAGCAGCACCAGCGCGATGTCGTCGTCCGCCTCGCCGTCGAGGAGGACCTCGGCGAGCGTGGCCGGGAGCCGGTCGATCGGGTCGTCCGCGCGGGCGCGGACCGCCTCGGCGAGGCGGGCGATGCCGGTGTAGAGGTCGGTGCCGCGTCGCTCGACGAGGCCGTCGGTGTAGAGCACGACGACGTCGTCGACCTCGAGCTCGACGACCGAGGACTCCATCCCGAAGTAGCCCGCGCCGAGGGGCGGGCCGGTGGCGTCGATGCGGGCCGCGATCTCGACGAGGTCGTGCCGCGCGAGCAGCGGCGGCAGGTGGCCCGCGTTCGCGTAGGTCAGCGTGTGCTCGGCCGGGTCGTGCACGGCGTACACGCACGTCACGATCTGGTTGGTCCCGATCTCCTGCACGAGCTGGTCGAGGTGCTCGAGCACCTCGACCGGCGTGAGGTCGAGCGCGGCGTAGGCACGGGTGGCCGAGCGCAGCTGACCCATCACCGCGGCGGCCCGGACCCCGCGGCCCATGACGTCGCCGATGACGAACGCCGTACGCCCGGCCCCGAGCTCGATGACGTCGTACCAGTCCCCGCCCACGTGGGTGCCCTCGACGCCGGCCCGGTAGAACGTCGCCACCTCGACCGCGGCCAGGTCGAACTCGCTCGCCGGCAGCAGGCTGGCCTGGAGCTCGTCGGCGATGAGGCGCTCGCGGGCGGCTGCCTCGCGCTCGGCCTCGGCGGCGATCAGGCGCTCCTGGGTGGCCCGCTGGTCGGTGATGTCCTGGAAGGAGCCGCGCAGCACGCTCCGGTCACGGTGGTCGGTGGTGACCTCGCCCCGGACCTGCAGCAGTCGCACCCGGCCGTCCCGCAGCACGACGCGGGCCTCGTAGGCCACCAGCTGGCCCGGGACAGCGGCGACGAGCTCCGCGTTGACGCGGTCGAGGTCGTCGGGGTGGACGAGCGACGCGATGACGCGCGAGGCGCCGAGGCGCTCCATGTCCTCCGGCGACATCTGCAGCATCTCGTGGAACGCCCGCGTGCCGGTGATCCTGTCGGCCGCCAGGTCGACCTCCCAGCTGCCGGTCCCGGCCAGTCGCTGCGCCTGGTCGAGCAGCTCCTCGCTGCGCTCGAGCGCCCGGCGCACCCGCTGCTCGCGGTCGAGCTCGAGGTTCACCCGCACGCGGGCGAGGAGCTCGCGGCTCGAGAACGGCTTGGCCAGGTAGTCGTTGGCACCGGCCTCGAGGCCCTCCAGGGTGCCCTCCTCGCCGGCCCGCGCGGACAGCATGACGACCGGGACCGCGGTGAGTGCCGGGTCGTCCTGCATCCGCCGCAGCAGCTCGAAGCCGTCGACCCGCGGCATCATCACGTCGGTCAGCACCAGGTCGGGCGCGGCCTCGGCCATCTGGGCGAGCGCGTCCAGGCCATCGGCGGCGACCGCGACGTCGTACTCCGGCCGCAGCAGGTCGGCGATGTAGGCCCGCATGTCGGCGTTGTCGTCGACGACCAGCACCCGCGCCCGGGAGCCCTGCCCCGCCGGGTCCGGGAGCTCGGACCGCGGGCGGGCCTCGTCGGGCAGCCAGCTCAGGGTCTGGGCGACCATGCTGCGGGTCAGCCCGTCGGCCGCCACCGCGAGCACGCCGGTCTCGTGCTCGACCTGGTCCGCCGGCAGGTGGTCGTGGCCGAGCGGGAGCCGGACCAGGAAGGTCGAGCCCGCGCCTTCGACGCTGTCGACCTCGACGGAGCCGCCGTGCGCCGTGACCAGCTCGGCCACCAGGGCCAGCCCGATCCCCGACCCCTCATGGGTGCGCGACCGGGAGCCGGCGACGCGATGGAACCGCTCGAAGAGCCGGGGCTGGTCGGCCTCGGGGATGCCGGTCCCGGTGTCGATCACGCGCAGGACGGCCTGCTCGTCCTCGACGCCGAGCCTCACCGAGACGCCGCCCTCGAAGGTGAACTTCAGCGCGTTCGAGATCAGGTTCAGCACGACCTTCGACCACTGGTCGCGATCGACGTAGGCCATCAGCCCGGCCTCGCAGTCGATCTCGAGCCGCAGGCCGGCACGCTCCGCCGCCGACTGGAACATCGCGGCCAGCTCGCTGGTCAGCGAGCAGAGGTCGGTACGCCGGAAGGACGAGCGGGCCTGACCGGACTCCAGGCGCGAGAAGTCGAGCAGCGTGTTGACCAGCTGCAGCATCCGCTGCCCGTTGCGCGCGATCGTCTCCACGCGGACCCGCTGCGGCGCCGGCAGCGCGGTCGTGTCGTCGGCGAGCGCGTCCTCGGCCGGTCCGAGCAGCAGCGTGAGCGGCGTGCGGAGCTCGTGGCTGACGTTGGCGAAGAAGTCGGTCTTGGCCTGGTCGAGGCGGGCCAGCTGCTCGGCCCGGTCGCGCTCGACCTGGATGGCCCGCGCGTCCGAGATCGCGGTCGAGAGGTGGCCGGCGACCAGGTCGACGAAGTCGCGGTAGCTCTCGTCGAAGGGCCGGTAGCGGTTGAGGCCGGCGACGAGGAACCCGTACGGGTGGTCCGCGGCCGCCTGGACCAGCGGCACGACGTACGCCTCCACCGGTGACTCGGGCCAGCGACCGCGCGGCAGGCGGTCGTAGCGGCCCGTCAGCGGCACGACGGCTGCCCGGCCCTCCCACAGGTCGACGAGCGGCCACTCCGGGTCCGGCGACTCCGCGCGGAGCAGCGGGGGCGCGGCCGGGTGGTCTCCCCCGATGCCCGCGGTGCCGGCGCGCCAGGCGGTCTCGCCGTCGTCGGCGAAGAGGTAGACGGCGGCGAACGGCAGGAGGCGCCCGTCGGCGGCGATCTGCCCGCACGCCTCCGCCACCGCCGACTGCTCGTCGCCCGCAGCGCCGATCCGGACGCCGAGGTCGCGCAGCAGCGCCATCCGGCTGGTGGCGACGACCTGCTGGGTCTCCTCGGCGACCACGCACAGCATCCCCGCGACCGAGCCGTCGTCGTCGGCGAGGGGACTGTAGGAGAAGGTGTGGTAGGTCTCCTCGGCGTAGCCGGACCGCTCGAGGAAGAGCAGCAGCGCCTCGTCCCAGGTGGCCTCCCCGGAGGCCATGACGTGCTCGATGCGCGGCCCGATGTCGTCCCAGATCTCCGACCAGACCTCGTCGGCGCGCCGGCCCAGCGCCCAGGGGTACTTCTTGCCGAGGGTGTCGCGGCGGTAGGCGTCGTTGCAGAAGAACGTCAGCTCCGGGCCCCACGCCATCCACATCGAGAACTTCGACGTCAGCAGGATGCGGATGGCGTTCTTGAGGCTGAGCGGCCAGTGCTCGGGGTCGCCGAGCGGGGTCGTCGCCCAGTCCACGGCGAGCAGGTCGGCGCCCACCCGCCCCGTGGCCTCGAAGGTCTCGCGCATGGTGCGCGCCGCACCCTGTGCAGGGTCGCGAGTCATCGCGCGTCCACCCCCGGAAGCCTCCCGTGCCGTCGGTGCATGGGGGCGTCGTACCCCAGACGCGGAGCGTCTGCACTTCGGGACACCCTGTCACACCGCAGCCAGCGGTCGCCGCCCGCTCAGGAAGAGCCCGACACCGCCGTGTAGGTACCGGGGAAGGTGCCCGGCGCCGGGTCCTCGCCCACCAGGCCGTCGACGGACTCGCGGAGCAGGTCGGCGTGGCCGACGTGGCGGCCGTACTCCTCGATCAGGTCGAGGACGATCCGTCGCGCGTTCGGGTGGCGGCCCTCGTCGTCGGTGAGCGGGGGCTCCTGTCCGATCCCGATCTCGGTCATGCCGGGCACCCGAGGAGCAGCGTCGGCGCCGGCTGGTCGCCTCGGACACGAGGCTGCTCGGCCTGGTGAAGCACTTCGCCGACGGGGAGCGCTGGTGGTTCGCGCACCACCTCGGCGGCGACCCGGCGTACGCCGATATCGACTGGACCATGGTGGTGCCGGCATCCGTCTCGGCGGAGTCGGTGGTCGCGGACTACCGGGCCGCGATCGCCGAGGCCGACCGGCACATCGCGGCCGCGGAGTCGGCCGAGACGCTCACCGCGCTGCCGGTCGGTGACACCGGCCCGAAGACGCTGCGGTGGGTGCTCCACCACGAGATCGCCGAGGTCGCCCGCCACCTCGGCCACATGGACATCCTGCGCGAGCAGATCGACGAGGTGACTGGTCGCTGAACGGGTCGTGCCTGAGCACGCGCTATGGAGCGTGCTCAGGCACACGACCCGAACTCCGCTGGACCGTGCCGATGCCCAGCTCCAGCTCGACGGTCTCCTCGCGCGGCGGCAGGCCGAGCAGGGCGAGCGGGACGGTCGTCGCCGTCTCGACCGCCTCGTCGACCGTGCAGCCGCACGGTGCCGGCCGCCATGACGACGTCCTGGTCGCCGAGGCGGGTCGGCCCGTCGGGCAGCCCGAGCGCCGCGGTGGTGTCGGCGACCGACAGGAAGCGGGAGGGCCCCAGCGCCCGCCAGGCCGCCCGCACGAACAGCGGATCGAGGTGGTGGCCGTCGACGATCAGGCCGGCGACCACGTCGGCCCCGCCGAGCACGGCGCCCACCGGGCCCGGCTCGCGGGGCCGGAGCGGCGGCATCGCGTTGCCCAGGTGCGTGACCACCGTGGCGCCGGCGTCGAGCGCCGCCGTCACCTGCGCCGCGGTCGCGTCCGTGTGCCCCACGGACACGACCACGCCCTCGGACACCAAGCGCGCGATCACGTCGAGCGCGCCCGGCAGCTCGGGGGCGATCGTGGCCATGATGACCCCCGCCTCGCGCGACCAGCCGTCGACGAGGTCGGGCGACGGCGGCCGCAGCCAGTGTTCCGGGTGCGCCCCCCGACGGGCCGGGGAGATCATCGGCCCCTCGAAGTGCAGGCCCAGCGGCTCGGCGCCCTCCCAGCCGGCGGGCGGTCCGGCCGCGAGGGTCGCCAGCGCCACCGCGCGGGCCTCGGGATCGGAGGTGATGACGGTGGGGACGAACGCCACGACGCCGTACGCCGGCAGCGCGGACGCCACCTCCCACAGCCGGTCGGGCGACGCGGTGAGGTCGATGCCGGCCGCGCCGTTGACCTGGGCGTCGACGAGGCCCGGGACCCTCATCGGCCCAGCAGCGCGGCGCCCACGGCCGCGACGGGATAGTCGGTCGGCACCACGCGCAGTCGACCGGCCAGGTCGAGCGAGGCGAGGAAGGGCGAGGTCGCGGCCTGCTCGCGCAGCGCGGAGGCCACCGCGACCCGCAGCTGCTCGCCGAGCTGGGCGACGCCGCCGCCGAGCACGACGGTGCGCGGGTCGACGGCCAGTGCGAGCACGCGGATGGCCGCGGCCAGCCCGGCGGCGAACTCGTCCCGCAGGGTCACGGCCTTCTCGTCGCCGTCCTGCGCGGCGGCGAAGAGCGCCTGGGCCGGCGGGACGTGGCCGGCCGAGGGCCAGGCGGTCGCGAGCGCCCGACCGGACGCGATGGTCTCGAGGCAGCCCCGCTGGCCGCACTCGCAGAGGGCGCCGTCGGGTGCGACCGGGAGGTGCCCGACCTCGCCGGCCGCGCCGTGGTCGCCGCGGCGGAGGCGCCCCTCGAGCACGAGGCCGGCGGCCAGGCCGGTGCCGATGCTGACGTAGACGAGGTCGTCCTCGCCGCTCATCCTCACCGCGCCGAGGGTCGCGGCGTTGACGTCGTTCTCGACGACGACCGGCACGCCGAGCCGCTCGCCGAGGCGCTCGCCGAGCGCGAACCAGTCCCCCTCGAGACCCAGGTTGACCGCGTGCTTCACCGTGCCGTCCGCGCGGTCGACCAGGCCCGGGACTCCGACGCCCACGGTGCCGGTCAGTGGCTCGCCGGTCGCGGCCCGCAGCGCCTCGACCACGCGGGCGGCCGTGCGCAGGACGCCGTCGGCGCCGGGCTCGGTCGCCTCGCGCACCTCGGCGAGGATCTCGCCGGCATCGTCGATGACCAGCCCGAGCGTCTTGGTCGCACCGATGTCCAGACCGACGTTCACCGCTCCCACCCTGCCTTCCGCAGCTCGTCCGTCAGGGCCACGGCCCCCGGCCGGGAGTACCCGTTCGTGCAGATCCGCGGCGGTACGTCGTCGTAGGGACCCGGCCACCCTCACTCGACCACGACCGCGGCCCCGGTGGGGACGATGTCGGGACGGCGGTGGGCGTCGCGCACCTGAAGGACCACCGGCCGGTCGCCGGCGACGGGCTCCCCCGGTGCGACGACGCGGTCGGGCGGCAGGCCCCACGGGACCTCGCCGATCGCGATGTTCGCCGCGGTCGCCACGCTGGGCGTCCTCGTCCAGGTCGGCCGGGGTCCGCGCCGATGCAGAGCAGGTCGGCGCCGGCGTTCAGCGACAGCACCGCGGCCTCGGGGATGCCCCGGCCGGCGGAGGCCCCGGCCATGTCGAGCGCGTCGGTCACGATCACGCCGTCGTGGCCCAGGTCCTCGCGCAGCAGCCCGAGCACCGGCGCGCTCAGCGTCGCGGGGAGCTCCGCGTCGAGGGCGGGTACGACGATGTGCGAGGTCATCACCGAGGCGACCCCGGCCCGGACCGATGCCCCGAACGGCACCAGCTCGCGGGCCTCCAGTGTCGCGCGGGGCGCGTCGACGGTTGGGAGCTCGAGGTGGCTGTCCTGCGCCGTGTCGCCGTGCCCGGGGAAGTGCTTCGCGCAGCCGGCGGCGCCCGCGGCCTGGAGCCCCTCCACCCAGGCGGCGATGTGCTCGGCGACCCGGGCGGGGGCGGTGCCGAAGCTGCGCGTCCCGATCACCGGGTTGTCGGGGTTGGTGTTCACGTCGGCGACCGGGCCGAGGTCGAGGTCGATGCCAACCGCGGCCAGCTCGCTGCCGATCGCGTGGCCGGTGGCGCGGGTGAGCTCGAGGTCGTCCGCCGCACCGAGCGCGGCCGGCCCGAGCACCGGGCTGCCGGTCAGCGCGTGCAGCCGGGTGACGTCGCCGCCCTCCTCGTCGACCGCGATGACCGCGAACGGCGCAATTGCGCGGATCGAGCGAGCGAGGTCGGCGACGGCGTGCGGCCCGGCGGCGGTGTTGCTGCCGAACAGGCAGACGCCACCGAGGCCCTGGTCGAACAGCTCGGCCCAGTCGCCGGGCAGCGTCGTACCCGGGAAGGCCGGGAGCAGGACACCGAGCGCGAGGCGTTCGAGACTCATCCGTTGACCGTCCCGGAGGTAGGCCGCCCACCATCCGGCATTGGTCAGTCTCAACGCACGAACCCATCGGTCGTCAAGCGGCCCGCGGGACCATGCCCCCGACTCAACGGGCAGCAAGGCCCAACTCAACGTCGTCAGGGGCGCAGGGCGGGCTCGTCGGGCAGGGCGAGGGTGAGGATCGCGTCCTCGATGAGCGGATCCTGCTCGATGTCGGCCTCGGTCTGCCGCAGGCGGACGGCGAGGTGCGGCTCGGGGTCGTCGCCGGTCAGGTCGACAGCGGCGAAGACGAAGAGCCGCTGCGGTCCGACGTACTCGACGTGGAGGTAGGTCAGCCGGTCGATCGCCGGGTGGTCGAGCAGCTGCCCGATCACGCGCGAGCGGAGGTCGGGGCTGAGCCCCTCCCCCAGCAGGTAGTCCATGTTGCGGCGCATGAGGAACACCGCGACCAGCGCGAGCAGGACGCCGACGGCGATCGAGCCGACCGCGTCCCAGACCCGGTCGCCGGTCAGCTGGTGCAGCGCGATGCCGCCGCCGGCGAGCAGGATGCCGAGCAGCGCGGAGAAGTCCTCGAAGAACACAGCGCGCAGCGTGGAGTTCGACGTGCGCGCCACGAAGCGCAGCGGGTGCAGGCCGCGCTGGCGGGCGGCGCCGTGCACCTGCCGGGTGGCCTGGAGGAACGACGTCCCCTCGAGCACGAACGCGATGCCCAGCACCACGTAGTTCACCAGGTAGCTGGTCTCCTCCGGCCCCTCGGCGGCGAGCTCGGTGAGGCCGTGCCAGATCGACACGACCGCGCCCGCGGAGAACAGCCCGAACGCCGCGACCAGCGACCAGATGTACGTCGCGCGCCCGTACCCCCGCGGGTGGCTCTCGTCGCGCGGACGGGCCCCCTTCCGCTCGGCGACCAGCAGGAAGACCTCGTTGCCGGTGTCGGCCCACGAGTGCGCGGCCTCGGCGACCATGGAGGCCGAGCCGGTGACCGCGGCCGCGACCGACTTCGCGATCGCCAGCAGCCCGTTGGCGGTCAGCGCGACGAGGACGGTGAACACGCACCCTCCGTACCCCCAGGCGTGTGACCCACGCGACGCACGTACGGTCGTCGGCATGCGTCCGCTCCTCGCCGCCGTTGCCCTCGCCGCCGCCCTGACGGCCTGCTCGGGCGACGCCGAGCCGGAGCCGCTGCCCGCCCGCGAGACCGGCGCACCGGTCGGCGCGCCGACGGTGTACGACCAGTACGTCGCGCTCGGCGACTCCTACACGGCCGCGCCGCTGGTGCCCCCCACCGACACCTCGACCCGCTGCCTGCGCTCGGCGGTCAACTACCCGGCGCTGGTCGCCGAGCAGCTGCCCGGCACCGAGCTCACCGACGTGAGCTGCAGCAGCGCCGCCACCCGCCACACGCTCCGCCCGCAGGCCGGGGACGGCGGCTCCGTGCCGCCGCAGTTCGACGCGCTCCGGCCCGGCACCGACCTGGTCACGGTGGGCCTGGGCGGCAACGACGAGCGGCTGTTCGGCGGCACGCTCGGCAACTGCGTGGCGGTCGCGTCGCAGGACCCGACCGGCTCGCCGTGCACCGACGCGGCCCGTGGCGGTCGCGACATCGACCGGATCCTCGCGCGGATCACCGACAACCTCGTCCAGGTCGTCGCGGGCATCGAGGAGCGCTCCCCGGACGCCCGGATCCTGCTCATCGGCTACCCGCAGCTCATCCCCGCATCGGGCACCTGCGACGACCTGCCGCTCGCCGAGGGCGACTACGCCTTCGCGCGGACGATCAACCATGGTCTGGCCCGGGCCGTCGAGCGGGCCGCCGAGGAGGCGGGAGTCGAGTTCGTGGACCTCTGGGAGCCGAGCGCCGGCCACGACATCTGCGCCGACGAGCCGTGGATCAACGGGCGGGTCACCTCCGCCACCACCGCGCTGGCCTACCACCCGCTCGCGGTCGAGCAGCAGGCCGTCGCGGACCTCGTGCTGGAGGAGCTCGCGGACTGACAGGACGCCGTGCTGGTCGTCGACGTCCGCGCGGCGATCGCCGAGCTCGGCTGAGCTTCTCCGCCGAAACCCGCCCGACACGCCGGTGTGCCTCGGCGTGTCGCGCGGGTTTCACCGGGTACCCGGTGAAACCCGCCGCCTGAGCCCCGGCGTGTCGAGCTCAGCTGATCGTGTCGTGCACGGGTACGCCGGCGACGACCGTCAGCGCGGACGCCATCCCGCGCAGCGCGCCGCCCACCTCCGCCGTGCCCCCCGGGAGCCCGAGCGGGTCGCGGTCGAGCAGCACCAGGTCGCCCCGCGAGCCCGGCCGCACCATCGGCTGACCGTCGACCGACGCGGCCAGCGCCTCGCGGACGGTGAGCGCCTGCTCGGCGTGCCACGGCTCGCGCTCGTCGGCGCTGCGGTGCACGGCGGCGGCGATCGCCAGCCACGGGTCGAGCGGCGAGACCGGGGCGTCCGAGCCGAGCACCAGGTCGACGCCGTCCTCGAGCATCCAGCGGAACGCGAAGCACCGCTCGGACCGCTCGCCCCACACGCGCTCGGTCAGGTCGCGGTCGTCGAGCAGGTGCGCGGGCTGGACGCTCGCCCGGATGCCGAGCCGGGCCATCCGGCGCAGGTCCTCGCGCCGGGCCATCTGCACGTGCTCGATGGACCCGCGCGCGCCGGTCTCGGCGAACGCCGAGAGGGCGTCCTCGACGGCCGCGTCGCCGATCGCGTGGCAGGCGACCTCGAGGCCGCCCGCGTGCGCGCGACGGTAGAGCTCGCGGAGCTCCTCGCCCGACTGGTTCGGCTGGCCGGCGGGGTACTCCAGCCGGTGCGCGTCGCCGTAGGGCTCGCAGCACCACGCGGTCCGGGTGTTGAGCGACCCGTCGCTGATGATCTTGAGCGGCCCCATCGTCGCGAGCGGACCGCAGCCGGGCAGCATGTCCCCTGTGCGCAGGCCGACGGCGAGGACGTCGTCGAGCGTGTCGGCGTACGTCGCCCAGCGGATGCGCAGGACGTCGCAGCCCTCGGACCAGCGGCCGGCCCAGCCCTCCATGCTCGCGCCGAACTCGAAGTCGACCATGCCGACGATGCCCTGCGCGGCCGCGGTGTCGAGCATCCGGCGGTAGGCCTCCGGCGAGGTGCCGTCGGCGCCGACCACCGAGACCAGGCGGGGGTACGCCGCGAACCACTCCTTCTCCCGCACGACCGAGTCGCGGACCGGCATCGCGAGGTGCAGGAGCGCGGTGGTGTTGAGCCAGGCGTGGTGGCCGTCGCCGCTGATCAGCACGACCGGGGTGTCGCCGGAGACGGCGTCGAGCTCGCTGACGGTGGCCTCGCGGTCCCAAGTGCCGGTGCGGTGACCCCAGCCGACGACGGGGAGCTCGGGGTACTCGCGGATCCGCTCCGCGACCAGCCGCACGATCTCCTCGGGCGACCGGGTGGCGCCGAGGTCGAGGCGCTGCGAGGCGAGGGTCCACTGGGTGAGGTGCGTGTGCTGGTCCCAGAGGCCCGGGACCAGCCACCGGCCGCCGGCCTCGACGACGTGGGCTGCGTCCGGGCGCTCGGCGCCGGGGGCGACGGCGGTGACGACGCCGTCGGTCACGGCGACGTCGACGAGGTGGTCGGGTGCGGACTCGCCGGGCTGCAGCGGCACCAGGCGGGCGTTGCGGATCAGCAGGCTCGACACGACGCGAACGGTAACCGGTCCGGCCCACTGGTCTGGACCCGGTTTCGGTGGGTACCCCTCGGGGAAGATCGGCGCGGGAGGGGGAGGGACCCACCGCAGAGGACTGATTGATGGCTGACTCGTTCTACGACCGGTTCTCCCCCGAGGAGATCGCCCGGATCAGCGCGTCCGGCACCCGGGTGCGCGTGCCCGAGGGGTGGTCGCCGATCTGGGAGCAGACGCCCGCCGACAAGGCGTACCTGATCCTCGACGGCACCGTCTCCGTGCGGCAGCACGGCCGCGAGATCGCCCAGCTCGGGGCGGGCGACATCGTCGGAGAGGCCGCGATCGTCAACCACTCGCTGCGCACCGCCTCGATCGTCGCCCTCACGCCGCTGGAGATGATCCACTTCACCGACGACGCGGTCCGCCGCCTGTGCGACGAGATGCCGACCTTCTCGTCGGCGCTCGAGGCGGTCGCGCTCGAGCGGTTCGGCTCCGAGTAGGCACGGAGTAGGCCGGATGGACCTGGAGGCGCAGCTGCTCGGGCAGCGGCCGCACCTCACCCGCGTCGCGGTGGCCGAGCGCGCCGGCGTGCCCATCGAGGTCGCCGAGCAGCTCTGGCGGATGCTGGGCTTCCCGCGTGCGGCGGACGACGACCGGGCGTTCACCGAGGCCGACGTGGTCGCGCTGCGGCAGGCGCGCGAGCTGATCGAGCTCGGCGTCATCGGACCCGACTCTCAGGCGGCGCTGGTGCGCACGTGGGGGCGCAGCTTCGCCCGCCTCGCCGAGTGGCAGGCCGAACTGCTCGCCGAGGTCGATCCCGACGACGCGATGGCCGACACGCTGCTCGCCCGGGTCGAGCAGCTCCAGTCCTACGCCTGGCGCCGGCACCTGGCGAGCGCCGCCGCCCGGACCCTCGACGAGGCCGACGGCGCGGCCAGCCCGCTGGCGGTCGCCTTCGTCGACATCGTCGGCTACACCTCACGCAGCAAGCGGCTCGACCAGGCCGAGCTGGTCGCCTGGCTGGAGGGCTTCGAGGACGCCGCGACCGAGGTCGTCGTCGAGCACGGGGGGCGCATCATCAAGACCATCGGCGACGAGGTCATGTTCGTGGCCGACCGCCCCGAGGAGGCCGCCGAGGCCGTCCTGCTCCTGGCCGAGCGGGAGGAGCCCTTCCCCCAGGTCCGCGCCGGGCTCGCGTACGGCGACGTGGTGAGCCGCCTCGGCGACGTGTTCGGACCGACGGTGAACGTCGCCGCCCGGCTGACCTCGGTCGCGCGGCCGGGCACCGTGCTCGTGGACCGGGGCGCGTGCGAGGCGCTGGCCGAGATCCCGGCGTACCGCCTCAAGCCGGTGCCGCGGGCCTCGGTGAAGGGCTACGCGCGGCTCCAGCCGCACGTGCTGCGGCGAGCCGAACCGCCCGCGAGATAGCAGCCGGAAAGTAAAGGGCTCGGCCGTTGCCGACGGGGGACGCGACAACGACCGAGCGCTGCGAATCTACGTGCCCGGCACCCGGGACACAACTCACACGCCGATCGTGACCGAGGCGACGAGAGTCACACGGCTCAGCGCAGGGTGACCTGACGGTTGGCGAGGCCCGATCGGGCGGACCGCTGCTCCGCGGTGAGGTCGGAGGAGTCGGCGAGCGCCTCGGCCAGGTCGGCGGCGAAGCGGGCCGCGGGCTCCTCGAGCACCTCGGCGCCGGTGCCGACCGGCAGGTCCCACACCGGGGCGAGCAGGCCGTGGGCGCGGAACATGCCGACGAACCGCGAGTCGGCGACCAGCACGTCCTGGCCGGCGGCGTGCAGCCGGGCGAGCGCGTCGAGCAGCGGGCCCTCGGGCTCGGGCATGACCCACCGCAGGTGCTCCTTGGAGCCGACGTTGGTCCAGTACGCCGCCTCGACCGACGTCAGCCGGGCGGTCGGCGAGGCCGCGCCGTTGGCCTGCTCGAGCGCCGCGGTCATCGCGGCGCGGTCGCCGCCCTCGACGTCCGCGATCCAGAACTCGAAGCCGTCGTGGACGGTCACGTCCAGGGTGTCGTTCGCGACCAGGTCCTGGAGGCGCGGGCCCTCGCCCGGCGGGTCGGTGAGGCCGACGATGCCGGGCTCGGCGTCCAGTGCCCTGGTGAGCACCGCGCCCAGGTCGCGGGAGACGTCGCCGAAGTTGTGCTGGACCTGCATGCCGAGCCAGATCGCGCCGCTGTCGCGCACCATGCCGGGCGCGGCCATCGGCAGCAGCGAGCAGAGCACGACCTCGCGGTCCGGGTGGTCCTTCAGGGTCAGCGGCGCGGTCGCCGCCGGCACCAGCTCGCGCAGGGCGACCACGTCGCACTCGCCGGGCATGCCCTCGAACGGGCGGCTCACGAACGGCGCGGGTGCCCCGCCGGCCGCCCCGTGGCAGGCCTTGTAGCGCTTGCCCGAGCCGCACGGGCAGGGCTGACGCGGGTTGACGTCACCGTCGGTCTGCGCCGGACGGGCCTTGGTGCGGGACTTCTTCGCCATGCCCGAGAACCTATAGCCCGCGCTGCTCCATCTGCTCCATCAGGTAGGCCGGGCGGTCGGTGATGACCGCCTTCACGCCGAGCTCCAGGCACAGGTCGAGGTGGGCCGGGGTGTTCACCGTCCACACGTGCAGGTCGCGCCCGGACGCCGTGATCCGGGGGCCGAGCCCCGGGTGCTCGGCCAGCGCCTCGATGCCGGGTCCGACCAGCCAGTCCTCGCCGATCATCCGGCGCAGCACCGGCCAGTGGCGCGCCTTGTCGATCAGCTGCACCTTCCGGACCGCCGGCGCGAGGCGGTCGACCCGCTGGAGCGCGGTCCAGCTGAAGCTCATCACCCGCGCCGGCGACCCCGGCTGGTCCCAGCCGAAGTGGCGCAGCATCTCCACGAGCCGGCGCTCGACCAGGCCGCCGTAGCGGGTCGGGTGCTTGGTCTCGATCGCGACCTCGACGCGGCGGTCGTAGTCGGCCACGGTCTCGAAGAGCGTCCGCAGCGTCAGCACCCGGTCCAGGCGCTCGTCACGAGCCGGCGCCTCGTCGTCGAGGTCGGCCCACGGGTTCTTCCACGCCGCGAAGTCGAGCTGGTCGAGGTCGGCCAGCTCCATGGTGGAGACCACGCCCTTGTTGGCGGCGGTACGCCGCAGGTCGCGGTCGTGCACGCAGACCAGGTGCCCGTCGGCGGTCAGCCGCACGTCGCACTCCAGCCCGTCCGCGCCGGCGTCGAGCGCGGCGACGTACGCCCCGAGGGTGTGCTCGGCGTTGTCGTGGCTGGCGCCGCGGTGCGCGACGACCTGCGGTCTCATCGCGCTCGATGCTCCACGAGGCCCACGAGGTTGCCCTCGGTGTCGCGGACGAAGGCCTGCCACTCGTCGGTCCCGGCGGGGCCGAGGGTGTCGTCGTCGTGGCCGAAGATCACGTGCGGCTCGGACTCCACCGTGACCCCGGTGTCGCGGAGCCGGGCGACCGCGGCGTCGATGCCGTCGTCGGCGCGGAGGTAGATCGTGGCCGGCGCGCTGCCGGTCGACAGCATCAGCCGGACCCCGCCGAGGTCGAAGAAGACCAGGCCGGGCGGGTCGAAGCTCGCGGTCGGCCCGGAACCGAGGAGCGTGGCGTAGAAGGCGGTCGCGCGCTCGAGGTCGTCGGCGTGCTGGGCGATCTGGACGAGGTCCACCCTTCGATGATGACAGCCCGCGTCAGCGGGACCGGAGGAACTTGCCGAAGTGCGGGACCGTGAACGCCACGCTCCCCCGCTCGGCGGCGTAGACGAGGCCCTTCTTGATCAGCCCGTCGCGGGCTGGCGAGAGCGACTGCGGCTTGCGCTCGAGGTGGCGGGCGATGTCCGAGGTCGCGACCGCCGCGTCGCCGTGCTCGGCGCCGAGGTCGGCCATCGCGGACATGTAGTCGCGCTCGGCCGGCGTCGCGCGGTCGTAGCGGGCGCCGAAGAACCCGACCGCGAGCTCGGCCTCCGCCTCGGGCGCGGCCTCGTGGACGTCGGCGGCCGTGATCGGACTGGTGACCGCGGCGTCCCAGGTGACCTTGCCGTAGGCCTGCACGAAGTAGGGGTAGCCGTCGGTGAGGCGGTAGAGCTCGTCGAGCGCCTCCTGCTCGAACTCCGCCCCCTCCGTGCCGGCGGGCACGGTCCACGCCCGGTCCGCCATCTCCCGCGGGAGGCGGTCCACGGAGACGTAGCGGAACAGGCGCTCGGCGTAGGACTTGGACGCGGCGAGCGCGACCGGCAGGTGCGGCAGGCCGGCGCCGACGACGACGAGCGGCGCCCCCTGCTGGCTGATCTCGTGGCAGGCGCCGCAGAGCGCGGCCAGCTCGGGCAGCGGGATGTCCTGCATCTCGTCGACGAACAGCGCGATGCCGACGCCGAGGTCCTGCGCGAGGGTGGCCACGTCGGTGAACAGCTCGACGAGGTCGAGCTCGAGGTCGCCGGAGTCCGCACGGCCCTTGCTAGCCGGCACGTCGACCGGCGGCGTCCACCTCATGCCCTTGCGGTCGTCGAGGGCGGTCCTCATCGCGAAGCTCTTCAGCACGCCCGCGACCTGATCGACCCGGTCGGGGTCGCGGTGCCGGTGGCTGACCTCCCGCACGGCGGCGTGCACGGTCTGCGCCACCGGGATGCGGATGCTCTGGTCGGGACGGGCCTCGATCTTGCCGGTCCCCCACGCCCGTCGGACGGCCTGGCCGCGGAGGGCGTTGAGGAGCACGGTCTTGCCGACGCCGCGCAGGCCGGAGAGGACCATGCTGCGCTCGGGCCGGCCCGCCGCGACCCGCTCGAGGGTCACCTCGAACTGCTCCAGCTCTCGGTCGCGGCCGGCCAGCTCGGGCGGCCGCTGGCCTGCCCCCGGGGCGTACGGGTTCCGGATCGGGTCCACGCTCGCACGGTATCCGGCTCTCTAGCGGATTCTGTAGACAACGCGCCGCCGCCGCTTGTAACGCGGGGTTATGACATCTATGAACCCCTTAGAACGGGGTGCCCAGATCTCCTAACCCCGCGTTACAGCTGGCGGGGTCAGGCGGCGGAGTCAGGCGGACTCGACGGCCTCGAGGCGGGTGCACGCGGCGTCGTAGGCGCGGACCAGGCCGGCGCGGAGCATCTCGATCAGGTCCGGGACCTCGTCGATGGTCAGGCGGAACGACCCGGCGCAGATGTTGTCGCGCCACAGCGACAGCACCACGACCCCGGCCTCCTCGTGCCAGGAGGCCCGCAGCGCACGGTCGCCCCCGCGGGCGTCGAGGAAGATCGACCCCTCAGTCGGGAACGGCCGGACCGCGGTCACGTCCTCATTCTGCGCCCGCGAGGCGACGCCTGTCACTGGTTCCGGGTCCCCCGCCGGGGTAGCCACGGACGATCCTGCGGTCAGGAGGGCCGCCGAACGTACGGATCGTCCGTGGGTATGCCTCCGCACCCACCTACACTCGGCGACGTGCCCGAGCTCCCCGAGGTGGAAGCGCTGGCCCTCGATCTCAAGGGCCGGCTCGACGGGCACGCGATCGCGAAGATCCATGTGGCGCAGTTCAGCGCGCTGAAGACCTTCGACCCGCCGCTCTCCGCTCTGGAGGGGACGCTGGTCGACGACGTGACCCGGCACGGCAAGTTCCTCGACATCGAGGCGTCCGGCACCCACCTGGTGCTGCACCTCGCCCGGGCGGGCTGGGTGCGGTGGCGCGACGAGGTGCCGGCGATCCCGCCGAAGGCGAGCACCAAGTCGACGCTCGCGCTGCGGGTGGCGCTCGACGACCAGTCGGGACTCGACATCACCGAGGCCGGCACGCGCAAGAGCCTGGCGGCGTACGTCGTCCGCGACCCGCAGGACGTGCCGGGCATCGCCAGCCTGGGGCCGGACCCGCTCACCGACGACTTCACCGTCGACACCCTCAAGGCGATCCTCGCGCAGGAGGGCGGCAAGCAGCTCAAGGGCGTGCTCCGCCACCAGGGGACGATCGCCGGCATCGGCAACGCCTACTCCGACGAGATCCTGCACGCGGCGAAGATGTCACCGTTCAAGCCCGCGGGGCACCTCGGCGACGACGAGATCCAGGTGCTGTACGACGCCGTGCGGACCACGCTCGGTGACGCGGTCGAGCGCTCGCGCGGCCTCGCGGCCAGCGAGCTCAAGGGCGAGAAGAAGTCGAACCTCGCGGTGCACGGACGGACCGGCGAGACGTGCCCCGTGTGCGGCGACGTGGTGCGCGAGGTGTCCTTCGCCGACTCCAGCCTCCAGTACTGCGCCACCTGCCAGACCGGCGGCAAGCCGCTGGCCGACCGCAGGACGAGCAAGTTCTTGAAGTGAGCCGGGCGAGTAGCCTCGGCCACGTGACCCAGATCCCCACCGTGACCGTCGACGGCGTGCCGGACCCGCTCCCGGAGGGCCTCACGGTCCTCGACGTGCGCGAGCCGGTCGAGTGGCAGTACGCCCACATCGAGGGGGCCGTCCACATCCCGCTGGCCACGCTGCCGGCGCGGGTCGCCGAGCTGCCCGCGGACCAGCAGGTGCTGGTGGTCTGCAAGGTCGGCGGCCGCTCTGCGCAGGCGGTGATGTGGCTCCAGCAGCACGGCCACGAGGCGGTCAACCTCGAGGGCGGCATGCTCGACTGGGCGGCGGCCGGCCGTCCCATGGTGAGCGAGACCGGCCAGCCGCCCCAGGTCGT